>NZ_CP139972.1:6680711-7028922 GCF_034424315.1 Chitinophaga sancti
AATGGTAACGGAGCAGGGGGTACTGAGGTAGCTACACCCTGGATAGTTTGTATGATACCTCTTTCTGAACAGCCTGTGCCTGGCATTCTTTGAATTTTACATCCATTCCTTTAATATTTGCAATTTTTCTGTGTGGATAAGTATGACCTTTGAGTTATCAAACTAAAACAAAGGAAATATGAAAACGCTCACAGGGAAAATTTCTGTGTGGATAAGTATGACCTTTGAGTTATTAAACTAAAACAAAGGAAATATGAAAACGCTCACAGGGAAAATAATTTTGGTAACAGGTGCGTCGAGGGGCATTGGTGCGGCCATCGCACAAAAACTGGCTGCTGAAGGTGCAACCGTAGTCGTTAACTATGCAGGCAATAAAGAAGCGGCAGATAAAACAGTAGCGGCGATAAAAGAATTGGGTGTGGAGGCCATGGCGATACAGGCGGATGTGAGTAAATCTGACGAGGTGAAAAAGATGTTCGATACGGTGATCGCACAATATGGGAGGATGGATGTGCTGATTAATAATGCGGGTATCCTGTTGTATAAATTAATCAAAGACACAAGTGATGAGGATTTTGACAGGCAGTTTGCGATAAATGTCAAAGGTACTTTCAATACGATGCGCGAGGCAGCTACAAGGCTCGCTGATAATGGAACTATAATTAATTTTTCTTCTACTACTACACGTTTATTATTACCGACTTATGGACCTTATGTGGCTACCAAGGGCGCGGTAGAGCAGATGACGCGTGTGTTTGCGAAAGAGGTGGGAGCGAGAGGGATTAATGTAAATGTGGTGTCTCCTGGTCCGACTAATACAGAGTTGTTTTTGAATGGAAAAACACAGGAGGCATTGGATAGATTAGCGGGATTGTCAGCATTTAACAGGATTGGTGAGCCGGAGGATATTGCGAAAGTGGTAGCGTTTTTGGTGAGTGATGATGCGAAGTGGATTAGTGGGCAGAATATTGGGGCGAATGGAGGAATGGCTTAGACGCGAAATGTATCGGTACCTGGTGCTTAATGCCTGAGTGTGTGAAGTGTCTTGATTCCTGACGCTTAATGGCTGAAAACGAGAAATGCATCAGTTCTTAGAGCTTAATGGCTTAGGGCGTGAATTGCATCGTTCCTGGCATTTAATAGCTGAGGGCTGAGGTAAATCGTTTCCTGGCACTTAATGGCTGAGAGAAGTAAATGATTAATGGTGAAATTCAAGAGGGCATAGATTTTTTAGGGGTTAAAATTTCACGCATAAATAAGCTGGTTAAGCGGCAGTAGACCAGTTGTCATCTTCTGATCTGGGAAGAAAGAATCCTTTGATACAGTTTGGATTGCGGACGCAAACCTGGATATGGGTTTGGTCATAGAAGCCGGAGTCTTCGTAAATGGGATTGCCTTCTATGAAGACGCAGCGGACTGTGTCAAAGGGTGTTTCTCCTATCTCTCGCAATTCTTCATGCAAATTTTCAATTACAAAACAGTCCAATGCTCTTAATATTTTATCGTTAGGATTGGATGATCCCGGAGCTGGTTTATTTTTAGGTAATGGCGTATTTGTCTTACTCAAAATGATCAATAAATTTGAATAGGAGTTTTTGACTCTATCAATATAGAATTTATCAGTGAGATCAAGACAATTACCAAGACTAAGCGCCGCGCCCAGTACAGCTGGATTATCTATTTTGTTTTTACCGGGTGGATTTTCAGCAAAGTTCATAGCCCTTGTATGATTGTTTTGCCAAAAATACATTCCTGATCCAAGCCAGTCATAACTATTACAACTGGCTTTCATCATGATCTGACCAGTAATTATTTTGTCTCTGATGGATTGATCACAGCCATGAAACCCTAATAACAGGCCCTGATCAGATGAGTAGATGATACCTGAATTATTCATTTGCTTGCATTTATGATTTATCTCTTTTATAACCATATTTAGCATCTGCTATTCTCCAATGCTCTTCTGTCATCTGGCTGAAAAGCTCATCCAAACCAAACTTCTCCCTTAAATGCTTCCTGTATTCCGGATCATTAATGATACGCTCACGCTGATCCTGCAGGATTTTGATATGTCTTTTGTATTCTGCATAACCTCCATACATACACGATAGTTTTTAAACGTTAAAAAATAAACACTTTACTCTCCAAATTTAACCAATTTTAAAATAGAAAAACAAATAAAACCAGCCACCGTACTGCATCTTATCATCCTGATCTTCTCATGGTCAAAACAAAAAAAGCCCGTCCAAAGACGGGCCTTTAGTAAGCCAGGGGCAACAAGCATAAGGGTATATTTTTTTACATTTACAGTGTAGAAGTAACCCATTATAACGACACCCTCACTTCACTATTTTCAACAATCAAACTATCTAAAATGTCAGAGCCTTTATATGCTCCACCGCATCCTCACCCTTCTCCATAGCCGCCAAAATCTCAAACACTTTATCACTCCATCCGGCTATCAAATAAACACCATCCCCCCTTACATCCACCGGTGTAGTACCATTCCCTGCCAAATCAAACAAATACAATTTCGCATGTGGTACCATACTTCTATACCGCTTCCATAAATCCTCCATAGCACTCTTATCGCGCTGATGACCCGCATTACTATTCCACATCTGGCAATCTGTAAACATCATCACCTTATCGGTCACCTGTCCACTCCTGATCAGATCTGCCAATACCAGGTGTCCATTCGTACTATAGCCCACCTCACCTTCTCTCTGGTAAAACGCATCCACATTCTCCAGTATATTCTTCTTAGGAAATTTAACCACTTTCCACTTGTCACCAAACATACCTGTCACCACATTTTCACACTTATGTTTCAGCAACATCCCCAGCAGCAATCCAATATCATAGTATTTTACAACACTACGTGCAGACACTGCCTTCTGCATAGACCCTGATACATCACAGGCTATTACCACCCGTGTATCACTATCAAATCCCTGCAGGTGCTGTACTGATATCTGAATCGCTGTCTCCAGCGCTTCCAGCACATCTTTGGTCCGCTTATGCTTTACCTGCTTCAGTTCACGATAAGCCGACAGGAACCGGAAAGGCAATTGCTTTGACTGCAACACTGCCTTTTCATCAGCCAGTTGCGCACATACCTTATCGATGATCCGCTTGTCCACTTCCGCCTGCAGGATATTACGCAGGTTACGGATCAGCGCCATATAGCCCAGTGTATTGGATTCGACCAGCTGTTCCCACGCATAGCGAAAGGCCTTTTGCCTCTCGCCCGCGTCGGAGTACTTTACCTGACCGGTAGCTGTCAGGGTCGTTTCCCAGGTATAGGGTACCTGTAGTTCATCCTGCGCAATTTTATCGAACAGTATCTGCTGGTCGTCATCCTTTGGTTTTGGATGTACAATAAACAGGGCATCTTTCAATGTTACTGCCGCTGCGCGGTTATATTTTGCAAACTGGTATTCATCGAACTTGTTAAAAGCCAATGACAGTCCTTTTTGAATCTGCTTACTCAGGCGATTTAATTTCTTCGTCTGGTTCCGATGGTTAGACAAGGCATAGAATGCCAGCAGCTCAGTAATTTCATCTGCACGCTGTACAACCCTGTTCACCATATTGCTCACCAGTCCATTACCAGTATGGATCTTCGCCAATTCTACCGCCAGCACCAATGGAATGCTACGCAGGTACATTTTCTCCCGGGTATACACCGCCAGTCGTGCTACGAATTGTGGATCATTCTTTTTGATCAGCTCACGGATCCGTACCAGGCGCTCTGCACTCCCTTCATAAAACTGGTCATGTAAAGAAGCTGTAACTACAGCACTATACAATTCCAGCTCGGGTGTCAGGGTATAAGCCTTTGCACCTTCGTAGTTTACAGTGGCGGATACGTCCTTCTTAGATGTATTGAATCTCATGTCCGTTTTTTTCGTTTGTGATTAACAATACAAAGATTGGACGCATGTGCGCAGTTTTTTTGCGCACTTAATTCTTTCTGAAAAAAATAGTTTCTCCGGTTGAATGACAGCGCTTCCCCGGGTGTGGGCGTTAGTTTAATTTATAGGCGACAATTGTATTCTTAAAAAAGGTAGGTACATATAATGTCTTAGTTGCCGCATTATACCATATATCAGCAGTATTACTTTTTTGCCCGCGCGTATCCAGCAATACCTCTTTGGAGCCATCGGCCTTTACATAATAGATAATCCCCTGCCAGCAGCTGACCACAAATTCATTTTCTTTTACCTGCACAATCCCGTCAGTGCCGCTTTCCATCCCTTCTGCAATAATTGACTTATTTTTCTGCGCATCAATTTTCTGCAATTTCCCATTGGTCAGTGCATATAATGAAGTGCCAACTGCCAGTACACCATTGGCATTATCCATGTCTTCCAGGTAAACGGATGGCACCCCGTTTTCAATCCTATGAATTTTATTGGCCCTGGAATCACTTACATACACAATGCCTTTGGCATCTACCGTAATATCATTCAGCATCTTTGCGCCTTCAATAGGAATTCTGCGCACAATGCTGCCGGTCTTTACATCAATCACCGCTACATCGGTCAGTTCCGCCGCATACAGCATTCCCTTATATAAACCCATCCCTTTGTTGGCATTCAGCCCTTTCACCCATTCCCGCGTAATGATTTTACCATCCAGGTCTACCTTACTGATAAAACCGGTGTTGGCTTCCTTGCCGCCAATATTGGAAACGTATAAAAACTTTCCGTCCGCAGCAAGCAGTGCAGATTCAGGCGTAGTAAGCAATGTATCCGTCTGCCATAACTTTTCCAGCGAATGCTGGGCAAACAATGAAACATGCGTAAGGATCAGTGCAATCGCAATAAAGCTTGTTTTCATAAATGTGTATTTTATCAACGTGGCCTAATTTGTAAAACGGGTTGTTAACTAATATAAGAACAAAAAGAGAAAGCCTGCAAATATTATACGTAAACTGTTTACCTTGTATCTTCAATAACTATGAAAAAAGGAATACTCATTATTACCTTCTTAATTTTTGCCTTGCTGATTGGTGTAAATGCCAGGAAGCGATTTGTAAATCCCCCTGAGATCCACAGTGGAGACCTGATCTTTCAGACTTCAACATCTGCACAGAGTAAAGCAATTCAATTAGCTACAAAATCCAGGTACTCACATTGCGGGATCATCTATAAAGAAGGAAATAAATTTTATGTATTTGAAGCCGTGCAACCTGTAAAGCGGACCCCGCTGGATAAGTGGATTGCCCGGGGGAAAGGTGGCCACTATGTAATAAAACGACTGAAGCATGCAGATAAAGTACTCTCTGCCGATGTATTGAAAAAAATGAAACAGGTGGGAGAGATCTTCACCGGCAAAAATTATGACCTCACTTTTGAATGGAGTGATGATCGGATCTATTGCTCGGAACTCATCTGGAAAGTATACCAGCGATCTACAGGAATCGAAATCGGGAAACTACAAAAACTGAGTGACTTCGATCTGACCAGCGATATTGTAAAAGCAAAAATGAAAGAACGATACGGAAATAATATCCCTAAAAACGAAATCGTGATTTCTCCACAAGCAATATTTGAAAGTGAACAGTTAGCAACTATTATTGACTTGTGATATTGTATAAAACTACATAATGGGCAAAAGAACTTACTCGAAAGCAACCAAAGCAACCCTCAATGATTTAAAATCCGATTCGCGGGCATACCGCTATGAAGAGGATGGTAACAAATATGGCTTACTCATCCTTTATCGGGGAGAAACCCTCTTTTACCAGGAAAATGACCGTGCCCTGCTGTGTGGAATAGCCGCAAGATTCGCCTTCATCAATCCTGAAACCATTGCTCATTGGGATGACAATACCGTTATCAACACCGAAGAACGCGCTACCATCCTGGAAAAAATCATCACCCTCTACAAAAAGGCTTATAAGGATGATCTGCAAGTTTTTTAAAGAAAAACTTGTGTAGTTAAATAGCTACGCATATATTTGTAGTCAAATAGCTACACAATGACAAAAAGAAATAACATCATTTATTGGACAGCCACCATCATCCTGGCCTTATTCATGTTTGTAGGGGGATTAGCACAGATTTTTAAGCAAAAAGACAATGTAGACGGGATTATCCACCTGGGATATCCACTTTATTTTATGACGATACTGGGTGTGTGGAAGGTACTGGGCGTCATCACCATTCTCCTTCCCCGTTTCCCGCTGGTAAAAGAATGGGCCTATGCTGGTTTCTTCTTTGCCATGACAGGAGCTGTGATTTCCCACATTGCAGCAGGCGATCCATTTGCGCATTTCATTGCGCCCCTGGTTTTTGCCATCCTGACTGTCGTATCCTGGTATTTCAGACCAGCAGGCAGGAGGCTATAACTTACTGCAGCTGATCCCATACTTCCCTGAAATCCTCATCTCTCAGTGCTTCAGCCAGGTCATAAGCAGTGTAGCCGGTGGAGTGTATCGCTTCTTTGCATTGCAGTAGGATGTTCACACATTTTTCTTTATCGCCTGATTTTATTGCCAGCCTTGCCATGGACAGGTAGGGATGTGCATAGTAATTTTGGCCCAGCATTGCAGCGCGTTGCAGTTTTTCTTCTGCAAGGGCGTTGATGGATGGGGATTTGAAATCGTATGCCAGTTCGGTGTATTTTAACAGGAAATCGCCCCAGTAAAGGTTTAGCTGGAAGTCTTCTTCATGTTGGCAGACCTGTGAGAAAAGCTGTAACCCGTGTTCAAAGGTATTGATCACCTTTTCATAGGCGCCTTGCTCGTGATAGATCTGCGCAATATCAAGCAGTGAATTGGTGGCATAAACGGGAAAGGTCCAGGCAGCTGGCTGTTGTTCATGCCCTTTGGTGAAGAACTCTACCGAAATCCAGTAATAAGCCAGTTTCAGGTCATTTTCCTGCAGTCTCCGGGCGGTGTCGGCAAATGCCTTGCCCAGTCGGTTCAGCAGTTCAGGATCTTCTGTATGATAACTTTCCAGGGGCTGCAGCAGGGAGGCTGCCAGGTCCACCATTTGTGCCTTGTATGCAGCATCAATTTCAGGGGAGTCATGGAAAAGGATATAGTGATAAGTCTCGGCCCAGTCCAGGTAAACGAGTGGCTTTTTCTCCGCCAGCAGGTACATGGCTCCTTCAAATTCACGCAATAGGCGCAGGTGCCAGTAGTTGTTCTGTGCAAAGGGGAGGGAGCGTATCCTGAAGCATAGATGGATCAGTGCCCTAATGAAGGTAGCGTCGTTCAGCACCGGCCTGAAATAATAGAGCAATTCAGTGAAGTTCTCCGTGGTGAATTGTTGGGTAATGACCATTTTATCTGTCAGTGCCCTCACCATACACATTTGTATATCAGTGGTTTGCGGAGCCAGGTAGTAAATATGAATGGCTTCCTGGATGTATCGTAGCTTATCCTCGTATGCTTCCGCCCTTTCTGCCAGGTTTTGGTAACAATAGCCTTTTTCCTGGTGGTATTGCTGGTCAGGGAAGAAACGCTGGATGGAGTCGATGATACCAAGCAGGTAAAAGACAAAGTCTTCCGGGTTGCTTACTTTGTCGCAATCAAGGTCATACACGCCATATGAATAGATCATATCATAGGCACCAATAATTTCTTCCTTATATTCTTCCAGTTCTTTTGATGAAAGGCCTTCTACCAGTTTGTCCATTTCTTCTACATCATATCTTTCTGCCAGTTCTTTCAGCTGAGGGATGATATTCATCTGATAAAAATAATCAAACAGAATTATTTTACCAGACTATAGTGAGGCGATAGGCTAATAAGCCAACTTTAACTACATTTTAAATGCACAAAAGGGTCGTGATAAGGTCACTTCAATATCAAATCGATATAAAGGTGTGCATAGAATGTACTTATAATGAAATATTTGTGCATAGTTGGCTTAAGCGCCTCACTATATCCCGGAAGAAAGTGTTAAATTGAGTATAACCCCAAAATTGTTTGTTATGGCTATTGTAAAGGATAATGTTCTTCTAAGCCTGGTGCGTGGTACACTGGGTAATCAACTCACAATTTATGAAAGGAACGGCCAGATAATAATGGCAAAGAAGCGCGGTCCTTCCACGAAAAAACCAACTCAAAAGCAGCTGGAGGCCCGGTATCGAATGCAGGTAGCGGCAGCTTATGCAAAGCAAATGCTGAAGGATCCGGAGCTGAAGGCTTATTATAAGTCGAAAGCGGGAGTGGGGCAGAATGCGTGGAATATGGCGATAAAGGATGCTTATAATTCCCCGGAGGTGCAGGGTATTCGATTTGAAGATACTACGGTAGTGGTGCATGCGAAGGATGAATTCAGGATAGCGGAGGTGGAAGTGCAGGTGCTTGATGCGGCAGGTGTGCTGCTGGAAAGGGGGAAGGCGGTGTTGGGGAGGAATGGGGTGGATTGGTATTATAGAGTGGCAGTCTTGCCGCCTGGAGGGCTGGTAAGGGTGGTAGCGGTGGATTTGCCGGGGAATGAAACGGTGAGGGAGGTACGATTGGAATAGAATTGATGTATTATCTTGTCATTGTTGATTGGGTGGGTTTATTGATTGGTAGCATGGAGATTTAATAGGGTATAGTCTCAATTCAAAATCTACAGCCCATGTAGTCGAGATCAGCCATCCATTAAAAATAGTTCATATAGCAAACAACTAACAGAAAGGCGTCCGGCCTTTCTGTTAGTTTTACACCCCAACCGGTATATCCACCCTTATCTGATTCAGTACCGGCGTATATATATCCACCTCATTCAAATTCTCCGGCGTCTCAATCGTCACAATCAAACTATACCTCACCCGATCATTATACCGCTCCAACTTCTTCCGGTTCTTCCACCAACCTCCTACAGGATAAACCGCAATCCGGTTCCTATTCGCCAGATCGACAGCAGGTCCAATCCACAGGTCTTTATGAATACTCCCCTTGTTTCGCACTTGCTCCCCGATCACCCAATTAGCTCCCTCAGCTTCAGTTTCATCGTCATCTTCAATTGTCATCGCCTTACTAATCCTGGCTAAAAATGCCCCCCTGCTTTCATTACTACCAATAAGTTTAAACCGCAGCCCGTGAGACATATAACTCGCCGCCTTTTTATATTGCTGACTACCCGGATTGGGTTCAATAAAATAAGACAGCGTTATTTTAAGCGTCACTTCAGTATTAAATAAAGCCTGCAAAACATCCAAAGGCCAGGGCAATTCAAATAGATGAAATTCCTCTGTCTTAACCCTATAATCTTCCCATTTGTAGGGCTTTAAACTACGCTGAGCAATCAACGACAAGCTATTATTAGTGCTATATCGTGCCCGCTCCATATTTGGAACACCATAGCCTACCTGCCTGAATAAACGTTTTTTATCCTCGCCTGTAAGATTCTTTAAAGTCCGATTCCCCAGCATAGCAGGTGTCCAGTCTGCTGCGTGAATAATCAACCCCCGAATTGTCTCCGACCAAAGATCCGGATACTCCCGATATAACTGCGCCCCAAATCGGGCAGCCAATGCTGTAGCACCACTCGTATCTCCAAAATCAATCAACGGTGGATGCCGAAACTGCGAAGTAGAAACAGAAAGTAATTGCAATCCGTGATCTAAAACCAGCTGATCTGCATTTATCCCATGATTCCCACCTTCCATTACAATATCAGGCTTCCGGCACCATTGCTTATCCCAATTCGCCGAAGTCCGGCTACCAGGTGATAATGCACCTCTGTTAGCTAAAAGAGTAGTTCCGGGATACCGCTGCAGGTCCAAGTGATCTTTCAACGTATATGCACCAACTGTTATCGCGTTAAAAGCCTGTCCAGGATCCTCTATAGACGCCTGGTCATTCGCCAAAGGATAGGCAAGCCTTGAAGCATAGTCCAGGTTACCACCACTTACCATAAACAAAAAATCTCTGCCCCCAAATAATAGCTGATCTATTGCTGATGACCATGAAGAAGGCTGCCCCTTATGATCCAGATCCCAACTTGTAATCGAAAGAGAAAAAATGCGCTTATGCGCTGGATTCATTATCTCCGCTCTTGCTACGGCCTCCCCTGTAACCGCCCCTCTTAATTCAGAACGAAGCCCTACCCCATTAAACATCTTCACACTTTCCAGCTTATGATGAATATTTACCGGCCCATTACCAGCAAACAAATCCGTCAGATCTCCATAAATCGCCAATCCTGCCATTGGCGTTCCATGACCAGTATTATGCCGGGCATCATCCACCGTCCATAAAGGATTAATCGCGACTAAATGATCAGCAGACACCGTCTGCGCAAGCAAGGGATTCCTAAGCGTTACACCGGTATCCAATAAACATACACTAACATCATCCGGCACATAATTAACCCTTGCCGCCAAATTACCTACCCAACCCTGCTGATCATCAACCGGTAAATAGGTAAAAAAATCCGCCGTATCTCTCGGCATTCTTATCTCCGCGAGCCTATCCGTATATAAAATAGACGAAGAAAGCTGCCTGGCAGTGGCATGCATTAAATAGACATAGTGTTCGGGAAAAACAAGCAAACGTTCTCCAATTTCTACCCCATGCTCCTGCACAACAACTCTTATCTCACTGATTGGATCCTCATTGCTATCTCTTGCATTTCTAATGATCCACACCTCCCACCAATGCAGTTCATCTAAAGCCGGAAATGGCAATTCCGGTTCCTGCCAAAAACTTTGCAAGGTAGCTGCCCGGATCTCATCAATATTTGCAATCAGAGGTTGATTTTGAGGTTGCCCCGTCCGGGTCATTCTATTGATGTAGTCATCTGCCTTCTTCAGGAATTTTGAAACCCCTTCCCGATTGAGATAAACTACTGCCTCAATAACAACATGTTTATTTCCATCCTGATCCTCAGCTTCAATCTCCCTGGTAGTTCTTACCTGGTAGCTACCTTTTTTTTCATCCAGTTTTGAGATATCAATCAGAAAATCAGGCGGTGATTTCAATACAACATACACAAACTTATCATCCGGACTCTGCTCAAAATCGGCCGCCGCCCTTCTAAGCTGCTGTTTAATCAAACGGCCATGAGAGACTTTGTTAAGCCCCCTTCTGACATCAATTGTTTCCCCCCTTATTTTTGAAGTATATGGGTATGGGGTAGTTTTACCATCTATAATGAGATGGTTAGCGTGGAATATCGCCATTAAATTTTATTGAAGTTTAAAAAGGCCTCTTCCGTTTCTCTATATAACGGGCTAAATGTTCCTTAGTAATCTGATTTTGGCCATATAAAATCTGTTCCTTCACAACTTCTGCGCAGATATGAAAAATATCAGCGTAACTAAGCCCTTGCGCCAGTTCTATAACGGTAGAGGATAAGTCAAAAGAAATAAAATTCTCAACATCTCTTAATCCATCCTGAAAAGCCTGAACTATATTCCCGCCTTCCGGTAAAGAAAACTTTATAATATCATCAAACCTTCTGAGCAAAGCTGTGTCTAATGCCTGGGGAAGATTCGTAGCTGCAATGATCAGACTATTCGAATCATCTTTTTCAATTTCAAGTAAGAAGCTATTTAATATTCTCTTAATCTCTCCAACATCATTTGCTTCAGTACGGGATGTCGCGATACTATCGAACTCGTCGAATAAATAAACTGCTCTAAACTGCTTCATTGCATCAAAAATGAGCCGAAGCTTTGCGATAGATTCTCCCATATAACGGCTAATAAGACCATCCAACCTGATTACAAACACACTCAACCCTAATTCCGCCGCAATCACACTTGCCGCCATGGTCTTACCGCTTCCCGGAGGGCCAACAAGTAATAACTTCCGGCGCGGTAATAAATTGTATTTAGATAAAATTGCCTCTTTTTGCTGTTCATCAATCAGCCGGGAAATCCCAGCTTTCACTTCATTAGTCAGGATCATATGGGCCAGAGAAACATGCGGCTTAATAAACTCAAAAAGATCATTTAGTTCCTTCTGAGCTACATTCATGGGCATCTTCTTCAGGATACCCTGACTTTGACTCGTCTTAATCTTAGCCTTATCGATAATCTTAACAAGTTCATCTGCTAATTTCTTATTCCCATCACGCGCCTCTGCAGCTGCAATCTGCATGGCAATGCTATAAAAATTAGCATCGTCACCATCTGCAAATGAATTAATTAAACTTTTTATTTGTTGCGCTGCTGCCATTATTGAGTGAGAATAGGAATATTAAAATGTAATCTAACTGATAATCAATTGGTAATAATCACAATCTATCTGTACAAAACTACACAATCGAAGCGGAAATTCCATATCATCAGCCAAATTCCACTTAATTCCAGGCTGCCTCCCCATTAAAACGCCAGCCTTCAAAAAAAGGTTGCCCCCGGATACCACTCCGGGCAGCGACCTTGTACTTCGTTCATTCAATACAAACCAACCTCCGCCTCATCCTACCAAATTCTATCGTACGGGGTATTTAAGATACGATACTGTCATCAGTAGGTTCCTGTAGTAATTTCATCACTACATTCGATCCGTTAATCATCTTCTTATATCCACTGATATAGCCCCACTCATGAAACTCCCTCATATAACGGAAGTACATTTTCCTGGATCCACTATTGAATGCGTCCATCAACTCATGTAATTTGACGAGGATAACGGGGTTATCTAACTGTTCATGCCATTTCAACACAAGGTGAATATACAGCACAACATGATAAGGCTTGAGGTTCTCTTAGAGAACCAGTTGCACCTCCGAAATACCAACATACATCCATCATCCAACCGACATTATTTACTCATAATCACCCGCTCGTTTACTATAATCGTGGTATCCGCCATTTTTATTCCATTCATTCCTTTACATACTTCAACTTCCCCTTCAGCTTGTCTACCATCCAATTACCCAGTTTCACCACTTCCACATTCTCTCATAATAAACCCCCGCTATCTCCAATAACGAACCACCATACTTACTTCTGCTACACAATCATAGTCTTTAACTGGTTTATTCATAATTATGGATTTATAATTTCCCTGGGTGTCTTTATATCAATCGTCCTGTACCCCTCATTTAAATTGATCGTATTATATAGCCTAATCTTATCAGTATTCACCATGTGCTTAAAATTCCAGCTTGCAACAAGATTGGCGCCTTGAAGCGTAGCTGTAGCTATATGTACGGCATCCGCCTGGCTACCATTAGTTGAAGTGCCGCCAGCAATGTATTTTGCTGCAAGCTTAAGCGCATTCGATGAATTTTTTGTTTGTATTAAATAGAGGTAAGGAACCATTAAAGGTTGCATTCTAATTTCCTGTCTGGCCGTTTATAGCTCTCCCATTACCAGGTCAGCAATCATCATCTTCATTTTCCCTCTTTTAAATTCATCCAGCAGTTTATTACTGTACGCTTTAAATTCAGTATCAAAACATCTTCCAAACACGGAGGTGTCCACATAGATTGTTTTCATGAAAGTCTATTTAATTTTGGTTACTGTTCCTGATAGCCCATCAGATGACTTTTCTTTTACGCTCTCTGTATGCTCATTCAAGCCAATGTTATTACTCTCTTCTCCACCATTCCCATCCTGATCATCCTCACTGCGGGTATCCGCTGTTTTCTCGTCATTCGCTTTGATTAGTCTGGCTTCCTGTTGGAAACTGCTTAAGCCTACAAAATATTGCATATATATATATATATATATATATATTCCGTGATCTGCTCTATTACCTCCCGATCATCTATGTTAAGTATATGTTTGATGATCACTGTACCTATTACCATCCGGGCACTCAATGTTGGAGCACCGAAATCTGCCCCGCATTTTTTTATAATGCACGTCCGCCAGTTTGTCCCACGGAAGCTTTGCAGCTAGTATAACCCATCGGTTAGTAGAGGATAACTGCTGCGAAAAAGGAGTTGAAAATCCTTCTAAGGTCAATTGTTTTGCAGGAGTGTAACGTATCATTGCTGCATGGTTTTGGAAATGAATCTTTCAATATACAAACACTTCTATAGCTAAAAAACACGTCATATTGTATTGATTAACAACGTATTATCGATTATTTAGCAGACCCTGATCTGCTTTCTTCCTGAAGCTTGATTTGACTATAAAAGCTATTTATGGGATATAATTGGTTCGAACCGTTTGGCAGTGGATTATAGCCAAAGTCTTAAATATCGGGTTTCAAATATTTGCCAAAAAAGTATAAAATTTGGTAAATGTTTGATTTTTTAAATTGATCTTATGTTGTTGATAGTCAATTGTTATATAGATAGATTAGCAGATGGGTTTGAAAAGGAAAAGAAACGTTTTTCCAGTGAAGAATTGTTTCCCTTTTTTCCCGAATAGGAGCCAGATTTTAAAATGACAACCTTTCGATTACGGATTTATGATTTAAAGCAAAAGGTGTTCTGCAATCTGTAAAACGGGGAATCTTCACTTGGCAACCCATACCAGTCTTTGAAATGTCTGCCTCTGACCTTGGAATAAAAGCTTATAAAAGGATTTTAAAGTCATACCCAGGTATTCGTGCCTGTGTATGGAGTACGCAAAAATTAGGCGAGCTTACGCTGCACCGGCCAGCCAGTTCATGAACGATGATACGTTGATTAACTGGCTGGATATAATCTATGCAGGAAACAGCATATCGGTCATTAAAGCAGGATTGGGACCTGGGTTAATTTGAAGTTACTATGATTTCTGTACACTAAATGCCACCCATAAATACTTCAGAGTATTTTGTTTGAATTTCTTCCACTTCTTTTTCACTCAATTCTTTAAACTCTTTTGTTTTTGCTCTTTCTGAAAGCGTTCCATTTCCTTGTTCCAGAGATCTGACAAGTAAGGCGACTGTTTTGTCTGGCATTTCGAAATAGTTGTCAAGGTATTGCTTCATGCGATCGTACTTTTCCAGATAAGATACTTCTTCCGGAATAGTATGTTCGATGGTTTCTTTCACGCACCTGTAGAGAAATTCAGCTTGTTTAGTGGCATCAAAATAGCGGTATAGATCAAGGGTGTCGTTTAACACGGTTACATTGTTATCAGGGGGATCAATTCTTCACGGGATACCGGTCTTTGTCCTGCCTGGCCGATTGCACGACCCCAGCGTTGTGCACGGTTTTGAGGCGGTGTTTCTCCTTCGATGGCGTAGGATGCTTTTGAGTCTTTTAGTAAGAGAAATGCAGCTGTTCTTGCCATCACATCCGGATGGATCTTACCAAGGATGGCTTTTATTTTGGAGGATAGATCCTGTTGAATGAAATTTTCTAAAGCAGGAGTTTTTCTTACAAGCGGACAAAAGTCTTTGTTTCCGGGAAGGTTGTTGCGGACACGGTGTCTTTTTGATATTTCTGATATAGAACCATATTGAAGGCGTTCGTCAAGGACATCGACGTAATTACCAGATAATAAGTCAGGCAGTGGTAATTTAGTATCCATTAACCACTCGTATAAAAACCACAGTCTTCTGCTGTACTGGCTGGTTGGTTCTTTAGAAATTAATAAAACAGTGTCCTTTATTCCCAGGGCTTCAAACACTTTTTTTAATATCAGAAGATCGATCCCTTCGTATTTTAGTGCAAAGGTTAAATGTCCTATGAGTGTGTCTTCGGGCATGTGTCTGTTTGATAGGACAAGCCATTTTTCCTATTCATATTGAACCCGTTTATGGCTTATTAAAGCCAGCTCCAAGTTGGTAAAAATCAATAAGCGCTCCATAGCCAATCAAATACCCTTCTTCTGGCGATGTTCTGCCATGATATGTATGAATGATTTTAGAAAGATTGTTGTTATTATTCACTAGAGCCTGTTTTATTATACGATTTTACGGAAAAACGCTTATATTTTTGGAAAAGTGATTACGAAATGGCGTTTTTTTGGAAAAGTAATTATAGTGAGTGGCAAAATGGTATTGGTTTTAGTCTAATGATTGGAATATTATAATAGTGCCTATTGATTTTTCTTAAAAAAATGCATCGCTTTACCTTGTCTGTAGAGCATTTTATGGGTTTATTTTGTGAATATATTTCAATTAGTATCTGTTTGGCTGAACATTTTGAATCATAATGATAATGACAATAAAATAACTATTAGTGTCATAAAATTAATATTTACGACAATAAGATTGTTTTAATGTCGTAAATTTGGTGTAATTAATTCATTATGGCCAAGATTAGTTATGCTCAAATTCTTCAGGAATTACAACTGATTAGAAAAACGTTGGAACAGTTCAAGGATGGAGCAAGTCTTGAGATGATAAAGAATGCGCTGGATATAGATATAGAAATCCGGACTTTACAAAGGCGTTTGGATAGGTTAATAGATGAAG
This sequence comes from Chitinophaga sancti, assembly GCF_034424315.1. Lineage (GTDB taxonomy): Bacteria > Bacteroidota > Bacteroidia > Chitinophagales > Chitinophagaceae > Chitinophaga > Chitinophaga sancti. Next base: position 6,696,979 of record NZ_CP139972.1, read on the forward strand.
GAATTATAGCGACTTCTGGTAAAACCAAGGCAAGGCTTTATCGTTTAATATCTTCTCAATCTGCTGTGAAGCAAAACACCGGAGAGACACATACAACTATTCCATTATCTGAAGGCGGAAAAGAAATACAGGAGATTATTTCCAGGCCAACCCATATGCGTTTTCCGGTAGGATATCAAGATGAGTTTTTGCTTTTTTACCGCCCTAATATTGATAGTTATCTCACAGATGAGGACAAACGTAAACTTGCACATCTGGGGAAAACTGCTCGGCTTGACCAACCTGCAGGCACATATGTCAAAGAGATCCTGCAACGAATGCTGATAGATTTATCATGGAACTCCAGCCGTCTTGAAGGTAATACGTATAGCCTATTAGATACACAACAATTGATCTTTCATGGAAAACTGGCTGACAATAAATCTGCCGCGGAAGCCCAAATGATCCTTAATCATAAAGATGCGATCGAGTTTATTGTTCAAACGACAGAGGAAATCGGATACAACCGCTATACGATTACCAATCTGCATGCATTATTATCAAATAACTTATTGCCGGATCCTTCGGCGAGAGGGCGTTTGCGAAAAGCACTTGTAGGGATTGGTAATTCGGTATTTACACCCCTGGGCATTCCTCAGCGGATTGAAGAGATGTTTGAACTCATTCTTGAAAAGGCTAATGCGATTGAAGATCCTTTTGAGCAGTCGTTTTTCGTTATGGTACATTTACCTTACCTCCAGCCATTTGATGATGTGAATAAGCGGGTTTCCAGGCTTGCGGCTAATTTATCATTGAATAGACATAACCTGGCTCCATTGGCTTTTGTTGACGTACCTAACGATTTGTATGTGATGGGAATTCTGGGTGTGTATGAGCTTAATCGTGTTGAGCTTTTAAAGGATGTTTATATGTGGGCGTATGAGAGATCTGCACGACGGTATGGGTCTTTGCGGCAGTCATTGGGGGAACCTGATCCGTTTAGAATTAAGTATAGGAATGATATTCGTAGTCTTGTTACCGATATAGTTTCTAATGCGATATCCCCTGAAGATGCAGGGAAATTGATAGCGCGGAAGGCTGCTGGGCTGCCGGAAGGAGATCAGAGTAGGTTTATTGAAACTGTTGACACAGAATTGCTGTCACTGCATGAAGGTAATTTTGCTACTTATTATGTTAGACCGGCGGAGTTTAAAAAATGGGAAGCGGTCTGGAAGAAATTGTGAAGACAATTTAGTGTCGGTGGTATTTCCAGGTGATACCCTGGATTTAATCTTAAAATGTACAATATTTTTCTTTTACTGACATGAACGGGCAGACTCATTCACAATTATAGTAGCCGAATGTATCATGAATTACATTTTTTATTTCATTTTACTTCTACGTTGTAAATGGTAAATAATAATAATGCAGCAAAATCGGTAAATATGAATACAGATGCCAGCTAAAGCAAAATAATTTATAATAATCATAAGAGCTGGCTACTGTGAATCAGCCCTTAAAAATTCAAATATGATGGACACCTTATCTATTTAAGATTATTCATCCAAATAGAAGTCTGAATTGGGGTTATGCCTTTTAGTGACATCTACCATTTCATCCGTCGCTTCAAATGTTCCATTCCTCAATTTATAAAATCCCTTTTCAAAGCATTCTAATTGTCTGACCAGGGCTTTTTCCAATGAATCGACCCCCCCCCCTTTTTGACTTTTGGGTCAGCTCCTATCTATAGGAGAAGGATATCCCGTAAATAAATTATTGCCAAAGATCTTCTTTTTCCCAGCCTGTATAAAATCCCATTTTTGCGAGATCTAGTCTAGGGTAATTATTGAGTGCCTGTTTTAATTTAGTAACAAAATTGGAGTTTGGGCTGGCAGTCTGCATAAGATAAGTAACTGCGCAGAGCTGGTAGTATATGGTTCGGTTTTCTGTGGTGCCTGGGGTTGGAGTTCCTAAGATCCATTTAAGTGCAGGTTTCCTGGTCATTATTTTCGGAGTAAATATGAATACATTTAAACATACTCTACTATGGTGTGCGCAGAGATTTCTAAGTGCGGCAATTACTTGCAGGTAATTATCCAGGTAAGAATCATCTGGTAGCCCGTAAATCTTAGCAATAGCTTTTTTCTTGGGAATCTCTCTGTCAAACTCATAAAGTTCGATAGCCTGCAAAAAATTAGTTCCCTTTATAAAAGTATGTTTTTGGGGATCATCCTGGAGATGTAACCAGTAACCAGCTAATCGATAAAACCCAACGTGGGTAAGGTAGTGCTCGGCTTTCGCCAGATCATCAATTACTAATCCCCGGTCTATCAAAAGCTGAGTTTGGTCCTTGGCTGAAGTTGCTGGTTTATTATATGGAGTGGAGGCCATACTAATTAATGGGTGGTATAAAAAAAAAGACCCGCCTGTGGTGCGCTATTCTTATGGGAAGCGTGGCGAGTACTGTTGCCACAAAGATAAGAAGGTTCGCATAAACCAACAAACTTTTCCAGAATTTTTCCAAAACCATTAGTCGTTAAGGGGGTTGAATAACAGTTAAATAAAAGAATAGGTTATTCAGTACGAAGGTAAATATAGACAACAACACTACACTTACTTCCTCAATAACTGTGAACTTGAGAGCCGCTTTTTCTCTAAACGAAATTCATCATAATGATCATGTATTTGAAGTAGTAGATGGAGATAATGATGTACTTTATCAGAATGATTTTGTTGCTACCGCTAGAACTCCACTCGGCGGCCAAAGGATATATCTTAGCAGAGATAATATTGCGAATATTATTTCATGTGAAGATCCCAACTCTGTACCACATGAAGCAGGACATTCGCTTGGATGTTACACCCTAAGCAGGCGGCGGGAACATGGGGATGGAGCGCTTCCCAGCAAGAATTGGACGAGTCCTGCCAGGATAACAAATCAAATCTTATGCACACCTCTGATTACTTGAAATTAAATGGCATTAATAAAGAGGCTGCCACTGGCTTAACATATATGCAACTGCTATTGGCAAATAAAAACTATATCAATGGTAATCTGAATAAACACAATAATTTTGAACAGGATTATCATCTTGGAGTAACCAGGAGCAAATCCGGCATTCCCATACTTTATATATACACAACACGAGGTAAATTGTTATATCCAAAAAACTAATTATGAAAATGAACTTCTTTCCTGGGATTTGTTGCCTTGCTTTTGCTATTTCGGCGTGCAATAAATGTCTATCCAGCGTTAATTTCGGTTGTCTTGCCGCTAATAAAGGTGATACTGCATACATTTATTTGGATAATAAACTAGCATATCAACAAGTTTTTGAGAACAAATATTTTGAATCACGAGAAACGATTAAGCCAGGTTTTCGAAATTATTGTGCTACTTCCGACTCAATTAAGGTTCGTGCCGGTTTTAATCAACGCGATACCGTTTTTTATGTCGACCCGAAGAAGGTTGTGGATTGTTATATTGGTAATTCGACTAGCAATGAGATAATGGTCTTCTATAACCCGGTTCGCATACAAACGAAGAAATAATAATCGTAAGTCTTCTGGGTTATTAGACAAATCTAACATCCCATCCGATGCCGATGGAACTGTAAAGGAAGCCGGTGCAGACTATAACAGGGCCTCACCGGCCCAGGGTAAATCTGATGGTCTAAATAATAAAGACGCTTCAGGCAACGGCAGCAAAGAAACCCGAATGTATAATCCCGCCCCAGTAAGGCAAACTAAATGAAGCGGTAACGATATATTTTCTAATTGAAGGAAAACAACGAGAAACGCGATGAAATGGAAAAGCAGGATATCTATTTATTGTATATTGAAGAATATAATTCCTCCAATAGGTTTCACCACAGCTTTTCTGTTGCGGAGGCTTATTGTAAATGGTAAATAATAATGCAGCAAAAATGGTAAATATGAATGCAGCAGATTCGATAACAATACTGCAGCAAGAATGGTAACAATGGTACAGCAAAATCGGTAACAATTGTTACACAATCCGGCAAAAGTAGTCTGTTATCAGGAACCTTCAAAAATAGTTTTACGATTCTTCAATCTGTAACTTTCACCACTAAAGTTTATGACTTCACAATGGTAAAGTAGCCGGTCCAGTAAAGCCGTAGCTATGACCTCATCATCCAGCTGTTTGCTCCAGTCTGAAGGCTTCTTATTTGTAGTGATGATTATTGACGTAGATTCATAAATCTGATTGATAAAATTGAAAAATGATATTGCCAGGTTCTTCTCCAGCGGGAAGAGCATAATATCATCAATAACGAGAAGGTTAGCCTTTAATAGTCGTTTATATTCAACCTGCTGGGTTTTAACAAAGTCCTTCGTCTTAAGCATATTTACCAGGTCATCCATTCTTCTGAAGTAGGCGTTATATCCAGCCTTTACAGCATCCTGACACAAACCTGCAGCTAAAAATGTCTTGCCAGTTCCACTCGGCCCCATCAGAACAATATTAAATAATTGATCTACCCAATTCAATTCTCTAAGTTGCTTTAAGCGACCAGGACTAATTTCATCCTCTGATCCTGTTTTGTAATGATTCAGGTCTGACATCTGAGGTAACCAGGCTGCCTTTTCCCGTTTGTTCAAGTCTTTTACAGAGCGGTGTGTTGCTTCCGTTTCCAGTATTTGGCTTAGGAACTTTACATATCCCATCTCTTGTTGTTCTGCTTCAGTGATTAATGCCTTTATTCCATTGCTAATACCACCCAGCCTAAAAGCTGTACATAATTCGCGGATTCGTTGCTTTTCTGTTTCCATATAATTTTGTGATTTAAAAATGAGCGGCCACGCTTTGCCTGGCCGCTTTATCGGATTTAATTGAAGATTATATCATAGTTGATCAACTTGCTCCTGGCTGGTTCTGTGTTGGCTTTTTGTTGAACAGGAGCTGTTAATGGGTTATTGGTGATCGTATTTGCAGGGACTATTTCTTGTTGTTGTAGCTTCCCAAGATGCTCTGCAACAGACTTAAAATCAGACGCACTGTAGATATGATATTGGCTACAATAGTACAAGGTTTCAAGCGCTAAGACTGGTTCCAGCTTATTTACTATAGTCTTTAGCAATTGTATCTGATCGCGTATATATCGCGGTTTCTCTGTCTTAAGTTGGAAGACCCATCCCAATGCCTCCTTCTGATCAGTAAAAAGAGTCGCAAACTCTTGCATCATCTCCAGGATTGCCCGGGATTTGTCTCTACCATGGTCAGTTTGTAAGATCTTCTGTCCTTTAAGTGGTGAGATTATATGGCGACAAAGCTCTTGTTTTTCGGTATTTAAAATAACTAATTCCTGTTCTTCCCTGATCACCAGTACCCGGCTTTGACGATCTTTATATGTGCCAAGTGGCAATGAGTAAAAATTACTTTTCCAACTGATTGTGTTATCTTTTCGTACAGCATAGGAACTATATTCTGGTTCCATCATTTTAACAGGGGTATAGGGATATAGAAAGGTCACTTCATTTTCCATTTCTTCAGCTGGTATTAACTTTGTGGTGCCGTGGATTAATGCATTGGCTGTACGTTTGAGCCAGGCCAGTACTTCTTCATTCACCAACTGAACATCTTTAAAAAATCGCCCATATAGAAAATTTCTTTTCACATACTTTACGACATTTTCTATTTTCCCCTTGGACTCAGGATCTGCCGCACGGCAGAAATAGGTTTTAAGAGGTCGCTGAGAGATATACTGCCGAAAATGTTCGGTAAGGATCAGATCTCCCCAATTCTCGTCAACCATAAATAATCGGTCCTGGTCATAGACAAGTTCCTGAGGCATGCCCCCAAAATGGCTAAAAGCTCTCTCATGTGCTTCTATAACCGTAATGGTAGTAAATGGTCGATCTGTAAATAATACGTATTTAAAGCGCGAGCGGGATAGACTCATACAGAAAAACTGTACTTTGCGCGTTCGTCCTTCAGTAGTTCGCATGTTATAAAAGCCAAAATCAACCTGAGCTTGCTGCCCATAAGGTAGTTCTGCTACCATCTGATATTGCCGGGTTGGCTCTTCCACAGAAAGGCTGTACTTAGCCCTGATGGCCATAACAAAATTATAAACTGTTTTAGGGCTGATTGGTCCAAAACCGGGAAACTGTTCTTTTAATAAATCATGGATTTGAGCAGAAGATGTATCTGGAAGACTTCTCAGGCGATTATATATAAAATCTTCAAATTCCAGAAGTAGTTTCTTTCGACCCTTTTTCTGTTGGCTGATAGTTAAAAAATCCTCCTCACTCATTGAGAGTTGCAGTTTGACCGTACGCCAGTTTAGTCCTGTTATCCTGGAAATTGATCGAATAGAGTGTTTATCCCGGTAAAGTTGATGAATACGCTGGTAAGTCATAAGTTTGTTTAAATAGTTCATTTAACCCTGTCTTTGTGATGATTGACAAAGGTTGAAAAAATCCCTCCGGGAACAATCCTGGGGGGATGAACTATGTAACAACTGTAATCTTAGTGATGCATTAATGTTACCATTATTGCTGTAGCATTGTTACCGAATCTGCTGCACTCATATTTACCATTTTTGCTGCATTATTATTTACTGCTTACACTTATACTTCATTTAAACAGGCTTTTTGCACCTTCAACGCTTTGATAACAGGTATTATGAAGTAGGTGCTTAAAATGAATGTACAAGCCTCTTTTTGAAGCTCCTTGAAGATGATTGCAAAGGTCAACTGTCGTTTTGCAGTGTAGTATGTTTTATTTAGGTCGCGTAATAATATCAGTTTGAAATCAATAGCATTATTGATTTCAAACTGGTAAGGATGAATCGGTTTAACCCTGGCATTCTCTTCCCACTCCATTCGTCTACCATCACTTTTTGAGGTAGCTTGACTTCGTGGTAGCGACAACATCTTCCTATACGTATCCTGATATGAATTTTATAGCGCCCGTTTGGGGTAATATGATTTCGCCAATTATGTACGGAACGAAAATCAGGTATTTCCATGAAGACCTCCTTTCTTGCGCTAATGCAATACAAATTGCATTAAAAGGATAGATTGATCAGCATTGATTAAGTGATTCTGTTTTCAGATTACCCCAAAAGTGTAAAGAAAAGTGTAAAACAGCATACTGCTAATGAGGTGAAACGGAAGGATGTCTGAAGAAAGCGTTGCGATTGGGAGTTTGATAATTATAATGTTACAAAGTAGGAGTGGTAATAAAGCATCGAAAAGCTGAAGATTCGACTTTTTGAGAGGTTACTATCTAAAAAAAATAAACCGCTGAAAAATTCATTTTCAGCGGTTTTAAAAAGATTCTCTTTTAGAGTAGTTGCCTGACCTGGATTCGAACCAAGACAAACAGAGTCAGAGTCAATAATTTTACCGTATAATGCAGGCAAGACTTTTAGGTGATATTTATATATAATTTTTTGCAATTGGTTTCAATAATTCTATACAAGGTTACGAATTGGTTATGGAATTTCCCAATTAATTTGCCGCAATAATTCATCCCAGAGCAATTGATTTTCCGTTAACATTCAATTAACAGTCGAGATTGCTAAGAAGAATTAAATTAAGCTCATTCTTTAACCCAGAAAATATAAAAATTTCACTATGTACTTGTTAAAATATTTGAAAAACGGAAGGGTAATCAATGAAGAAGAATTTTCCACCATTGAAGAAATTGAAGAAAAGCACAACAATGGCAATTATTTCGAAGAAGCTGATGAATTTGAAATTGTTGACAGCAATACGGGAGATACTATTAGCGGTGACGAAATTGTAAATCCTGACGATATTATTGAAGATATGTTTGATGGAGAGGATAGCATGGAAGGTTTTGACTGGAACCAAGATGACTAAAAAAAATAAAAGATTTAAAAGAGGGGCATCATTTTATATGCCCCCCTTTTTTTAATTTAATCTACCGGAAATTTTTTGAAAGACAATTTTGCATACCAGAAATAATTCTCATTCTCATACCAATTGCCGGACAAAATAAACTTTTCCCTTCCCTCCCTACTTTTGAAAACTTCACATCCAACGCTCCCCACATTGTTCAAACTTCCAGTCTCTTTATAGGTTCCATCATATAAGGTGCCAATTTCCCTCCTATTTAACGTCACATCATAGCCAGAATATTCATCATTTGGCTCAATAGTTAATTTAATTAAATTGTCGTCTATAAAGCCGCTTAATCTCCCGATGAAAATCGCATCATTGGCACCACCATACCAAATGATTTCACCTTTTAATTGTTCTGCCATATTTTTTTTTATTACGGCAAGGGTAGCAAAACAAATTTATTCATAGTAATTTAATATTTGCGAAGTATCTTCAAATTTGTAAAATTTATCAAGGCATACCGGAAATGATATGCCTTGTTATAATATCGTTATTGATTAAAGACAGGATTGTTGTCGATTTCACCCATGAATAACTCCAGTAACCTTTCCAGATATTCAGCATATTCTTCAGTAGTTAATATACAATTATTCCAAAAAAAGTTGGAATTTCTGGCTCTAAAGTACATATTGTGTTATACGCAAATCTCAGAAGGACTTTCTCAAAGTAATTTTTTAAGTTCCCATTACTGCTACCTTTCATTGATTTAAGGTTATTATTTAGGTATAACCCACAAACCGCTTTTCCATTTATCTTTAAAAGTTGAACGAATTGTGGGATTATATCAAAAATGAATTCACCTTTTATCACTTTAATATCATTATATCCGTCATCTACACTTTTTAACCATTGCAAGTTAGCATCATATTGTTCCTGATATTCTTGAATAAGAGATTCCTTTTCATCTTTAGTCAGTTCTTTATTTTTTTCTATAGTACTAATATTAGCCTTGACAATATCATCTAAAATTGATTGTGCTTGAATTGTATCTATTGATAATTCGCCCATTTTGACATTTGTCGTTTTAGTTAATTCTGTATTTATTCTATTCTCTTTATTTTTCATATTCATTTTTTTATTATTAATTGTTATTGTAAAAATTAGACATACCTTATCCATCAACAATAACCTGGATTATTGAAGCAAACAAAATACCCCCCACTCACAATCCGTACGTAATTGTGAACAAGTAAAAACACCATTAACAACTCCAATACGCGCGTGATTGAAGCCACTAAGGGCATAAGGTATTATTGTGTTTAGTGTGAATTGGCAGTTATAAGTGTCATGAAAAGTAAAAAGGAACGACACTAAGATTTGTTATCGCCAATGAATAACGGCATGTCTATTTTAGACCTCACAAAGGTAATCAATATTTTTATATTTCAAAATAATCACTCGCCTGAAACCTATGGTGGGAGATTAATTTGCCATAACCATTATCGAAATCTCCAATGCTGTAAAGGGTTTAAACATAATCATACCCCTATAACCCTTTGCTATACTGATTCTAATAATTTAATCTGTACTAGTAATTATTGTATTGACAATCAAAATTCCTCCCACTATAAGGCACCAAATCTATAATGTGAGCTTATTACATGTAATCCAGACAAAATCCAAACTTTGGGGCTAAAAATAGGTGAAGAATTGAGTTAGGTGTAAGGGGGCAATTGGGAAAATTATTTGCTTTGAAATTTTTTTAATAAAACCCGTCACAAATATGATAATATAATAGGATTAATAATCGTTACATTCCCTATACCCAATTAATACCTGAATCAGTTAGTACCCTATCAATTAATATCCTTATCCTTCTGTATTGGGTTATGTCTCTAAACTCCCTTATATATAGTAAGATAAGTATGTAGTGATAATATAGTAATGATTATATGGTAGAAGTATAGTAGTATATAGATATAATATATAATAAAGATATAATTGAATAATGGTGTATAATAGATTTACTTGTTAAGGATGTAAGTAAGTAACTATTGAAAACCGGATTTTTTCTGCTTATAACTTCTTTTTAATCGGCTTGAATCAAAATCCCTTGCAACTATAGCAAATGATAATAAAGTAGATTATCAATTCAAGAACAAAAAAATTTTTAGTAAAATCATGTAGACCTTTTTGTTGAATGAAAAGGTGAAATATTAATTTGATATAGCCAAAAAATATTTTCAAAATTCCTCCGAAACCCTTTCTGGTATTGGTTAAAATAAATCATTAGTTATTTGCTTTTTGTTTTTAGAATCAATAAATTTGATTATAGAGAGTGAGAAGAAAACAAAAAAACATTTCAACACTATTTAAAATATTATGGCGGTTTAAGTACTAATAATTGCTACTTAAACTATCATCAAAATAATTGTAGTTCATTTTTAATAGTTAAATAAAATGCCCGATTATTCTTAGTCGGGCTGTCTTTTTAACAAGAAATGAATAATAATTAATTGAACAACTATAACTATTAAAAATTAATTAATGCATGAAAACAATTACAGCTTCATATTGCCAGAAGGTTTGATTGAAACTATACAATCAACATTAAAAGAAAACGGCAAAATATCCTATACTAAAAGGAACAAGCCAACAAAAGACGGGATTAACTTACTACATAAGTATCTATACATTCCGCACCTATTACTTCAAAACAAAATTTTCAAGAGTGACAGTTATGAAAAGACTGGCGTAGCTATCAATTTCACTTTGATTAAGAATATACTTAGTCTCTCAAGTGAAGAAACTAAGGCTATTGTTGACTATTATATTGAAGTAGGTATTATAGAACTGGTGAATTCATATATCTTTTTGAGTTTAGGCAGCAAAGAAAATAAGTGTAGAACATATCGTTTTACTAATGAATGGAATAATGTAAAGGTCTATAATTATCAATGTCCTACAGATTCAACTTTCATTAAAAGGTTAATTGAAACTGATTATTCAAAGAAACCAATTTCATCAAAATCCCCTGCAACTAAAGCAAATGATGATATTGTTGATTATCAATTAAAAGTATTTAATGAATCTGTTGGGTTGCATCAGTCAGTATATAAATACTTTACCAATAAGTATTCAGTGAGTGTAGATGAATTGATGGATGGAGATATTAAGGTTGATATAAATGACTATATATTTTATTCAATTATCCGAAAGGATTTTAAAATTACTAGACCAGACGGGGATTCACGCATCTATTCCCCACTAACATCAATTAAAAGGGAACACAGGAAATATATTACGTTGAATGGAAAGCAACTAATTGGTTTGGATGTAGTTGGATGCCAGATGTTATTGTCTTCAATTGCTGTTGAGAACTATTTCACAAATACATATGACGGGGTTGAATTGCCTGATGACATGGTGTATTACAGACAGTTAGCAGAAGCAGGTATGTTGTATGAGAAACTAGCAGAAGCAGAAGTTAAAACTTCATTGTTAACAAAAGACAGAACTGCCTACAAACAAAGACTATACAAAGGATTCTTCTTCAGTAAAAACAGCAAAAGGTTAAATAAAATACAACAAGCATTTAAATCATTGTTCCCTAGCGTTTTTGATACGATTGTCAATATTAAAGCCAGCAACGAATATAACAGTTGGGCTATTACACTACAAAAGGTTGAATCTGTGTTGATGCTAGATTTAATCAGCAAACAACTAATTGATAAAGGTATCCAGTTTTTGAATTTACATGATGGGTTGTATTTCTCAACAATAGAAGATTTAAAAGTAGGCGAAGAAATATTAATCAATTGTTTCAAAGATAATGGTGGCGTGAATGTCAGAACGAAAATTGAACAATATGATGAACCTTTTGAATTCATTGAAGAAGGAAAGGACAAAAACGTTATCTGGTTTGAATCAATGGCTAATGTAAAATTGGTGAATCATTATTTTAAAGTTGCTGATACATATTTCAACGTAAAAAAGTTAACAAGAAAAGAGGATTCAAAAGGGAGCAAAAGTAAGAAACTAACCAAGAAGGAATTTCTAAAATTATATGAAGAAAAGAAAGCCGTTGAACAAGAAATTGAAAATAAAGAAGTTAAAGTAGTAAGTATGCTAGAGTATAACGATATGATTTTTAAATCAAAATATATTTATAATCAATTTAGAAAAATTGAAGAATTAGGATTTCAATTAGATCCGGGTAAGATAGACCAATACAATATTTATGATTTCAATGAAGAATGGGAGTTTCATTTTGGTAGTGAATATAACAGTGCCATCATAAATAAACACACCAGAATGTCAGCTTCTTACGGTGGTTACAGACAATACCCAATAGAGGAATTTGTACCTGACATTATATCATTAATCAAAGAAGAACAACTTCTTCTTCAATCAATTGCAACAAAATAAATCACCAATGGAAAAGTTTGAATTGAAAATTGTTGTCCATAATAAAAAGGAAGAAGTGCCTGCTACAGAGAAACTAAGAACTGTATGGGGCAGCAAAGAACGATTAGCCAGATTAAAACAGCCGGTACAAAAATTTCAGACAAAAATTATCTCTATGGATGATTATAACAAATCTTTTTACAAACAAGCAAAACAATAAATAACAATTAAACAAAATGAAAACAGAATTAGAGCACCACATGCAACAACACAAAGAGTACGATGAGTACGTGGATAACTTAATCAAAAAATTCGAAATTGAAAGTTATGATGAACTGGAAGAATTATTAAAACCTTCCCTACTCTCAATTTTGACTTCAGAAGGTTTAACAATGCGGGATTATAAAGATATGATGAAACAATTTGATGAAGTCATAATTGAGAAGTCCAGCAAAGATAATGATGACCTTGAAGAAAAAGAATATCATTCTTATGTGGTAAGTGTGTATGAGGAAGAGCAACCAATCAGGGAAGAAATATTAATCTTCAATTCCCTATAACATTTCATTTGACTAAGAACCACGATTTTATGTTAACCCAATAAAAAGAAGCGGTTTATTCATATTTAAAAATAAAATAATAAATATGAATGAGCGCAAATTTTCACCAAGACCTTTTATTAGGTAGAACTATTGAATCCCAATTAGCAACCATCTTTGAAGCAGCTGGTTACACAACAATCAACACGAGAGATAAAGAAGATTTCCCCGACTATGATTTAATTGTTACCCATCCGGACGGCACTACTTCCACCGTAGAAGTGAAGTACGATAAGATGGCTAGTCAAACCGGTAATGCAGCCGTAGAATATCAAAAGTTAAAAGACAATAAAATAATTCCATCCGGTATATTTGTTTGTAAAGCAGATTTCATTGCTTACAAATTCACCAATGATACCAACTTTTACTTTATTCCACCTGCTGATTTAAAAAGCCTTATCAACAAAAAGAAATATTCCCGAACAGTAAACGGTGGTGATGATAAGAGAAGTGTATTAGCATTGTTTAATTTGTCCTATTTCAAATCCCAATGTGAGAAGGTAAATCTTCAAGTTTTAAAAAGTATAGGCTGACAGTATTTAAAATATAAACAGTTATTAATGGAAAGAAAAGAAGGATTTGAAAAGATACAACAATTGCTCCCTATTATTTATCAATATTACCAAACTAGAGAGATACCTGCAACTTTTGATGAAGAAAAGAAAAAAATATGCGCAGATGTATATTCCCGTTTTGTGTTGCCTGGTGCTATATTTCCTGGATTTAATTGCAGACCATGTGTGATTAGTGTATTTGAATTAATTGAAAGTTTTTGGAACAGAGAGTTTCCAAAATATCAACAGGAACAACAAAAAGAAGCCAATACAGCCAATATAAATTCAACTGAAACAACTATATCACTAAAAGAGATTAAACCTGAAAAAAAGGCAAGAAATAATAAAAAGTAACTTATCAGCTTAAATCAAGTGATACAATAAAGAATAATCTGCTATATTCGAAAAAAAATCCATTATGAGTAAAACAGAGAATTTATTAGCTCGTTGGGAGTTGAATGCAAAAAAATAGCCGATGGGTATATTAGAGAACTAAGGGGGATAGTACCATCAGATGACAATGGCGGGAACGAGAAAATCAGAAAATTTAAATTTGAATTAATCAGAGAACAAATGCAAATCCTAAACAATTCATTACAAGATAAAGAGGTTGATGAAGTAAAGTTATTTGAGGGTATTCAAAAGCTTTATTGGGAAGTTATAGAATATTTCGATTCTTCGATAGTGTTAAATAAATAGTATTTAGCTGTAGGCTCTATTTAATATAGTAATATACTTAGCTGTTTCATTAATTAGAAACAGCTTTTTTATTTTTGAAAGTATTTAAAAAGAGGGCTAACCCAATCGTTTTTTACGCCCCCATACGAAATTAACAACAATGAAAGACCATTTATTCAAAGCCGGAAACAAAGGCAAACCCAAAGGAGCAATTAGTAAAACGGCAAAATATATACGTGATTTTCTGGCAGATGTAATGTTGGATAACCTACCACAATTACAGGCTGATTTAGACAAGATGAAGCCAAGGGATAAGTGGGCCATACTGAAAGGATTATCAGACAAATTTCTGCCGGATTTAACCCATACAGATATAGAAGCAAATGTAAACGGACAGGTGAAGTTTGTAGTTGAATATGTAGATAGTAATATCCAGCATCTACAATCAATTGAATCAACAAATGACACCCTAATTGAAGAAGCACAATTTGAACAGTTAGATCAATCAATTAGCCTGGTTCATGTCTCTCCCGGAATCGAACCTATTTTAAAGAGTAGCTAATTTAATACTGTTTATCAATTAGTTGTGAATGATTATTAATTTATCATAATTAGTTGGTTACCAAATTAGTTACTAAAATGAATGGTTTTAGTGATGCGTTATAATAATATAGAATGTATAAGTTAACCCCCAATTTTTAATGTATGAAGAAGAAATAACCCCAATTAGGATTCAATTAAAACGACCCCATGTTAATCAACAGAAAATACTTTCCTCAAACAGTAGGTTCAAAGTTATATGTGCAGGTAGACGTTTCGGCAAGAGTGATTTAGCACAGATAGCTAGTGTAACGAGAATGTTGTCAGCACCTAAAACATTTGTTGGATATGTAGCCCCAAACTTTGATTTGTGCAAGAAATTTTTCAAAGAGTTCGTTGAATCATTACCTGCTCAATTAATTAAATCAGAGAATAAAGCAGAGTTACAAATTGAGTTCATTAATCAAAGCTTTATTAAGTTCCATTCAGGTGAGGCTTTGCAATCATTTAGAAGTAGGAAGTATCACTTAGTCATAATTGATGAGGCAGCATTTATACCAGACTTAAAAGATGCTTATGAGCAATCGATTAGACCTACCCTAACGGATTTCAGAGGACAATGTATATTTATATCAACACCTAGAGGAGAAAATTACTTTTCTGCACTGTTCCATAAAGGGTTAAGGAATGAAGATGGATATGAATCATTCCATTTTACTAGCTACGATAATCCATTCATTAGTCCAGAAGAAATAGATGAAGCACAAAACACACTTCCATCTGAAGTTTTTAAACAAGAGTTCCTAGCAGAGCCATCAAGTAATAGCGGTTCACCTTTCGGTGGTCAATCAACTATCAATAAAAATGTAGTATCAACCCTATCTAATAATGAGCCAATATGTTTCGGAATCGATTTAGGGAAATCCATCGACCATTCCTGTATAATTGGCCTTGATAACGAAAAGAAGATGGCCTATTTTGACCGTTTTCGTATGGATTGGAATATCACCAAGCAAAGAATTAAATCACTCAATTTAAGGTATCCTAAAGCCCATTATGTAATTGATGCCACTGGTTTAGGTTCTCCAATTGTTGATGATTTGCAATTAGCGGGAATTAACAATCTAGTTCCTTTCAAATTTACAGGAACAAGTAAACCACAGATTATCCTTGAATTAATATTAGCAGTTGAGAAAGGCGAAATTACCTACAATGAGATAACAGCAAAAGAAATGTCAGTATTTGAATTTACTACAACCGCATCTGGCCATATTAGATATTCGGCGGCTTCTGGATATAACGATGATACTATAGCAAGTCTGGCAATGGCGAATAGCTACCATAAGCATTGTAGGAGAATATCAGATTGGAAGTTGTATAGGTGTTAATGTTATCGAACTCCCTTATAATTAGTAAGAATGAATATGTAGTGATAATATAGTGATGAATAATTATTATGATTGAATATTTAAAAGATAAAGACATGAATGAATAACATAGAAGAAATTATTAAGAATTTACCTTCAAGTTGGAAGGAATTGAAATTAAAAGATTATTTGAAAATCGTTGATGTTAGCCTAATTGAGTATACTAATGATATTTATGGAGCAGATTTTGTTAAACTAGATAACGCAATTAGGATACTATCTTCTTTAACTGGTTTAACAGTTGATGAAATTGAAAAACTACCTATGTCTTATGTAAATCAAATGGTAGCTAAGATTTCATTTATGGATAAGTTACCATCAGAAAGGATTAAACCACCATTTAAGATTAAAAGAATCGAACAAATAACTTTCGAAGAATACATTTCCTTTTTGAACTATACTCATAAGCCAGAATTAATATTTTCCAACCTGCCAAATATTATAAGGCAATTTTCAATTACTCCATTTACACAAGAAGAAGTTGAAAATCTAAACATGGAAGATGTTCTTAGCTGTTTTTTTTTGTCAAAGAAGCAATTAATGACATCGCTAAACAATTCAATCAGACAAACGGTGATGAGATTAATAAAGTTAAAGATGATAGAAGTAAAGGAACATTTGCTGAAGAAATTCAAAATCAAAAAGCAGCAATCCACAAGCAATACGGATTCTACTTTTTAGCAAAGGAAGTAGCAGATTATTGCAATACTACTTTTTTTGAGATTATGAACAGGCCCGCGTTAGAAGTAGTCGGTTTAACCTTAATTATACAGAATCAAATTGAATACAAAAACATGAAGTAATGGCACAATCTTTATCGTCAGCTAGTAGAGCAGCAATACATCAAAGCAGAATTGACCAGTTGGGAAATTTGGGTACTTCAAGGGATAGTTTTGAAGCGGTAGCCGGTGCATTAGAAGAAGCAATTGGAGCCTTTATTGAACGGATTAAAGATAACATTGATTCTTCAAGCACATGTAAGCATTCGGTCTGGGGCATCTTCCCAATGCAAATTATAGATGCTACATTTGCATCCATACATCAACCATTACTAAGATCTTTGATTATTGCAGACCACAACCTACATAGCCGTTTTTCTTGCTTCAGTTGGTTTCCAATTAGGAGGTAATAAGTGTATTAATTCAGCAGCGGAGCAGTCGTGGAGTCGATTATACACATCGTTTAAGTATTCGAATGGATCAATCCCGTTCAGCTTACAAGTTTCTACTAGAGAGTAAAATAATGCAGCCCTTTCCCCGCCGTGTTCATTACTGGCAAAAAGGGAGTTTTTTCTGAATAATGTAATTGGACGTATCGCATTTTCAGTTGTATTGTTGTCAACGTCTATTCTTCCGTTTAAAAATAATATATTCAGCTTATCCCACTGATTATTTGCATAAGTAATTGCTTTAGCCAATAGGCTATCAGGTACATGTTTATCCTTGTGTTCATCCAACCAGCTACGGATCTTGTCAAAAAAGGGTTTACTATATTTCTGTCGTAATGCCAGTCGTTGGTCAGGAGTAAAATGTTTACGTTTAGCATACGCTTCTATGCGGTATATAATATTAAAATATACAAGGACCTGGTCTGACAGTACTTTATTTTGTCGCTGTGATTTTTTAAATCCTCTGCGGATATGCGCCAGGCAGCTCATCAACGTAACTTTGTTATTTTCTTTAAATGCAGCAGTGTAGGACGATAGCGCATCTGTTTGCAATATGCCTGCAAAATCCTTCAGAATCTCTTTTGGTACATCATTAGCTCTACCAGGGTGAAATTCAAACAGCACAAGCTTGTGTTCCGGTGCATGAAACACCCACATCCATCCATTGGCGGCTTTGCCCTGGCCTTCATCGTGGAGGTACCTCAGCCTTGTCTCGTCTGCTTTAAGGTAATTTGCCGTCTGTATAGTTTTCTTCAGTAGTTTCAACAGACGCTTCAACTTTTTATAACAAACTTCCTCCCAGTGGTCTATTGTTGATGCTGCAAAACTAACACCTGTCAGGCGCTCAAACCGCTGCTGCTGGCGATAGTATGGCATGTAGTAAACAAAACGTTCACTGTGCAGATGGGCAAGCAACCTGTTGCTTACAATCCCACGTTCTATCATCCTGGGCTGGACAGGCGTGCAGTGGATCTTTCCATCTGCTGATTTATATTGAAGGTGATGTTCTTCTTTTCTGATTAGTTTTCCGGGAATAATTTCGTAATAAACAGATACTTTCTTCCCCATGGGCTTCATGCCTGTTTTATCTCCTGCAATATCATAAACAATAGTTTCTGTTTCCAGGTGAGTGGGAATAGGTCTTCTTCCTTTATGTGCTTTGTGACGCTTTTTCCTGCGGCTGGTTTTGGAAGTAGTGCCTGTTTGGGTATCCGTAATGGTCGAAGCTATTGTTTGTTCAATAATAGCTTCGACTTCGGTTTTATCAAATTCTTCTCCCAGAGTCTGCTGAATAGCTGTCTGTGTAGTTGCTGCGTCAGGAATAAATTTTTCACTACGCTGGCCAAATAACATCTCCTGCAGCTCTTTTAATTGCCAGTCTTTACGCTGTGCTTCATCTGTTTTACTGGCAAGAGCGGTCTGCATTTCTGCAATAGTTTCCTCCAGAGATGTAATCCTTCTATCTTTATCAATTCCACGTTCCTGCTCATTAGATAGCCAACGCCTCAGCTGGTCTTTTTCTTCTTTTAGTGCAGTATTCTCTGTTGTGAGCTCCTGAATAATGCGACTGAACACATGTCTTTCCTGGGTGAGAGAATTGGACAAATCTGCTTTCTGCAGTTGCAGCGCATTCACTTGTTCCAGTGCTTCAGGCAATGTGTATATGATCTCAGGTTTCACTCATCGCAAAGGTAATATCGCGAACATTCATACCCAAGCATTTATGATTTATTCTGATAAAATATTTATCAGCTTTTATGATATCTGCCTGATCTTTCATAACGTTTGCGGAATCTCACTTCTACTCCTTCTAATATTAGTAAAAGATCTTTCTTTTCTAAGACCATCATCTTAGTTTCACTATTGTATACAGGTGTACCAAAAGTACCTCTTGACAACCTTTTGTAAAATATGCCAAAGCCATCTCCATCCCAGCCAAGAATCTTAACCTGCGTGCGACGGTGATTGAAAAACGCATACAGGGTACCATACTGAAAAGGGTCTTCCTTCATCTCATTTACAACAATACCAGACAGGCCGTTAAAACTTAAGCGCATATCTGTGTCGCTGTTCCATAATACGAGGCGATAACCAGTTAATGATAACATATTACAACAGGGCTTTTAGATATGAAGGTTCAACGCGCTGATAAAAAACAATACCGCGATATTCTGCAAAGATAGTTCCCGACACTGGCTCTTGTTGGACTGGTGAGAGATCTACATCAATAAACCCCACGGGAGCATTTGATTCTACAAGTTGATTACCATAGCGTTTGCGCCAGTTGTAAAAAGTAGCAGCTGATATCTGAAAGGCAGCGGTAAACTCCTTCACACTTATATTACCTGCCTGAGTGAACTGTTCAAGAGCTGAGATGATCTCTTGTTCACTGAATTGATGACTTGTTACGGAAGATTTTTTTCGTTTCATATTTGCTATTCTTTCGAATGCAAAGTTAGAGTCTAATCAATTGCACTCGAGAATGCTCCGCATCGAATGCTTACAAGCACATCTACTACTGGTGCAATTCAGAATATAGAAATGAAGGTTGAAGATAACAGTATCAAGGTCTATGCTAATGATTATTTATTGTACCAGGATAGAGGGGTATCAGGTGTGAAAACTAAATATAACACTCCACACTCCTACACTGATAAGAAACCACCAGTACAAGCTATTATAGATTGGATTACAACAAAGAACATTCAATTACGTGATGAAGAACGTTATCATGGTGAGCCTAGCAAATTCGCACACCTAGATGATGACAAGAAAATTGAAAATGCAGCTTGGGCAATTGTAAATAAAATCTACTATCATGGTTTTGAAGGGAAAGGTTATTATTCAAAGGAGATTCCACAATTGATAACAGACCTAAAAAGCCAATTTGCCAACTTTTGTGTTCAGCAAATCAGTCAGCAAATTGGCGTTAGATCCGATGCAACGATGGTGATAATATCATAAATTTTCTTCTAAGTACTTTTTTAACATTTCATGAAAATCAACCTGCATATAAGCAATTTCATCTGGTAAATTATCTTCATCAATTTTCCATTCTCCGCGTTTATTTGCTCTAAGCAGAATCTTTTTTTCCTTTCCATTATATTCGAAAGTAGCAACACATGTTCTATTATCAGGAGAATTAAAATTAAAATTATAAATAGTACCGCTTATTGCTTGGTTAAAACCCCTTTTCATAATATATACTTGAAGTGTTATTTTTTTCCAATTTCATTAAGTATTGTATCTATGTCGAATTCCGTACTTTTAATAGCTGAAGGATAACTTGACTTCTTAGCAATTTTCCATTCACCATAAGAGTTTCTTTGGACTAACAATTCATAACTTTTCCAATCAGCAGACGCTTTAATCTTACATATCCCGGGTGTACTATGTTCAATATCAAAATAAAGTTTCACCTCACCATTCATTACTATTCTTTCAAAGTTTTCCATACGTAGTATTTAAAATTATAAAGCTAATATAAGTAAAATGGCAATAACAATTCTTCAAAATCCTTATAAATATACCCCTTCAAAAAATAATATTATCTGGTCTGTGTCTTCAGATGTAAGTAATATTACTTATTTTAAGATAGTAGTATATGAAGTAGTAAGTAATAGCATAATCAGTAACTTAAAAATATATCCTTCACCAGACAATCAAACAGGCGCATACATAAACCTATCATTAATTTTACGCTCATACGCTAAATGGGAATTCAAACCAATACATGTACCAGCTAGTGAACTCGTTGATAATTTTGAAAAGAATTTATTTGCGTATAAAATTGTTGTTACCGAAAGGTTATCATCATCAGGTGGTATAATAGATGGAGCTAGTTATACATCCGATACTAACTATGTATTCAATTCTAAACTAGACCCTATTACTTTCAAGACTTACAATCAAAACAAATATCTAGTTCAATCAGGACGTGTTGTCAACTTCCTAACATCAAAACCGGATAATGTAAAAGTGAATGATTCTTCTTTTGAAAGTTTACATTTCTTGCACAATGATTCAGGTGAGGTCATTAGTGGCAGGTATGAATTCTACGATAAGAATAACAATCTCCTTTACACGCATTATGAAGCAATAGACCAAGGTGACGAACATATATTATATCGAATCAATTGTAGCCTTAAACATCTAAAGATAGCGGTAACTAATGTCAACTTCTCTAATGTTGCTTATTATGATGTTGCAATGGTGGATTATTCACAAAACCCACTAACAATTAATAGACGTTTCATTATTGAATCTTTGCCCTGTCATCTGGAGCCTGTCAATTTATTTTTCGTTAATCAATTTGGAGTATTTGAGACATTACAGTTGTTTAACCCCATCAGTACATTATCAACTACAAAGCAGACGGTAAAGAATAGCCCATACAAACTAAATAGTGCTGGTATGATTGCTGACTATGATGATAAATTATTTAACATTATTGATGAGATATTAACCGTTAGTTCAGAACAACAAATAAAATTAAGTACGGGTATCCTTAATGATGGTATGTTAAAATGGTTGTCCACTCTATTAACTAGCGAACAAATAGTTATGCAGGTATTACCAGATTTATATGTTCCTGTATTATTATCTGATACATCCTATGAAATATCAAATCAAAAATATCAGACTGAACTCAATGTTAAGCAATTCACATTTAGTCTATCTGATGGATTCACCCCTGATTTCTTATTCGTAGCTGCATCAAACACCCTTCCAGTTGTAGTTAATACTGATGGTGACTTTTATACACGTAACGCTTAATATTTAAAGAATAAAAAGAATGCAATCATACCACATCGAGAAAATTAATTTTGCAAGTGAATTAGACCAGGCTACACAAATATTAATTGATATTAGAAAGATGAGTGACCCGGATGAAAGTAGTAGTTATACAAATTTGAAAACTGTAAACGTAACAACTACTGGCCAATTGGTTACTCCTGTTAACTTTGATTCAATGTTACCTGATACTGATTATACCATCAGATACAGAGATACAAACAATACTGTAATATTCACTGAAGAAATAAAAAGCACTACCCCAATTGTCGTAGATGATTTTCTGGATAAAGTAACTACCCTTATGCCTAATATGCAGGTTGAGACAACAAATGAAACAGGTTTATTAGATTCATATTTACCTGAAAGGATTGGTTTTCTTTATCAATTGAAAGGAAACTTCAGGGATGTATTAGATCAGTTTGGTAATTTTCAGTATACCGTTAATGATGAAAATATTGGTATAGGTTTTCAAAAGTATGATAATGAAATTGGTTTAAGGTTAACTTCAAATGTTACTGCCTTATATCCAGATCCATCAGACGCAACCGGTAATAATCAGGCTTCCATTCTTGGGTCTGATGGTACGAGAAGTTATAGTTTAGGATTCTGGTTTTATCTTACTACTGATGAATTAACGCAAACAGGTGTAGATGGTAAGTTATGGTTATGGTATTCCGGTACAGGTGCTAGACATATAGGTATCTATATTGACACCACCACTAAATATATCAATTGGGTACATGTCAAAGATGGAACGACAGAATCAATTGTTTTAGACCATGCTGTAATTGCTAACAAATGGCATAGAGTATTTGTTAGAAGGGATGGAAGTAACCCGTCTGATAGTTATAATAATCAAATTCTTATGAAAGTTGATAGCGGTTATTATTCTCCATCAACACCTACATATTTTTCTTCTGCTACTAATTTTGCAGGCGATAATACAGAGAAGATATATTTAGGATTTGGCAGGCAAGATAGTAACGGTAATCTGATAGGCACATTGGGAACTTATAAATATTTTTATTATCGTGCATCTCTCACCGATAATAATTTGAGAGAGAGAATATTAACCCCCCCCATATCCTACTGTGATAATTGCTAATCCAGATGGTTCAAGCCCATATACTGTACCTGCTTATCAATTCATCACAGTAACAAACAATAAAGTTAGTTGGGTAGTACCAAATGATGTTCCCACAGGCTCAAAGAAATGGTTTTATAAAACTTATTCAAATGAGAGAACACCAGTCAATGTTACTATTGTTCCTTTCACTAAAGTAACAACGGGTTATGATATTAACTTCGCTAATGAATCATCAATTGAAAGTAATAAGAATCAAATAGTTAATAAATTTGGTGCATTACATAAGGCTTGGGGTGGTTATGCTAATGGTGGAGTAGTTGGTGATAACGTATACTTTCAAGATGGTAAGTTAGTATTAGAAGCACATGGAGATTGGTATGATGGTACAGTACAAGGAGTTAATAGAGACGGTACACCTAAAATACATACAATACAAGGTGACCCGGTTTGGGGAGATGACCCTAAACTTGGACAGGATTGGACTAATAGAGTAGGTTGTTGTATTGTATCTAAAGATTATCATGGTTTTGGCCGTTATTTATTTAGAACTAAAATAACCCAACTTTTAGGATGCACTCCGGCAGTTTGGCTATTTTGGTACTCTGAGACCTACCCCGAGCTACCAGAATATGAAGAATTATTGGAAGAAGGTTTAAAACGTGAAGGGGGCTTTTCTGATGGCTATTATGTTGTGTTGAATCAGGAAATAGACATCGAAATGCCAAGCCATTTAGCAATGGGAGTATTCAATGGATGGTTAGAAGTGGAAAGTAATGTTATATTCTTTGACATCAATCCTCAATATCACATAGGTATACAAAACGATACCCAATCATCTGCAAATAACGGTTTGTGGAAATATAACGGTGCTGGTAACCCCAATTTAAGAACTAATTGGACTAAAGTAAGTACAGTGGTTAATCCGGTTTATCAACCCTCTTTCGATAATTTTAAATGTAATACCTGGATTAGCGAAACCGGCAGTGGTTCCGGGTATCGTTTTAAAGACCCTTCAATCCCTGATACACAAAATGATGAAGTATACTTAGCTAATTTGACACCAATAGGGCAAGCTGCAAATGATGATGCATTCCATGATTATGAGTTTAGATGGTACAAAGACCGTGTAGAGTTCTATTTTGACGGGGTATTAAAACAAACTAATACATCATTCATTCCTGATATTCCTGGAAGATTAACTATTGGCCCTTGGTTTCCTTCTGCCACTTCGGATTCAGTTGCACCTTGGCTACCCTCTCCCCTTAAGGCTTGGGCAGGCAGTAATACAGGTAATGGTTTAGCATCCTGGAACTATCAAAAATTTATTATTGACCGTATATTATTTGAACCTTATGACGATATTACAGCAGGTGGCTCAAATAGATTGATTGGTGAATCTTATCCTTTTGATGGTATTAGACAAATATCATTATGATATTATTTTTTGTTAATTTTGTATCACACTAAATGGTTTTTATTATGATACAAGAATTACTCGATTTGGGTTATATCTACGAAAAAGGAAATGATTACTATTATAAAGAATATGGACCTGTTAGAATTGGAATAAAGAAATCAGAAGATAAATATTATGCTTCTACCAATCCTTTTGTTGAGCAATTTTTAATACCGTTGGAAAACATCGAGGAGGTAAAAAAATATATTCAAAGAATCGAAACAGAAAAATAGTATGACTGCACAACAATTTCTCACAATTCCAATGGTTCTAACATTTGTTGTAACCCTTGTAAATGTGTTTTTACTTCTTGGATTGAGAACAAAATATGAAGAAGCCAAACAGACGAATCAAGCTACAAAAGAGGATATAGGTGAAATTACAAAAATTGTTGAGGAAATTAAAAACAACTTGACAAATGAAACGGAAATCTTAAAATCAAAGTTGTCAATTGAAAATCAACATAAGATAAATATAAAAACGGCTGAACATAATGCGTTAATCAACTATGTTGAAAAATTTTCGGCGTGGTTTTTTTATATGGCAAGAGTACAGTTATATACCTACAATCTTGAAAGCTATAAAGAAATTGATAATATCGATATAGAAATTAATCGAAGATTATATGAAAAAGACCTAGCTGATGCAAAGCTATTATTATTTGTTAATAACCAAGATTTCGTTAAAATGCAAGGTGGTTTGGACTTATCTGTTCATGATTTTCAACAAACTTTATTACTTGGGCTAAATGATTTAAAGGGAATATTTAGATTTGGTGAACTAAAACTAGAAAAAGCTACAGACATTCAATCATATGAATTG
Organism: Chitinophaga sancti; assembly: GCF_034424315.1. Taxonomy (GTDB): domain Bacteria; phylum Bacteroidota; class Bacteroidia; order Chitinophagales; family Chitinophagaceae; genus Chitinophaga; species Chitinophaga sancti. The sequence continues at coordinate 6,722,329 of NZ_CP139972.1, forward strand.
AAAACGAAATTATTATCAGATGCTTATGCTTCCAGCAAAAAAACATCTGATGAACTATCTAAAAAATATGAGGAAGTATATAAGAAATTTGTTGTTTTGGTTAAATACGTCAATAATAGACTAATGACCCTATAAGAGATTAAGCATAGATGCAAGTATTTAAAACATAAAACGAATCAATGTATTCAATTTATGTTTTAGAAACTTCAAAGGCACCAACAACAGCACCTTTATATTCAGGAGTAAATGATGTAAATGTTAATCCCACTAACATTGTAGCAATCAGAACTACAGATTCTTCAATGTCAATAAGTGCCGGTCAGTACCTTAAATTCCAAGGTAATTATTATAAGATATTGTCCAGCACTTATTTTTCATACTTCCATTACTATCAGTTAACCATTGACGGTAGTATTCCCGTAAATTATTATGATGCGGCTAATTGGGCTATTTATAGTAGCCTGGAAGATACCATTACCAACTACGGAAAATTAGATGTTGAAGATATTCAATTGTCTACCGTATTTGCTGTGTCCGATATTAGCGACATAAGCAACAGGAAAAACCCTGCTACCAAAACAATTACCCTCAAAGGAACTCAAACTAACAATCAGATATTAGGACACCTGTTTCACAATAACAGATACGCTGATGAATCCATCAACAATAAATTGTTCTTTAACTATGCACCATTGAGAACTGTAGATTGTTTAGTATATGAAGACAATTATTTAATTCTTCAGGGGAATCTGTATGTTCAGGATTTTACTATTGATGAGAAAGGCAATATTACTTACACTGTTAGTATTGCTGGTAAGTTTAAAGGGTTTGTATCTTCATTGGGTGATTCGTTAATATCAGATTTGGATTTTTCAGACCTTAAACACCATTATACAACAGATAATATTGGAGGTAGCCAAGGCGATTTTAAAGACTGGAATACAGGTACTACTATTCTAGGCCAATATGAAAGGTATAATACAACAACTAACACATTCTATTCAACTTACTATGGTTTAGGTAGCGGATATGTTTACCCCTTCATTGATTACGGTGAGAAGTATACCAACAATGAACTAAACGTTGATTATTCAAATATCAAATTGCAAAATTTCCGTCCTGCTATTTGGGTAAAGGAATATTTTGATAGGATATTCAAGTTTGCCGGTTACACCTATGAGATAAAAGGTAGTGCTGATTTTATAAATAGATTCAATTCATTACTGATACCAAATTCACAAGAAAAACTCACAGTAAGCACAAAAGAGAATAGAGCATTATATAATAAATCAACTTCACAGACAGGTAGTTATAATAAGGGATATGACCAGAACAATATGATGATTTACTTCCCTGTTAGGTGGGATACCCAAGACAATACCTATCTAACTGACTATGCACCTGTACAATATGGTGATGGTAGTCCCGCAAGCCCCAACAGAGAACATAATTTGCTATATGCCAAACGCACATTCACCTCTGATGGTAGAGTACAAGTGTCAGGGAGCATAACGGGGAATAATCCAGGAACTGAAAATGTTTCTGTTCAATTGGTAAAGCGTGATTATAGCACATCAACAATTATAAATAACGATAAGTTCACCGTTGTAGCTGAACAGAAATTCACTGTTAATGATAATCAAACCCTAGACTTCACTGCTGACTTCATTGTACCTGAAACTACATATAATGCCACTGAACAATTACAGGTGAGAATAGCGTGTACTGTATTTGGTGTTGCTAATGTTTCTGCCTATTATTCTTCTCCTACAATTACATCTGCTGCATTGTCATTTAGTAAAGATGATAGTACTTTGTTTACTGTGGATGTAACGTTTGGTGATGAAATAGTACCAACACCACCGGAAGGAATTAAAATGTTCGATTTTGTTAAGTCAGTAATCAATATGTTTAACCTATATGTATCTAATACCCTTGACAATCCCAAACATTTTATCTTTCAAACTTATGATGACTTCTATGCATTGGCAGATATCGAAAATATAAAGAACACTGCTTTAGATTGGACGAATAAGATAGATTACAGTTCAAAAATAAAAGGAACATCTAATCTTTCAATTCCCAAAAACTACACATTCACTTATTCTGATGATAGCAATGATTATCTGAATAAGAATTATAAAACAAAGTATGCAGAGAATTATAGTACTCTAACATTCACAGATGGTTTAGGTATAACAGATAATAAGGAAGTAAAAGTTGTCTTCAGCGCATCACCACAAGTATCTTTTAGTACAGGTGGACGTGTATATCCTATGTTAGTTCAGGGGGGAACAAGTATTTCAGCTAAATCACCAGTAAGTACAAATATTAGGGTACTTTATTACAATGGAATATTTGCAACTAACACTTATACTGTAGGCATTGACACATTTGATACCACTACTACCACTTGGGGTAAAACTGATGTATATAGTAGTAATTGGTATGCAAATGTTTCTATGTACTGGTTTGACCCCATAGCTAGGAATCCAAATACCCCATATGAATCCGATGGAGTGACACCAAAGAAATTAACACCATTAACTTCATTAAATTTTGGCAACCCTAAAGAAGTATATTTTTTAGCAGGAAGTGAATATGTTAATGTACCGAACCTGTATAATACATACTACATCAATCAGACTTCCGAACTAACCAATATCAATTTGACAACATTTGAAGTTGGAGTTAATTTGAATGCTGTAGATATTACCAATTTAGATTTGCGTGTACCTGTATTTATTAATATGGGGCAATATGGTCATGCATATTTCAAGATTTTAAATTTAGAATACACGGAATCAGAAGTAATTACTACTGTTACCCTACAAAGAATATCTTTCTGATGCGGCTATTTAAAGAATAAAATCGTTAATGGCAGATAATACAAATGATAGTCAGAGGATAATATTAGAAGTACAAAGTGATGCAAGTGGTTTACAACCTGCTATAGATGGTGTAAGGAATATACAAAATAGTGTCAACGACATTAATAATACCCCTATTCAACCTGATGTTAATATTCCTACTGATTCTGTAAAGAGTTTCAAACAACAACTTAAAGAAGCCCGTGAAGCTGCATTAGCATTAGCACAAGCCGGGAAGGAAAATACAGAAGAATACAATCAAGCAGTAAGGACAATTGCCAGTCTCACAGATCAGATGGAGGTGTTGGGAAGAGCCGTTGCTGCGGCGGATGTCGGGAACCGCCTCAACGGTGCTGTTAAGGCTGCATCTTTATTAGCATCTACAGTTCAAGGTGTTGCAGGTGGTTTAGAATTAGTAGGAGTTTCAGGTGATACAGCAGCAGAAGCAGTGGCAAAATTACAGGCTATTTCTGGTATAGTAGATGCACTGAATTCCTTCCAAGACGCGAATGACTATATTAAAGGGTTGATTTTATCGCTAAGAGGCGTATCAGTCGCAGAGGAAGGCGTTGCAGCAACAACTACTGCTACGACTACAACCATGAAGGGGTTGAAAGTTGCCTTAGCCTCTTTGGGCATTACAGCAATAGTATTAGCTGTAGGTTATCTTATTGCCAACTTTGATGAAATTAAAGAATCCGTAAAGAAACTAATACCTGGACTTGGTGAAGCTGGTGAAACATTTGATAAAGTTAAATCCTTTGTAATCGGTTTGGGTAATGCTGTAGTTCAATATGCCATAGCTCCAATTAAAGCACTTATTGATATTGTAAAAGGTGATTTCAAGGGTGCTGTGGAGGACATGAAGAAAGGATTTGATGTTGTCGGTAATGTACAGAGTGAATACAATAATCAAAGGAAGAAACAAGCAGATGAAGCAGCGCGTGAAGCAGCAAAGAAACGTGCAGATGAATTAGATGCTGCATTAAAGATATATGCTGCTAATGGTATTGAGGTATTAAGTTTACAGAAGGAGCAGTTACAATTACGCATCAAACAGGAGAAGGAAGGAAGTGATGAACAGAAGAAGGCAATACTGGATCTGGCTGTTTGGGAAGGTCAGCAAAACAAAAAGAAGGCTGATAAATTAAAAGCAGACCAAGATAAAGCTGATGCAAAAGCTAAAGCAGCTGCCGAAAAAGCAGCTAATGAACGTAAGAGTGCATTAGATGAGATTAAAAAGAACGAAGAAGAAAATCAAAAGGATATTCTTCAACTAAATATGAATGCTAGGGATAAAGAATTATCCAGCCTTCAATTAGATTATGATAAGAAGAAAGAAACCTATGAAAAATACGGTCAAGATACTAGCAATCTAACTACTAAGTATAATAATCAAAAAGTTGAGATAAATAAAAAGTATGATGACCAGATTAGCCAGGCATTAACAGATAGAACTAGTAAGAACTTAGATACCTATAAGCAGAAGGAATTAGAGATTAATAAATTTTATGACAACTTATTAAAAACTGCTACGGATAAAGAGAAGGAAGTAATTGAAGCCAGAAGGAAAAGTGAATTAGCTGCTGTATCTAAAGAATCAGGTTTGAATGATGTTAATGTTAAAGCAAATATTCAACTTACAAAAACCACATCTGAAAATACCATATCTGATAGTGATACACCTGACCAAAGGAAGGAGAAGACATTAGCGGTGTTAGCAGCCCAACAAGATGCAGAAAATGCTGCTTATGATTTGAAGAAGGAGCAATTAGGTGAACAGAATGCTGAGATTGAACAATTAACAGCCGACCACAACGCGAAGCTATTAGATATTAACCGTCAACGTACTGAAGCCAACAAAGCATTAGATAAGGCAGAGTTTGAACAGAAGCAACAAATAGCAAATGCTTCTGCCGATTTAATGTCAAGTGTAGCGGAATTAGCGGGTGAAAATACTATTGCACAAAAAGGTTTATCTGCTGCTGCTACCTTAATACGTACATATGAAAGTGCCATGCTTGCCTACAAAAATGGTTTAGAAGCGGGTGGGCCATATGGTATTATATTAGGTGCTGTCAGTGCTGCCGCTGCTGTTGCCGCTGGTCTATCCAATGTAAAGAAAATTCTTGCGGTACAGATTGCAGGTTCATCTTCCAGTTCTGCACCATCTGTTTCTACATCTTCAATTACATCTGCTTCTGCACCTGTAATTAATACATCCTCATTAAGTCAAAGCACTACACCACAAGATGTCCGTGTAATTAATCAGGCAGACACAACAGTTAGAGCATACATTACCGATAAGGATTTAAAGAACAATGAACAAAAATCAACATTTTTTAACAGCCTATCCACATATTAAATTTTAAAAACCAATGAAAAAAGATATACCTACCTATGAAATATTTATAGACGAAAACGAAGATTCATTTGTTTCCGCTGTAGCACTTGTAGATAAACCTGCAATAGAAAAAAACTTCTTTGCATTTAATGAACATACAAAACTTCAATTCTCCTATGATGACGAAAGGCAAGAATTAATCGGCCCTGCTATGATACCTGATATTGAGATATATAGAAAGGAACAGAATACAGGAGCAGAATACAATGTTTTTTTTAGTAAGGAGACGATTAGGCAAATTGCCCAAGTGTTTTTTAAAAAGAACTTTGCTAATAATACCAATATATCACACACCGATATACCTGCACATTCTTACATTTTTCAATCATATATAGTAGATGATGATAAAGGTATCAAATCACCGAAAGGAATTGATGTTCCTGATGGTAGTTGGATAGTGGGTATGAAGGTAACAGATAATACAGTTTGGCAGGATATAAAATCAGGTAAATTGAAGGGCTTTTCTGTGGAGGGATTATTCCAATTTTCAGACAGCCAGGTTAAACATGACAAATCCACTACTGATGAAGATTTAATTGCTATACTAAAGAAATTTAATTCCCTCTATTCTAAGCCGGTTTTTTGACCGGCTTTTTTGTTTCCTGTTATTTCAAAAAATCATTCTCATCAATATTTAAAAGAGAAAGCATTTAAATGTTGAAAGAGTTAAAAAAAGAATTGCTTAAAGCCTTAACAAATCTTAAAACAGAAAAGTTTGATGGTGTCTATTCTTCTGACCAGTTAAATATTTCAGATAGGGTTGTAGGTGGTAAAGTAGAATTAATAAACGCTGATGGGTCATTAAATGTAGCGCCTGATGGTGACTACGAATTAGAAGATGGATTCAAATTTACTGTTAAGGATGGCGTTATTGCATCCATTGAAGGGGAAGAACAACCTGAAGAATTAGCAAACGAAACCCCAACTGAAGATACACCTGCACCTGATGATAATAAAGTAGCTATTGAAGAATTACAAAAAGAAACTGCTGCAATTAAAGCTGAAGTAGAATCTATTAAAGAAATATTAGCACAATTGACAGGTAGTGTAAGTGATTCTGCTACAAAGGAAGAAATGCAAAAGTTCAGCAAAGAAGTTAAAACCCTTACCGATACTATTAATAAAGTAGCAAAGTTACCAGCTGAATTTTCCAAAACAACCAAATCAACCAAAACAAAAACAGATAATCATGACAAATTGATGGACGTGATTAAGCTGATGAAAAAATAATTTTTGTTAATCCCCCCTATTTAAAAAAGAAACTTATGAATGTCATTTGATATAACCAATTTATCCCAATACATCGAATTGAATAGCCGTACCATCAGTAGCAAAGCTGTAGGAAATGCACAGACGGCAAAATTATTGCTTGATTCTGGTAATGTGCAATTTACTAAAGGTACTGCACCTATTCTTAAATTAGATAGCAATACCGTTATACAAGATGGAAGTACATGTGGTAGAACTCCATCCGGTACAACTATTTTGTCAAATACTATGTTAACCACTAAACCATTAAAAAGCGTTGAGAATATATGCACCAAGACTTTAATCAATACATATTATGCGTGGGCGTTAAAAGCTGGTCAAGACCCTGAAACTGAAGGTTGGGATGCAGCATTTGCACAGTACATTATGGATTCAAGAGTTCAAGCTATAGCTGAAGCAAATGAAAACCTTTTATGGAATGGTGATACTACCATAACTGGTCAATTGTCTTACTTTAACGGTATTTTAAAACAAGTAACTTCTGGTACTTATACTAATATTGATTCAACTGCAACATCCGTTTTAGCTCAATTACAGGAAGCAAATTCTAAAACGCCTATTAAGATTAGAAAGCAATCTGATTTTAGAATTTTCATTTCTGAAGTTTTATATGATTTGTATTTGATGGAATTAGCAAACAAAAATATCTTTAAGCCGACTGACGATTTCAAATTATTCGGAACAACAACAACTTTAGTTCCGGTATCTGGATTGAATTCTAGTCCTTACAAGATAGTATCAATTCGTCTTAGTAATTTGCAGTTGGGGATGGATTTAGAAAGTGATGTAACAAAATCATCTTTGAAATATTCAATCGAAACAGAACAGCACTATGCCGATATTCACTACAGTTTAGGCGTGAGTGTTGTTTATCCAATTGCAAGTGAAGTAGGTTATGCTGATTTATCCCCAGCTTGATTATAATTCGTTAACCCTATTATGAAGGGAGTTTAACCCCTCCCTTCATTTTTTATAAAATTTCTAAAATTATTTAATGGCATGTGAATCCATAATTGCACTCGCTAAGAGTTGTGGTGAAAATAAGATTTCCGGTGTTCAAAACTTATACATAATCCGTTACGCAGACCTGGTTGAAACAAACGGAAGCACTTATACTGTATCTACGGCAGGTTTAATAAGTGATATTAATATTGTCACTGCTAAACAATTTGTTCCTGTAGGTTTGTTGAAAAATACAGCTGTTTTGAATGAGACTTTAAATAAGAATCTTCAAACTGGTACGTCTTATATGACCCAAACCTTTACATTAGTTTTATCTGACCTTACAACAGAGAACAAAACTTTCATTGAATCAGTGATGAATCAGGAAGTTGCAATTGTAATCAGAACTAAAACCGGTAAGTATTATGCAGCTGGTTTAAACGGTCAGATGGAACTTTCCGCTTTAGAAGGAGGTACTGGTACAGCTGAAGCAGATTTAATCGGGCATACTTTAACCTTTACCGGTACTGATACAAAGTTAATACAACAAGTTGATAGTTCATTAATCTCAACAATTACTGCACCTGCATCCTAATATTTTTTCTGTTCGTTTTCATTACTATTTTTTATTTTTTATTGTTATCAAGGCCCAATAATTTATTGTTGGGCTTTTTATTTTATGTTTAATGTTATTGCTAGACCTATCCAAACAATCCAATGAGTTAATTTTGAATGTGACCCCATTGATTACTTCAGACACACCAGAACTTTTTATGCGTGTGAAAACTCAATTTGATTTTAAAGAAGTTGTTTTCCCATTGGGTGTAAATATGTCATTGTTCCCAAAACGCTATGATTCGTTTATTATAGTATCATCTTTTTTACAAGGACTGAATGAAGGACTTGGTTTATATGAAATCTTTGAAGATGTTGAACAAGAGAAGATTTTAGAAATTGGCCTGGTTACAATCAAAAATCCAATAATAGAACCCGATACTAATTTTGTTTCCCTACCTGATGAAGATGAAACTAAGCCAACTTTTAAGGTTTATGTAAAGCGCTAATATTTAAAATAGAAAGCGCATGAATGAGGACAAAAAGAGAAGTTCAAATAAAACCCCAATCAACAAATAAGAAAGAAGTTTTAAATTTCACCTATAATATTCCATCGCCAACTGAAGATAAATTTGTCAGTGATGATAGGCAAGTTAATTATGGGTTGGATAATAACTATCCTGCATTCTTACTAAAACTCTATGCTGATTCTCCGATTAATCAGGCAATCATAAACGCAAAAGGTACTTATATTTTTGGTGATGGTTTGAAATATGTTAGTGGGAATGAAGTAAATATTAATGTTAACCCTTCTGATAGCTTTAACGAATTCATCAACAAGTGTATCAAAGATTATTTATTATTCAATTATTTCTGTGTCGAAGTAACATATAATTCATTTGGGGAACCTGTTGAATATCACCATTGTCCAGCACAGAATATCAGAACAAATAGAATTAAAAATAAATTTTGGTATAGTGAGGATTGGAAATTTAAAAAGTCCGATATAGTATTTGACAGATTTACGCCTACCAATTCAGAAGGCAACAGTAAATTATTCTTCTTTGATGGTTACTTTCCAAGCAATAACAACACATATCCCTTACCAGAATATTCAGGTTGTATAAAATCTATCCTTACGGATATTGCTATTCGTTCATTTAACTTAAACAATATTAAAAGCCACTTTAGTGTTTCTACTCTTATCACTTTCTTTATGGGCGGCAATGTTGATGAAGAAGTTAAGAGACAGATCCTTAAGGATATTAAGGATAGTTATTCAGGAGAGACCGGGGAAAAAATAATCCTCGATTTCCAGTCATTAGAAGGAAAGCCAGCAGAAGTTAAAAATATTTCACCTAACGAATGGGATAAGGCATATTCAGCAGTATCCACACAAGTACAAAATGATATACTAATTGGGCATTCTATTAATAACCCGATGCTCATGGGTATCAAGACTGAAGGACAATTAGGAGGAGCGACTGAATTAGAAACAGCTTATCAAATCTTTAAGAACACATATATCCGTAATAAGATAGCAGAATTAACGTCTGCTTTCAATCAATTGTTTGCAAATTCAACTTTAGTTACTGACAACTTATCCTTCACTGATAAGCCATTGTTTGAAACTCAATTGGCTGATGCTACAAGGGAAAAGATTTTCACTATCAATGAATTAAGGGCTATTGCGGGAATGAAACCTATACAGAATGGTGACAGACTGTTAGCAGATCCAGTACCCAATAACACATTCAATACACCACAACCTGAAGAAGAAATAAAAAAAAAGTCTGATTGGGTAAAACATTCTTTGCAACCTGAAGACTTCGAAAAGATTAAACACTTAGGCAACCATAAAGGTGAATTTGAAATAGTTAAGCATGGGAAGTTTGTTTTTAATGCTGAAGATGCCAGACAGAAAGAACTTCAATTTAACAATCAAAGCGATATTGCTCAATGGGCACTAGACAATGATATATCAAACCTTACACTCGATGAGATTAAAGACTTATTAAAAGAACAAAAGGATATTGATATTACTACTCCTGATTTAGAAGATACATTGAATGAGTTATCAAAAGCAGGCATTATACAAGTTGAAACTAACGATAAAGGCAGAATCAGCATTAAGCCAGATAAGGTAGCCGATTTACCAGATACCGGAACTATACTTACTATGTACGATTATGTTAAACGACCTGAAGCAGATGGTGATATATTAATTCCGACCAGTAGGGGATTCTGTATTAAGCTGGTAGAGAATAATAAATACTATTCAAGGGAAGACATTCAAACCATGTCTGGAATTTTTGGATATGATGTATTCACTCATTGTGGTGGATTTTGGAAGCATGCAGGAACAGACAGTACAAAGGTTCACTGTAGACACAAATTTCAGCAAGTAATGTTAAAACGAAAAAACACAACTAATGGATAAAATTATACTAATAAGTGAAAAGGAAATAAAGGAATTGTCTATTGTTCAATTAAATGTTGATAGTCATATTCTTTCACTATCTATATATGATGTGCAGTTTATTAGCCTTAGACCAGTATTAGGGGATGAATTGTATAGCCAAGTCATAAATGAAGTTAACCAGTCAATACAGGATGAAACTTATATCATCCCTGACAATATGAAAAAGTTGATAAGTGAATATATTTCACCCTACCTGATTCATGCAACTATTCAAGAATTAATTATGAACAGTACTTATAAGTTAACCAATAAGGGGTTGTTGAAATATACAGATACTTCAGCTATATCACTACAATCAGGTGAGGTTGAAACGGTGAAGAATTACCACAATAATAAAGTAACTGCTTATAAGGTGGCATTGATTAAATACTTGCATGACAATAAGTTAATCAATAAGCCAACTGATACCAATGTTACTACACCAGGTACAGGTTGGCATTTTATAAACAGACAACAGTGTAATAATTAAAGATAAAACATATGAATGACGTTAACCCAATTGAGAATATTATTTTTAAACTTCTTCAACAAACACAAACAGGTTAATCATTGTGTATATGGTGATTTGACCGATTATGTAGCAATACCAGATAAACTTTACTATTCCGTTAACATCCAGTATAATAATTCTACTGTATCTGGAAAGTACATAAATCACAATTATACTATTACCGTATCAGATTTAATGAAACTGGAAATTCCTGAAACGGAACATTCTGCCATTAGTAATTGTATGGAGATTGCTAAGGATTTTATAACGTATCTTACTTACAATGATGATATTAGTTCGGTTAGTCCTTCAATTCAACCATTTAGACAATCAACGGGTGACATAACAGCAGGTGTAGTGTTAGGCATTAATGTACAGTTATTCTTGCCTTTAAATGAGTGTGGAATTCCAACAAATTTATAATTCTAAACACATGCGAACTATTTAAAATATAAAATGTATCCCTATGCCCTTACCATAATCAGAAAGATTATTGACAATACCATTCGTGCCTCCCTTTGGAATAATGTATTAAAACTACTCGTTGCTATCTGGTTATTCTTTGCCGGAATCCACACTTATATATACTGTATCATAGCTTTAACCTTTATGGATGTAGCTACCGGCATTCCAGCCAGCATGAAAAAAGGAGAGCTTTTTAAATCTCGTATACTTAGGAAGGGATTGATTGAAAAGATTGCCCTTTATCTTATTATGCTCATTGCTGTATTCATTCTGGAACTAGTGGTTAAATCTGCTTTTAAATACGAATCCTTCTATATGGTGCTGGTAGTAACTATGTGTGTATCAACCTATGAGCTTACATCTATTCTTGAAAACATAGCGGTACTTAGACCTGAATTACCTTTCATTTCCAGGCTAATAAAACTATCCAATAAAATACAGGAGAAGACATTGGATATAGCTGAAGATAAGGTAGATAAGGTGGAAATAAAGAAATGAGTATCTTTATCAAAACTTGTTTATGACCAATTACTTACCCCTTGACCGTCTGTTATGGAATTATATTTATGGAACCAGTATAGGGGAGGATGGACTAATTATACATATCCGGGAGGGAGTAGGGAGGTATGAAGGATTGATTTTTGAAATGTATACCAATGACCATAATCCCCCGCATTTTCACGTTAAAACAAAAGATGGTAGGGTAAATGCCAGTTTCAGAATTGATAATTGTGAAGTTGTTGATGGTAATGTTTCCAGTCCTGATTTAAAGAGAATTAAAAAATTCCATGCTGAACATAAAGGACGGTTTGAAATATTTTGGGAAAAAAAGACTATCAAACAAAGTCGTAGTTAATCCTCCATCCCTTTCACAAATTCCTTCAAATCAACATCTAAGGCATCCAAAATTTTGACTAAAGTACTTATTCGCATATCAGCCCCACGTTCATATTTACCAAATTGGGAACGGTTTATATCGTTTTCATAAGCGAAATCCTCGTAACTGGAATACCCCTTCTCTTTGCGCAATTGCTTAATCCTTGCCCCAATCTTCTTGTAGATTGCAGCTTGTTTAGCTTCTAATTTGATTTTATCCTTATCCGTTGCGCCTTTCATTTAGCTAAAATCAGCAAAAGCCGCGTTTTAAACCACCGTCTAAAACATGGGTGTTTATTTTAGTGGTGTGAATAAACGGCTTTTTATTTCCTTTTTCTTATATTTGCCAGAGAATGCAGTGCTAATACTCAAAAAATCATAATATGACCCTTATGTTGGATAATCCCTTATCGAATAAACCTGTATTGGTCTTGGACTATAAACACAACCACCATGATTACAACACCACTTCCCCAAGATGATGTTCTACTTATGTTGGCCGGTAAATTCCACGTAAACACAACTAGAATTCCGGATTTAAAGACAATCTACCACACTAATAAACTCAATACCCAAAAATTGTTTGACGCGATTAATATGCTAGTCGAGGGTGAAAAATTGATGATGTTCAATTTTGTAGGTGCAGTAGTTGGTGGTTTTGTATCTGATGTTCCTTCACCCATGCCCACACTTAAACAAATTTAGATTCATGATTGTAATTAAATTAACACCAGACCAAAGAAGACGTTACGCATTCGCATTTTTAAAGGAGCACACAAAATTTCCAGAGAAAATTAGAATGGAAGGCGTAATTGGTAACAAAGTGTATTGCTGGAACGGGCGTATTGCTCTAGTAGTTATAGTTGAAGAAGAAAATAAAAAAGTGTATGCCGAAATAAATAATGGAGTAGAAACAATGTTTTTCAAAGATTTGAACATTGATTAACAGTGAACAAAAATTATAGAAGAAAAAGAGTGAAAAATTATTTCATCAGTAGATAAAGAGATTATACAATATTAATTCGATAAAAATTTGCTATACTATATGAACAGATTTATAAGGTTTGAATATTTGCTCACATTTCTATTTATTTTACCATTACATAAATCCGGGTATTCACAAGGAATTAACTATACAGGTACTTATTCCATCACCAAGGATAAATATTCTCCTTTACTATTAATTAAACAAAAAAAGGATACCATTTTTTATGAAATATGGAATTATGGTGGTTTAACACCGGGTTCAAGGATTGGGAACACATACGGCAAAGTCAACCTAACCGGTAATACTATAATTGATGTATCTGAAAATCCTGAGAACAATACTTCAGATACGTTGGTCATTCAATTTTCCCAGGCATCTGCTAAAATTAGTACAAAACTTGGCGCAGGATCTATTGTATTTTCTGGTTTTGAGACAACAAACATAAGTCCAGATGGTGTTTATAAGAAAACTAATAGCACCCCACCAAAATTCAGCTTTTCAGAGAATGATTTCAACGAATCTTTAGCTTTAACTACAGTCGACAAAAATCCACCTCCTAAAGGACATGATGAATTAACCTTATTTGGTGGTGCAATTAAATTAAAAGCTGGCGATACCATTTTAATAAATAACCCTTCACATAAACCTTCAGGTGATGTATGGAGTTACGAATATGTGTACAGTGATTTTTGGCCAAATATGCCAGAAAGAAGTGGCAAACTTACTGGTCGTTTTAATTTAACTACAATTGTCAAAAAAATAAATATTGATGGAAATAGAGGATACACACTTGTAACAACAACTCTAAATGGAAAAAACTATGATATAGTTATTAATCTGAAAAATGCTATAATTAGTCATGAGATTGAATTACCCAATCAAAATGTAATTAGTAAGATGGCGCTGTTTAAATCGTATTTACAATCTGTAGATAATATTTCTGAAAATGTTGTTATTGGTTACATTAATAATTTCGAACCTGTACAAGGAGAATTGGATGAATTTAAAAAAAGGAGAGCGATACAGAATGCAAAATTAAAACTAGATTCAATAAAAAGTCTAACTGCTAAGAAAGATGGATTCATTTATTTTTCAAATGTTCAGTTTAGTGAATACGATTTCAATAATCATTCATTCAAAACCGATGGAGTGGAAAATAACTTCCGATTTGAACTTGAAAGTGAAATAAACGGAGAAAGTAGGGTATTTAGGGTATTCTGCAAAAATATAAGTAAAGAGTTAGATATACCCATGGATGAAGGGAAGGCGGAAGAAATAACTAACAGGTACTTCAAAAACACGAACCGGACTGTTTATTGCATTTATACTTTAGATTTTACCACTGTAAGTACAGGTATAGTAAAATCAGGTGCTAATAGAATGTATAGTATTGAAAAGGTAATTGAACAACAAGCAAATATTAAGTCCATAGCATTTTTTGGAGATGCTGATTATATTAACAAAATTGCAGAGTATAATTGGACCCCAAGCTCTGAACCTAATAATACAAAAGCAATAGATAGACATGCCTCTTTTCCGGGAGGAGATGTTGGTTTAAGAAAATACTCGCTCAATATGCATTATCCAAGGGAAGCACAAGAAAGGGGAATTAAAGGTACTGTGAACATCAAATTTTATGTGGATGAAACAGGTAAAATCATTGCTCCCATTGCGACTTCTCATTTAGGTGGCGGCCTCGAAGAAGAAGGATTAAGGTTAGTGAAAGGAATGCCCAATTGGTTGCCAGCAATTAAAGATGGAAAACCAATAAAAGAAGAAGTTAATTTTCCTTTTAGGTTTGAGCTATAATAATTGTAATTATCTATTTTATGCAGGTGAAGATTTTATAAAAGGAATCTAATTCATCAATATTTAACCTACAACAATTAGGGGGCCATTACAGCCCCCTTTTCTTATTGTTTATAGATCCAAATTTGCCATTTCTTTTTGTATTGTTAATGGTACCGCCTTTGCGTAAATAGCGGTCGTTTTAAGGCTTGTATGGCCTAACATTGATGAAACTGATGTTATACTGATACCTTTTGCTAGGGTGACAGTAGTTGCAAATGTATGACGGGCTACATGGGTTGATAGTTTTTTGGTTATTTCGCACAAGTCAGCAATTTCTTTTAGATAGCTATTCATTTTTTGGTTTGTATATACATCGAATAGTAATTCCTTATCCCTGTCAAAAGTATTCACAATGTCAAGCGCCTTTTTAATTAGGGGTACTCTCACCGGTATTTCAGTTTTTACCCTATAGGTGTCTATCCATAGTTTACCATTCAGTTCAATTAGTTCGCTTGATTTTAATTTGGATACATCGGAATATGCCAGACCAGTATAGCATTGAAAAAGAAAAATACGGCGCACAAATTCTAGTCTTGAAATAGAAAATATTTTTCCCTCTATTTTACTCAATTCATCTTCTGTCAGGTAAGCAACATTTGTAGGCGCTAATTTGATTTTATAGCTTTTGAAAGGATTGTTAGTAATAACCCCATCTGAAATAGCATTGTTAATAACTGCTTTTAGGTTTGTTAGGCTTTTTGCAGCCGTGTTAGGATTATTGTTTTTAACCGTTTTGAGGAATAAGTCAAAGTCACCAATTATTTTATTGGACAGATTAGCAATGGGAAGTTCTTTGATATTCAATTTTTTATGGAGAAATTCTTCAAGATACTTTAATGTTATCCCATACCGTTCAACAGTTTTAAAACAGTAGTCTTTGCCGATTAATGAAGTGAGCTTCTTAAGATGGGAGTCATAATATTCAATTAAACCATTGAGTTCCCCAATTGACCCCTTCTCCAGTATTTCATTTTTTAATATTTCTGGGGTGATTATCTGTTTATGATGGTCAAACTTTTTAACTGCCGCTTTATATTTATCCCGTAATTCATCAATTTTTAAATTCAGTATCTCAAAATCAGGTTCTTTATAATTAATCCTGCCGCGTTTTTCATCCCAATTTTTAAAGTCAATGAATATACCGGTTGCAATTTCTGTCTTATTTTTTCCAACATATAGTCTAAAATATATTGGGGTCTTAGCGAATTTGTTTGTTTTAGACCTATTCATCCAAAATTTATAATCTACTTCTAAAATGTTCATTACTAATAGTTTGTGAGGTTTTTGAAAAAGAGTGAGAGGTTTCAGATAGGTTTTGAAACAAAGTATTAGCTAGGGAGGGCGTATAAACAAAATAGGCTCACAATCATTGATTATGAACCTATTATAAGTTGAAAATAAATTGCTGTAACTAATTGATTTACAGCTTGTTGCCTGACCTGGATTCGAACCAAGACAAACAGAGTCAGAGTCTGTCGTACTACCGTTATACTATCAGGCAATAGTTATTCGTTGTTCGGGAGGGCAAAATTATAACTTTCCCCAACAAAACCAAAATTTATTTAAAAAATTTCTCCATAAAAAAAGCCCCGCCATATCAGCGGGGCTTCCTCTCTATCAAAAATTACTTATTTATAAGTCGCCGCCAGCTCCAATGCCTTATACGCATTCACCACACCTCCCGTCTTACACAAATCCGTCATCTTCACCTGCTTAGCCTCCCCATTCTCACCACCAATCGCTACCGGATGCTCAATCTTCACCACTGATTTCAATATAACATCCTTCACCTGCAAAGCCGTCAGCTTAGGATAATAAGAACGGATCAGCGCCGCCAGACCTGTTACCACAGGAGCCGCCATACTCGTACCATCATGGTAATCGTACTTAGACCCCGGAATAGATGAATAAATCGCCACTCCAGGCGCAAATACATCCACCGCATTCTTACCATAGTTAGAGAATGAAGCCGGCAATGTCTCATCATCATCCGGACCAGAAGCACCCACTTCAATCCATGCATCTGCTACACCACCATCCAGGTATTTACGGTTAGGATAGTTCGCCACTGAATCTGTGTTCTCTCCATCATTACCCGCCGCATGTACCAGCAGCACATCTTTAGACATCGCATATTTCACCGCATCGTCTACTGCTTTCTTATTAGGAGAATAAGGCTTACCAAAGCTCATATTGATCACCTTCGCCCCATTATCTACCGCATAACGCAGTGCATTCGCCACATCCTTATCCCTCTCATCACCATTCGGTACCGCACGTACAGACATCAGCATTACATTGTCTGCCACACCATTGATACCCAGGTTATTGTTACGGCCAGCACCAATGATACCCGCTACGTGCGTACCATGATCCGCATCCGGGCCTGTTACATCACCATTACCATAATAGTGCTCATCCACATTTGCATAGTTATCACCTACGATAGCACGTGGATCATACGCCAGGTTCAGCTGGTAATCTGCCTGCTCTTTAAAATGATCGTAGGCGCGATCCAGTTCACTGGCCTTGAAACTCTTATAATCAGGGTAGCGCAGCAGCTGCTGACCTACCACCTGCTTGATCTGCTCTTCTACAGGATTGCTTGCATCAAAGGTCTGGAAATCAGCCGCAGTCGGATTCTCCTTGTTCATTTTGGCCACCATCGTGTCCAGCATGCCCTTGAAACGGCTAATGCCGTACAGGGTCTTCTGTGCTTCCTCCATTTCCTGGTCGTATTTAGCACGCAGTTGTTTGTACTGGTAGAGACCGTTGGTATCTGCTGATGGATTGGCAAAACGTGCCTGTCCTGCGCGTACCAGGCGGGTTAGTTCCAGGTTGTCATAACTTACATTGCCTTTGGCAGAACCGATGAAATCCCAGCCATTTATATCGTCTGTATAGTGATTTTTGTCGTCATCCTTACCATTTCCTCTCTTCTCCTTGAGGTTTACCCAGAGATAAGATTTCAGGTCTTCATGAGCGGTGTCAATACCGCTGTCGATGATGGCGACAACTACTGGGTTAGATTTCTTGTCTTTCAGCAGCTCGTTGTAGGCTTTTTCCACACTGATACCGAAAACGGAATCCTTTTGCAGATCCATATTTTGCCAGTTGGGCAGCTGTGCATGCACCATAGAGGCAGACAGTAACAATGCGGCAGCGATGGCTGCGTTTTTGAAAATACTCATATGCTTTGATCATTGACTCCACAGTAGCAGTTCAATAGAATATATGTGCTCCCGGGGTAGGTTTTATGTTTGTTTTTAAAGTAGTCTGTATCCAGGGGGTATAAAGGGTCGAATTTAGCTATTATAACCCTTTAAAAATGTTAAAAGTTAAAGTAGCCAATTACCGCCAGCCACACGATCGCCATGATTATCAATGGTACCCATGCCGGTAACAACCTATAGGGAGGAATGCCTCTCAACAGCAGGCGCCAAGCCGGGAAACTCAATAAAAAGGCAAAAATAAGGGAGGGAACAAAGATGACATCCGTTCTGCCGGTATGGTTATGCAGGATCATTTGAAAGTGAAAATACTCAAACACCATAGCTCCCAGCATTACAAAGGGGATACTCTTTAAACGGCCTGTGTTCCTGAGGTTTACGCAAAAAAGAATGGCACCGCCTATAGGAAACATAAGGATCGTATAGATGGCAATAAAGATCCTTGAATAAAGCGCCGTTCTTTGATCACTGCTTGCTGACATACATTAAAATTAATGTCGCAAGATAGTATAAAAAGAAAGAGGTCCACTATAGCAGACCTCTTTCTTTGATTATTTCCATCCCCCTCCCAGGCTTCGGTACAGCGTTACAACGGCCTGTAGCTGTTGCAATTTGTCGCTGATACTGTTCAGCTGGGCCGAGAGCAAGCTTTGCTCGGATGTAAGTACATCCGTATAATTGGTATTGGAAGTGTATTTCAGTAATTCTTTCGTATAGTCCACAGACTTTTGCAGGTAAGCTATCTGCTGACCCCTGATGGCGGCCTTATCTACGGCCGCATTGTAGTCAAACAGGGCATTCGTTACCTCCTGGCCCGCGGTGAGCAGGGTTTTCTTGTAGGTAACAAGGTATTCCTGCTGGTTTGCTTCCGCTACCCGTAGGCGTTGCTTGTTCTGCCCCTGCTGGAAAATAGGTGCGGTCAGGCTCCCGACGATACTACCAAAGAAGTGAGAAGCATCGAAGTAGTGATCCAGGCTCGTACCATTCAAACCACCCGTAGCCGTAATAGACAAACTGGGGTAGAAATAGGTCCTGGCTACATTCGTCAGCTCATAGTAATAACGAAGCTGGTATTCAGCCTGTTGTACATCCGGGCGGTTCGCGAGTAACTGTGCCGGTAAGCCGGTCTTCAGGTCTGCGTTCACGGATTGTTCTGACAAAACCCCTCTTTCAACCGCCCCTGGAGAACGGCCCAGGTACACGCTGATGGTGTTTTCTGTCTCCCGGATGTTCTGCAGCAGATCCGGGATCGTTACCTCTGCAGCATAACGGTTGGCCTCACTCTGTACCACGTCTGCACCGGTCACCACATCACTTTCCTTCAGTGTCTTCATGGTTTCCACATCGGTTTTGCGGTTTTCCACGGTCTGACGGGTGATTTTCAGTTGCTCATCATAGGCCAGCAGGGCGTAATAATTAGATGCAATGTTGGCAATCAGCTGGGTCAGTACGGCCCTGCGATAGGCGTCACTTTGCAGGAAAGCCGCCATGTAAGCACGCTTGGTGCTGCGCAGTTTACCCCATACATCCAATTCCCAGCTGGCAGATGCGTACAACTGGTAGGTACGGTTTGCGGTAATAAAACTACCTCCCTGTGAAGCGGCCACCTTTTGCTGGGTCACAGAAGCCGTGGCATCTACTGTAGGCAGAAAAGCCTGTTTACTCTGGCGGAGATTGGCCGCTGCCGCATTCATACGGGCACTGGCAACCTTCAGGTCCAGGTTATTTGCTATGCCTTCCCTGATCAGTGCCTGCAGGTGTGGATCGGTGAACAACTGTGTCCAGGGCAGGTCTGCCATGGTGGTAGTATCGGTAGATGTACTGTCGCGGTACAGTTTACTGTCTGCCGCAGTCTCCGCTTGCCTGTAAGGCTTTGTCACCTTACACGAAGCAACGAAGGTAGCGGCAGCGAGTATCACTAACAGTGCTTGTTTATTATTGGATGTCATGTGTTACGCTTTTAGTGTCAGTATCGTCCTCTTCTTCCGGGTGCTTAACGCTTACTTTCTCCTGCAGGTGCTGGAAGATGATGAATAATACAGGGATCATGAATACGCCTATCACGGTGCCAAAGAGCATCCCGCCTACAGCCGCCGTACCAATGGACCGGTTACCATGTGCACCGGCACCGGTGGCGAACATGAGTGGCATCAGGCCAAAGATGAAGGCAAAGGATGTCATCAGGATAGGCCGGAAACGGGCTTTCGCACCTTCCACCGCCGCATCACGGATGCTCATACCCTGTCGTCGTCTTTCCACCGCATACTCTACGATCAGGATGGCGTTCTTGGCCAGCAGACCAATCAACATGATCAGCGATATCTGCAGGTAGATATTATTGTCAATACCAAAGATGCGGGCAAAGATGAAGGTACCTGTCAATCCTACCGGCAGTGATAACAATACTGCAAACGGCAGCAGGTAACTTTCATACTGTGCACTCAACAGGAAGTATACGAATACCAGGCAGAGGATGAACACATATACCGACTGGGTACCACTGCTCTGTTCCTCGCGGCTGATACCGGAGAACTCATATCCATAGCCCGGAGGCAGTTTTTCTTTCGCCACTTCTGCGATCGCTTTCAATGCCTGACCGGAGCTATATCCGTTATTCGGCGCACCACTTACTGACATGGCCGTGAACAGGTTGAAACGCGCAATGCTCTCAGGCCCGTATACCCTGGTCAGCGTCACGAACTCCGTAATCGGCGCCATATTGGAAGCCGCCGTCTTTACATAGATCTTATTCAAACCTTCGATATTCGCCCTGTAAGATGTATCTGCCTGGATCATGACACGGTATTGCTTACCAAACAGGTTGAAGTTGGACGCATAATACCCACCATAGTACACCTGCATGGCATTCATGATGTTGTCCACCGTCAGCCCCGCTTCTTTCACCCTGGCCACATTTACTTCCATCAGGTACTGCGGGAAGTGAGGGTTGAAAGTGGTAGATGCATATTGTATTTCAGGACGCTTGCCCAGTTCACCCAGGAAGGTCTGTGCCACCTTGTAAAACTCGTCGGTCGTATGACCACCCTTATCCTGCAACTGGAAGGAGAACCCGCCTGCCACGCCGAAACCGGTGATCGTAGGTAAAGAGATGGGCAGGATCTGTGCACCCCTGATATGCGATGACTTTTGCATCAGCGCACCGATTACATCCGTATTACTCATGGTACGATCTTTCCAGTGCTTCAGTTCCAGGATGATCATGGCATACGAGCTACCGCTACCCGCCAGGATGTTCTGCCCCACCATGCGCAGTGAATTGTTCACCGCCGGAATCGTACGGGCGATGCTGTCCAGTTCATTCGCCACCACAGTGGTACGTTCCATAGACGTTGCAGCTGGCATACTCACGTTTACGAATATAGTACCCATGTCTTCGTCCGGTACAAAGCTGCTGGAAGTGGATGTCATCAGGTAATACAGCCCACCGCCAAAGAGGACTACACCCAGTAAGACCAGCCAGCTTTTTTTAGACAGGAAGCTAACCGAGCGGGTATATTTGGAAGTTACTGTATCGAAAGCGGCATTAAAGGATGTATAAAACCGCTCCATTACATTCTTCTTCTTATGCCCCTCAGCATGTGATCGCAGGAAGAGTGCCGCCAGCGCTGGGCTCAGCGTCAATGCATTGATTGCGGAGAGAATGATCGCTATCGCAAGGGTGATACCGAATTGCTTGTAGAATACACCCGTAGAACCACTGATGAATGTTACCGGTACGAATACCGCCGCCATCACCAGGGTAATGGAAACGATGGCCCCGGAGATCTCACTCATGGCATCGATCGAGGCTTTGCGCGAGGATTTATAGCCCGCATCCAGTTTGGCGTGCACCGCCTCGACGACGACAATGGCATCATCCACCACAATCCCGATGGCAAGCACCAATGCGAATAATGTTAATAAGTTGATACTGAAACCAAAGAGGTTGAGGAAAAAGAAAGTGCCAATGATCGCAACCGGTACAGAAATAGCCGGGATGAGGGTAGACCTGAGGTCCTGCAGGAAGATGAATACTACGATAAACACAAGGATGAAAGCTTCGATCAGGGTATGAATCACCTTTTCGATACTGGCATCCAGGAATTTGTTGATGTCCACCATGTTGGTGGTATGCAGTCCTTTCGGGAAGTTCTTTTCTGCTTCAGCAATGATCTTCTTACAATCGTTGATCACCTGGCTGGCATTGGAACCCGCAGTCTGGTTAATAGATACGTTGGTAGCCGGATAGCCGTTCACGGTAGCCATGCTATTGTAGTTCTGCGCACCGAGTTCAATCCGTGCAATGTCTTTCAGGCGCAGGAACTGACCGTTGCCGGTAGATTTGATAATGATGTTACCAAATTCATCCATGCTTTTCAGCTTACCACTATAGCGTATTACGTACTGGAAACTCTGCTTGCCCTGTTCACCAAACTTACCCGGTGCCGCTTCGATGTTCTGATCACTAAGGGCGCTCGTTACATCAGCAGGTACCAGGCCATATACTGACATCACATCAGGTTTAAGCCAGATACGCATGGAGTAGTTCATCGTACCAAAGGCACTTGCATTACCTACCCCGTTTACTCTTTTGAGTGCAGGGATCAGATTAATCTCTGCATAGTTCTGCAGGAAGGTCTGATCATAAGCCGGGTTATCGCTATAGATAGCGGTGATGAGCAGGTTACTGCTCTGTTGTTTTTTTACGGTCACACCTGCCTGTGTTACTTCGGCAGGCAGCAGGCTGGAAGCAGTAGATACACGGTTCTGTACGTCTACGGCTGCCATGTCCGGATCACGGCCTACCTTGAAATATACACTGATGGAAGCGGAGCCTTCGTTGGTGGCAGTACTGGTCATGTAGGTCATCCCTTCCACACCATTGATCTGTTCTTCCAGCGGCACGATCACACTCTTCAGCACCACGTCGGCATTGGCCCCGGTATAGCTGGCAGACACCTGCACCGTAGGAGGAGCGATGTCCGGGTATTGCGCTATCGGCAGCGATACGAGTCCGAGTATACCCAGTATGACAATGATCACCGAGATCACCGTACTGAGTACAGGACGTTCTATAAATGTCTTAAGCATAATTCCTTTTTTAATGATAGGCTAGTCAATCTTCTGGTAAAGGCTATCGGCACTGACTGTACGGGGCTTGATCAGTGTACTGTCGCGCAGGGTGCTGGCACCTTCCAACACTACTTTATCACCTGCTTTTAGCCCGCTCTTTACAATGAAGAATTGCCCGTTGTCATTAGCGGTAGTCTTAATCGCCTGACTGATGGTATAATTATCTTTGGTTACGATGTAAGCAAAGCGTTTGTCCTGTAGTTCGTAAGTGGCCCCCTGTGGAATGACCAGTGCGGAATCTTCAGATCTGGGAATCCTGATAATTGCGCTGGCACCGCTTTTAATAAGGCCCATCGGGTTAGGGAAGCTGGCTTTGAACTGTGCGGTACCGGTAGCAGTAGCGATCAATCCACTGGCTGTTTCGATCTTACCTTTCAGCGAATATTCGCTGCCGTTAGCTAGTACCATTGTCACTTCAGGCAGGTGCTTTACTTTCTCTTCAAGTGTATTGCCGGGCATTTCTTCAGAGAAGTCGAGCAATTGTTTTTCGTTCAGGGAAAAGTAGGCGTATACGTTACCTATGTTAGAGAGGGTGGTGAGGGCTTCAGTGCTGGTGCTGCTTACCAGGGCACCTATCTTGTAGGGGATGGTACCGATCACACCGTCAGCAGGCGCTTTGATGATGGTGTAGCCCAGATTGGTTTGGGCATTGGCCAGTGTGGCCTGTGCCTGGGCCAGGGCAGCCTGTTTTGCTTCCAGTGTGTACTGTGCAGATTCCAGCTGGTATTTGCTTACGATATCTTTCTCTACCAGCGGGCGTACTTTATTTACATCCATCTGTGCAGCATTTACATCTGCTACAGCGCTCT
Source organism: Chitinophaga sancti (assembly GCF_034424315.1). Classification (GTDB taxonomy): domain Bacteria; phylum Bacteroidota; class Bacteroidia; order Chitinophagales; family Chitinophagaceae; genus Chitinophaga; species Chitinophaga sancti. Next base: position 6,746,693 of record NZ_CP139972.1, read on the forward strand.
TGATAGCAGCTCTGGCGGTAACTACATTTTGTTCGTACTCGGGATTGTTGATAGTAAACAGCAATTGACCTTTTTTCACATTGGCACCTTCATTTACATAAATCTCTTTCACATACCCGTCTATTTTAGGCCTGATCTCTATGACCTGCTGCCCCTGGATAGTGGCCGGATAGTCATAGTGGATCGTTGCTTTTATAGGTGCTAACGATATAACTGCATAGTCTTTCGCTCCATTGGCCTGGTCCTGGCCCCCCTTCTTGTTGTTGCCACAGGACAGCAGTAGCAATGCTGCACCGGCGACCGGTAAATACATCTTCGGCATATAAGTTTTATATTATGTACATGACAAAAAAATCCGGCTGATCATATAGGAAATCACTTGTTAAAGAGCGTATCCAGGATCACTGTTTTTCTCTCTTTGACAATCTTTTCATATTCCTGTTCATTCAGTCCGAATAAATGCTGATTAAGGGGTTTCACAATAAATGGATATATCACGAGTGAGAAAAGATTCATGATAAAGTGGATAGGGTTGGAGCGCTGAATAGTGCCCTTATCCATCTCCTGTTCTACCTCGCGTAAAAAGTGTTGCATAAACATTTCAGGATCATCCTTAAAGGAATGCCCGTTGTGCATAGAGGTAGTCATGGAGATCTCCAGGTAGGGATAGGTTTGTAATCGTTTCAGGAATACATCTACGAACTGTTCTATCTTTTCCCGGAAGGGCAGTGCAGCACCCAGCACCGATTGGGATTCCCTGATGGACTCCAGCCGGGCTTTTTCAAATACTGCATCAAACAGCTGATCCCTCGACTTGAAATAGTAATGGATCAGGGTCCGGTTTACACCAGCTGCATCGGCAATATCCTGTGTGGTGGCGTGCAGACGACCTTCTGTGAAGAAGACATGCATTGCAGTATCAATGATATGCTGCTCTGTTTTTTTATCCTTTGCCGCCATGTTTAACAAAATTGTCAAACAAAAGTAAGGGGAGGGGAAAAAGGATTTGGGGACAACGCGCCAAATTGGCGATTTTCTGAGATGTAAACGGAAATTTATACGGACATCACTTCCTGCTGAAAAGCACTGGGTCTTTTGTTGGTGACCTGGTAAAATACTTTACTGAAAGCGGCGATATTACTATACCCGGTTTGGTAGGCAATTTCGCTTAGGGTTTGGTTTGTTTGTAAAATCATTTCAATTCCTTTCACTACCCGCAGCATTTTCAGGTACTGGACAAAAGACATATCGAGAATATTATGGAATAAGCGGGAGAGGGTACGGGGGCTGATATCAAATTGATTACTGAGAGATTCCAGTGTTACTTCCTGGTCGAAATGGCGGGCAATATATTGGAGGATGGGGAGGAGGCGTTCGTGTGTGGTGGTAGGCAGGGCCACAGGGAGGGTAGTTGTGCTCACATCTGGCAGGATATCTTTTAGCGAGGCAAGGAACCTGAATCCCGACTCGCCGGGCCGGATATGCCCCTTCCAGCGCGACGTATAGTTAATCATCTGCAGTAACAGGTCATTTACCGGGTAAATGCCCATCCTGTTATAAAATGGAGATTGCTGATCATCGGTATTATAAAAATAAATGTTCCGGGTCGCTGTGAACCTGGAGTGCCGAACCTGGATATAATGTTGCTGGTGTTTGGGTATCCATATATAATGGCGTGCGGGTATAACAAAGGATCTGTCTGGCAGGTTACAATAGGCGATACCGCCTTCCACATAGGTCAGCTGCCCTTTCTGGTGAGCATGCATCGACCATTTACGTTCTATTTTATCAGTCATTACGAACACCGAATCAGGAATCGTATCGATATCCGCTAAATAATCATCAAGGGAAAACATGTGGCGCGTTTGGATAAATAATTGGCAATTTAGATAAAATGGCTCGTTTCCCATAATGCTAACTTTGCATGCAGAATAATGATTATGCAATCGAATACCAAAAGGGTATGTGCATTACTGCCAGTGTTAATAATTTCGATGTGTGCAGTAGCACAAAAACCTTCCGATACTACAGCCCCAATTCATTTAACGCTTGAACAGGTATGGGATAAAGCAGCACAGAACAACAAAAAGGTTCGGATGGCGCAGATCCGTGTACAAACCAGTGAAGAATCCCTGAAGAATGCAAAGGCAGAACGTTTGCCGGAGATCGATGTGAATGGCGCTTATGCAAGGGTAACGAATATGCCTATGTATGAAGATGGATTTTTTCATACACCAACATTATACCCTGTATTACATAATTATTACAAGGTAGGAGGGGATGCTTATTTCAATATTTATAATGGAAATAAAACCAACCTTGAAATTCAGAAAGGACAAACGGAACATGCTATAACGAAGGAACAACAGAATCTGACGCTGTCTGAGGTAAAATTCAGTGCAGCCGTATGTTACCTGGATCTGGTGCGCAGCTGCCGGTTCAAAGAATTAATAGCAAAGGATATAGAAGACCAGCAAAAGCAGTTGGCCCACATCCAGGAACTACAAAAGAATGGAGTTGTATTAAAGAGCGATGTGTTGAGAGCACAATTAAGGTTATCCCGGCAACAGATGGGGATGGTACAGATTGAAAATGATATTGCAATTGCCCGTCAGCGGCTTGCTATCCTGATTGGTGATAATGATAATGAGCGCATAGATGCGGATAGTCTGCTTACTGATGGCAATGCAATACCGGGGTCGTATGAAGAGTACCTGGATGTAGCCGCCACACACGCTTTCCAGTTGAAAATTTCTGAAGGAGAATCTGAGTTGAAAAAGCTGACGCTAAAAAGTATTAAAGCAAATGTCTCGCCAAAGGTAGGACTGTTTGCAGAATACAATATCGCTTACCCGCAGATACAGTTCTACCAATACGAAAATGCCGCCTACGGATTAGGGATGTATGGTGTAAAAGCAAGCTTTCCTATTTCCTCCTTCTATCATAACAGGCACAAAGAAAAGGCGGCTGTCCTTGAATTAAAAAGAGAAGAAATCGCGCACGAAGAAACCGGTGATGTAATCAGACAACAGGTAAAAGAAGCTTACCTCCGCTATGAGGAAGCACTAACGAGAATAGATGTGGCAGAGACCAACATCAGGCAAGCTACAGAAAACGCCAGGATTGTAAACAACACTTATTTTAATCAGTTATCCCTCGTAACCGACCTGCTGGACGCAGATACACAATTGCTCCAGACCCGTTTCGACCTCGTTTCAGCTAAGATCGCAGCACGCGTACAATACTATCAATTACAAAAAGTAATAGGTAATCTATAATTATTATGGCAAATTATGCAAAGACCGATAAGGTGATAACCACTATCACCGGATGGGTAGCCGGTTTAATATTAGTGGGATTGGCGATATGGGGCATCATTACACTCCTGACCCTATATAAATTCGAAGAGACGAATGATGCCCAGGTAGAAGAATATATCAACCCGATCACGAACCGTGTAGTGGGATATGTTACTAAGATCAATTACGAAGAAAACCAGGATGTGAAGAAGGGAGATACCCTGCTCCTGATTGACGACAGTGAATATAAATTACAACAACAGGAAGCCAATGCTGCGCTGTTGAATGCAAAAGCACAGATCGGGGTACTGGAATCAAGCATCTCTACTACAGCGAAATCTGCTACCGTAACGCAGTCCCAGATTGCAGCTGCAAAGGCAAAATTGTGGAAGCAACAGCAGGAAATGGACCGTTATCAAAAACTGTATGATGTGGAATCTGCTACCAAACAGCAGCTGGAAAATGTACAGACAGCCCTGGATGTGGCAAAAGCCGATTACCAGGCAGCATTGAACAACTATGCTGCCGCTGCATCAAAAGTAGGTGATATCAAGGCCCAGAAAGAAGCCTTAATGGCCGAAATAGCACGCAGGGAAGCGATGCTGGGCAGAAATACACTGGACGTATCCTATACAGTCATCAAGGCCCCCTATGATGGTAAAATGGGCCGCCGTACCATCGAAGAAGGACAGCTGGTACAAGCCGGGCAAACACTGGCTTTTATCGTAAACCAGGCTGCGGGTAAATGGATCGTGGCCAACTTCAAGGAAACACAGGTGCGCCATATGCACGCAGGGCAGGAGGCAAAGATTGAAATTGATGCTTACCCCGGGAAAATATTTAATGGTCAGTTAGAATCTTTATCTCCCGCTACCGGTTCCCGCTTTTCATTGTTACCTCCTGATAACTCCACAGGTAACTTCGTGAAGATCGTGCAACGTATACCGGTACGCATCAAATTGACTGACAAGGCAGCTGCTGATTTATTACTTCGTGCAGGTATGAACGCGACTGTGAAGATTGCAAAAGCACAATGAGTAAAAAACTAACCATATTCAAACCATGGGCTACGGCTTCGGAATGGTTTATCAGGTTCGTGATCTTTCTGAACCTGCTACCCAACCTGCTGATGTTCGGGATCTCCGTATCCAGTGGACCCGGTGCCGCCGGTTACTATGGTATAGAGCCTTCGGATGTACAGTATTCCATGGTATTGTTCTATGCTTCACTGGCTGGGTTCTTTGCACTGGAAAGACGTTTCTTTCAATACATTGCTACGAAGGAGTACCTGCTGATAGGCGCAGTGATACAGATCATCACATCTTATGGCTGTTACAAAACGCATAACCTGTATCTCTTACTGAGCCTGCGTTTTATTCAGGGCATGGCAAACTGTATTTCATCATCAGTATGTATTACGCTCATCTTTAGCAGGTTGCGGAGTAACCGGCAAAGAGAGATCGGGTATTCACTTTTTTATATGAGCCTGTTGTGTATTACAGCGGTCAGCACACTGGTCACAGCACCTTTGCTGGATGCTTTTGATTACAATGTACTGTACAAATGGATGATCTTTACTTATATCCCCGGTACCCTGTTATTGTTTGTGATGATGAACCCGGTTCGTTTAAATAAGCGTTTCCCGCTTTATCAGCTGGATTGGGCGAGTTTTGTGATATATACTACGGGATTAAGCCTGCTGGGATATGTGTTATTGTATGGACAACAGTATTACTGGTTTAGTGATCCCAGAATTTTGTGGTCGTCGGTTGCTGTAGTTGTACTGGGATTGTTGCATGTGATCAGGCAGAAATACCTGAAACGGCCTTACCTCAGCCTGGAAGTATTTAAGAACTCGAACTATGTATTAGGGATGATATTGATCTTTGTACTGTACATATGCAGGGGTGCTTTGAATATTACCAATAACTATTTTACGAATGTATTAGGTATGGACCCGAGACACCTGGCGTATATCCTGATGGCGAATATTGCCGGGATATTATTGGGGGTGCTGATCAGTTCACGGATGGTTATAACAAATGTGAAAATGCGCTGGATCTGGTTGATAGGATTTAGTTTATTGCTGGTTTTTCACCTGTGGATGAACTTCCTGTTTGCTACCATGGCAGATGCACAAACGTTTATCACGCCGTTGATCATACAGGGTATGGGGGCAGGTATGCTGATGTCTCCGATCATTATCTTCTGTATATCAGCCGTGCCGGCGCACCTGGGCAGTACCGCGTCAGCCACCGGTGTATTATTCCGCTTTGCTGGTTTTTGCAGCAGCATCGCATTGATCAACTATTTTCAGTTGTACGATAAAAGCAGGCATTACGACCGTTTCCTTGATAGATTGACAATGCTGGATCCACTGGTAAATTCCAAACTGGGTGTGTATAAGGCAGGATTAATCGCGAAGGGATTGCCTGCAGACAGGGCGGCAAAAGCAGCGACTGGTTTATTGTACCGTTCTGCTGATATCCAGGCGCAGATCCGGTTTTCGATGGATTACTATTACCTGGTCAGTATACTGATCATTGGCGTCATCTTATTGATCGCCTGGGTACCTTATCTGAATAAAACGGTCATTGATCTGAGGAGAAATCAACCGGCACCGGCGGGATATTAACATTTTCGTTAAATTCGGGTTTTCATAGAGTACCCGACCCCGGGTATGGACGATTATCCCCAATATGATCAACAAACTATTATTCTGCCTGTTCTTACTGAGGGCAGGAACTGTATCGGGTCAATCCGTTTTCCAATCAGCGAAATGGATTGTACCCGGATTCAAAGAAGATACATTACTCCGGCCCTGCCCGGTATACACCAAAAACGTTGATGTAAGAAAAGGATTGCACACGGCTACTTTATACATCACTGCACATGGCCTTTATGAGGCAAATATCAATGCAAAGAAAGTAGGGGATGCTTACTTCACACCCGGGTACACCCGCTATGACAAACGATTGCAATACCAGCAATATGATGTGAAACCGCTGCTGAAAAAGGGGGGTAATTCAATAGCTGTAACAGTAGGAGAAGGCTGGTACAGGGGGCGGTTTGGTGGTATGATGGAACGGGATATCTATGGCAATGATGCCGGTATGCTCTTTCAGCTGGATCTTACCTATGAAGATGGAAGAACGGTATCTGTTTTATCAGACAGCAGCTGGTCTTGTCATACAGGCCCTATTCGCTATGCAGGTTTGTATGAAGGTGAATTATATGATCCACGTATGCAGCTGTTGCTGAATAGCCCGGTCACAAGTGCGGATTTTCCTAAAGATATATTGGTCGCAGGCACTACCCCGCCTGTAAGAGAAAAGGAGCAATTCCATCCTGTAAAAGTGTGGATAACTCCTAAAGGGGAACAGGTCATTGATTTTGGTCAGAACCTGGCTGGCTGGGTGCGTTGTACCCTGAAAGGAAAGGCAGGAGATACCATACGCCTGCAGCATGCAGAAATGCTGGATAAGGCGGGCAATTTTTATACAGGTAATTTAAGAGAGGCCGCAGCCACTGATACTTATGTATCCAATGGTAAAAAGCAAACATTCCAGCCACATTTCACCTGGCATGGTTTCCGTTATGTAAAAGTTGAGGGCTGCAAGGTGACCCCGAAAGATTTCACTGCTATTGCACTTTATTCAGACCTTACACCTGCCGGTACTTTTTCCTGTTCCAGCAATCTGCTGAACCGGTTATATCACAATATTACCTGGAGTTTCAAAGGAAATTCCCTCGATATTCCTACGGATTGTCCACAGCGCAGCGAACGCCTGGGCTGGACAGGTGATGCACAGGTATTTTGCAGAACTGCCAGCTACCTGTTTGATGTCAGCGCATTCTTTGGTAAATGGTTGCTGGACCTGGCGGCAGAGCAGGCACCGAATGGGGCGATCCCCAGCATAGTGCCGGATGTGTATAAGAAATATCGCCAGGATCTCCGGGTCGGCACTGCCGGCTGGGCAGATGCGGCTACCATCATTCCCTGGACCCTGTATTGGGTATATGGCGATACAGCCGTTTTAAGCAGGCAATATGCCAGTATGAGGGCCTGGGTCGACTACATCAGTAATGTGAGCAAAGAAGGGCTCTGGACAGCGAATGGCTATGGCGACTGGCTGGCTCCCGGTGACTCCACCTCGCTGCCTTATATTGATCAGTGTTATTGGGCCAATTCCACACAATTACTGATCAATGCAGCAAAAGTCTTAGGCAGATCCAATGATGTGGAAAAGTACACGCAATCATTACAGGCGATCAAAGCAGCTTTCCTGAAAAATTATATCTCCCCTGAAGGCGTAGCTATTACCAACACACAAACCGCCTATGTGCTGGCATTGCAATTTGACATGCTACCCGATAGTATGAAAAAGAATGCGGCCGGCCGGCTGGCAGCGCTCGTTACGAAGAATAATAACCACCTGGCTACCGGTTTCCTGGGCACTCCATACCTGCTGCATGCACTGAGTGAAAACGGGCATACCGATCTGGCGTATAAGGTGCTGAACCAGGAAACCTGCCCATCCTGGTTGTACCCGGTAAAAATGGGAGCCACCACTATCTGGGAAAAATGGGATGCTATCAGACCTGACAGCACCGTACAGGCTACCTCCTACAACCACTATTCCTATGGAGCCGTTGGCGAATGGCTGTACCGGGTAGTGGCAGGGATTGATGCGGCCAGTCCGGGCTATGAAAAGATCCTGATCCACCCCCGGCCGGGTGGTGGTATTGAATGGGTAAATGCAAGCTATACCTGTCCATATGGAAAGATCGTTTCCAACTGGAAAATGGAGCAGGGCAAATTCACCCTGCATGTGGAAATCCCTGCCGGCACGCGGGCCACGATCATGATACCGGGTAAGGAAAGTATGGAGGTGACAGCAGGAACCTATGATCTTTAGTTTTCCGCTTCAAATTGTTTCTCTGTCAGGAGCAATATGAAGGTCAGCAACACGATCATCGGTACGATCTGGTATCGTAATACAACCGGAGTGGCAAATACACTGAATCCAAAATTGATCAGCAGGAAGGCGATTGCCAGCAGCAGGGCAATGAACAAAGGTTTGTTCGCCTGCCGTAGCTTTTTGTTGGTGAGGAAGAAGATCGCGCAACCGGTAAAGAAGATATTCAGCGCCATGAAGAGTAGCGGGAAAATAAAGAAGACATGCCCCTGGAATTCGATAGATGGGATCAGGGTCACCTCGTTGCTTTTCATATTGAACCAGATCTTTGCGGGATCCCATACTTCCCGCATGCCGATATTATAAGATCCGAATTTCTCGAGGTGAGGAATGAAGTAGTTCTTCACATTTAACCACATGTAGTATCGTGCAAACGCAAGGGGGTAATGCCCGATGAGCCATTTGCCATATGCATTGTAAACAGGTGAAACCGATCCCCAGGCCTGGAATCCTCCCGGTGCCCCCCGCAGATTGGCCCAGCCATGTGTGCTTAAATAGGGTTTTAAAATAGCCGTAGGTACCTTGATGAAGAAGGTGCCGGGTAGTTCCGCAAGGTCATTCTCCGTTGGCGGGGTCGCCTTCCAGAACGCCCTTGCCTCCCTGTCCAGTTCCACTGTGCCGGGAGGCAATTGGGTACTATCCACGTTAATATTCCCATACATATACAGGGCATTGTTGGCAATCTGCCAGCCCCCAAATACTGAAAATTCGGCTGTACCTGTCAGCTTCTTTGTTTCCTGTTGTGTATACCAGATGAAGGGAAATATCAGTAACCATGGCAATACCATTCCAATCAGTTTGACCGGCCATTTATAAGTGGCCAGTAAGATAGCACAGATGCTCACAATGGGGTAGTAGATCGCTGTATACCTGATCACAAATGCAGCCCCGATCAGGAGTGCCTGGAAGATGAGATTCGCCAGCGTAGGTTTATAATACATCCACAGGTATTGTGTAAAGAGAATGAGGCTGATGGAACAAAAGATCGCATCGCTCAGTACACAATTTGCCAGCACGAGAAACATGGGATTGAAGAATAAAAAGACATACAGGATCAGCGCAAAGCGACGCGGCAGTCCATATAGATACAGTACTGAGAAAAAGAAGTAGAGGAATGTTACCAACAGGATCAGGTACTGTATATACACCAGGCCTACATGCGAAGAGGTGAACAGGTGAATAAAAGCAATGAATTTAGAATATCCTATCGGCCATAGATTCACATTCATGTGATACAGGTTTGTATCTATATAGCTATAGGAATCAGAAATGAAATCCGGAAAGGGATAGAGTATTTTGAAAATAGTCAATTGTACCAGTCCGGCAATAAATGCAAGGAGGATGAATTTCCTGTTGGTACTGTTTTTAAATACGTACTGCAGGAAAGAAGAGGAAGCGCCGTAAGCGTCAAAGTTTTTCGCAATAGTGATCATGTTGTTAGAATAGTTTATCAGGTATGGAACATATTGAGGAAAACTAAAATACTGAGCGGTTAATGGGGTATAGCTAAAGATACAGAAAAAACTGACAATATGAAACTGAAATCAACGTGCAATGCCGGTAGTATACTGCACGCTGATTTCAGTAAGCGCCTCCTGCCTGCTTTAAGCGCCGGTCTCCCGTTCAAATTTCTCCTTTAATATTTCTTTCAATGGCTTTCTCAGGATCCTCGATTCTGTCCACGCAGAAAAATCAAAAAGCTGTAGCTGGTGTTTTTCATAAGGGTCTTGCCGGATCTGTTGGAACACTGTCTGCAGCTTTTTCCACAGGGTGATCCTGTAAACCATGACAGGAGATAATTCTCCTGCACTGAGAAATTTGATCATCGTACGTTCCAGCATAAATGCACGTTTATTGTCCGGGCGCAGGTAGCGCCTGAATGCGCGTGTTTCATAACGGATGTATTCATAGTTACCCAGTTCATATTGAATGAGCAGGTGTACCAGTCTGAATGTACGATAGAGTGGAAGTGTACTATATAAACTACTTTGCTGGAGTACCTGGTCCAGTGCATTGTGTGCATTGTTAATATCTCCGTTGCCGAGGTAGACCAATGCTCTTGACAGGTAGATTTCTGCACGTTGTACCAATGTCAGTAACTGTAAATTTAATGTAGGCAGTAACTCCTGTTGCAGTGCCAGTGCACGGTTGAACTCTCCGCTATCAATGTGTATTGCGGGTGAATAAATAAACAAAAGGCGAATGATCATCGCGCTGAAATAGGCAGAAGTAGCTTTAAAGCGTAATACCTTATCCAGGAACAGTGACAACTCTTTGTATCTTCTTGCTGCACGCAAACTATACAGGATACCTTCTATTACCATCAGCTGATCTGCCGGTGATTCGTATAGAGGGGCCGATTCATAGAAGTACTGTAAGGCTGTTGTAAACTCACCGGCCAGTAAGAAATAATGTGCCTGAAAGAGCAGGTGCAATTTCTGATCAGTGTTGATGATCGCTTCTCTCGCTGCTATTTCGTCCAATACCTGTCTTTCGGCAGGGGTTCGTGCAGGCCCGCTGTACAGCCATTGGTAACGTAGTTGTTCATAGAGTGCTTGTTGCTCCTGGTAGTGTTCTAACTGCCTGATCGTAGCAGAAATGCCTGCTTGTTTTTCCTTTAGTTCTATTTCATTGATCTCCGGAAAATTCAGGAGCTGCAGCAACTGCATTTCCTGTTGCCTGCTCCATAAAGAAAGGATCCATTGTGCTTTCATGTCTGCCTGTTCTGTCGTCTTTAGTAATTGTTTCATCGCATCTTCGTATAAGGATCGTTCTACCAGGATCTCTGCTTTCAACATACCAGCTATCAGTGGTTCTCTTTGTAAACGCATGTGCAGCAGGCAATCCAGCAATACTTTGTACAAATACTTCCCCGATACTTCGTAACTGCTGCCAGCATATTGTTGTTGGAATGCAGTCTTTGCGGCAGCAGGGCCGGAAAAAGAATGTCGGTCCAGCAGGTCGAATAAGTTGACGTAGTCTTTGTTCCCCTGTTGCATGGATGAATATAAACGGAAATACCTTTTTTCCGCTTTCGTTAGTGTACTAACAAGCCTGCCAAGCATATCAGCTTTAGCCATAGTTCTAGTTGTTTAAATGTTCAGGGCACTTTTAACGGTTGCTCAACGTGATTATAAGAGGGTAGATATGTTCATCTCTACGGCATCATAAACGTGATCAAGGTTGATGGCGGAGACAAAATAAGTTAGATTTTTCTAAGGCAATAATAATGCAGCGTTCTTTTACATGGCATTGTCTGTATTGTATATACGTAAAACCTAATTTAATAATGAATATCAACCAGTTGTGGTGTGGTATAGCATGCCTGAACTGATTTTGGGAATGTCCGAATGCCCTGAAAAATGGTATATTTTTTATCATACAGCTAACTATATTTGAGCTGTTATTCAGTGTTCCCGTTAGTTCTATGAGCGTTTGTATTTCAACCTTAATCTAAAACATTTAAACTGTAGCCGAATCATAAGTCCAATTCAGTAAACCTAAATAACCTTTTAAAAAATGTATTTAAACTAAAACGCTAAATCGTTTTACAATTTTTCCACGTTTTTGTATTCACGGGTTGGGTTCGTGTTGTTCACCCTATTATACTCCACGGATAAACATTTAGCGCGCCAGGTGTAATCGATTACACTTTCTTTAAACATATTCATATATGCATCTATCTGTACGGATCGTCATCACGTGCCTGGTATTGTATGGCCATTGCTTACATGCACAGTCACCACGGAAGGATTCCTTACCTCTCATCGCCGACAGTATGCGGCTGGAAAGAACGGTACTTTATCCATTTAATAGCCTGCAACAGTTGCTCAAAGGCAATGCTGCCGGTGTTTACATTCAGGAACCATCTGCCGAACCGGCATCGATGAGCAGTATTTTTATGCGCGGTACTGCGATCCCCTATATCAGTGCACGCAGTAGTTACGAAGCACAGCCTACTATTATATTAGATGGAATTCCTCTTATCACTGATCATCCTTTTACATTCGATGTACAGGCGTTTCAATATAATCATTTAGGCCCTGCTTCCAATGTGTATGCAGCTATTGATCCTAACAATATTGCTGGTATTGAAGTGCTCAAAGACTTCGGACAGGCCGCTATGTACGGGCCGCGCGCAGCCAATGGAGGGGTAATCCTTATACATAGCAAGGAACCTGTAATCGGTAAAAGAAGAATAAGTTTCAACACTTATTTTGGTATTGTACAGCGTCCGCAACTGTATACTACGAATGCTAAATTTGAGAACGATTTCAGGCAGGTATTTTACGATAAGTATGCCACTGAAGACGAAACCCAAACTTATCCATTATACCTCCGGGATTCGACTAATAATGCCTATTACGGGCCTGGTAACTGGACAGACCTCTATTTTAAAAATACACCTGTCTATGGCATCAATGCGTCTCTGTCCAGCGGAACTGACAGGGCAAACTTCCTCTTTGCCACCGGTACCCAGCGCTCTGCCAATGCAGCAGACCGGACCAGTTCTGACCGTTATAATGCAATGTTTAAGATCAACATGGTGCCTCTCAAAGACTTTACTGTCAGCGCTATGCTCAGTGCTACCCGCCTGGAAAGGAAACGCAACCGCTGGCTGCGCGACCGATTTGCCGAAATGCAATACCTGCCGGACCTGAGCAGCCCTTTGCCTCCCAATAAAGCATTCTATGGACAGTACCTGAAAGAATGGGATAAATCATTTGATGATAACAAGACCAATGAAGTAAATGGTTACTTCTCTATCAATTTCAGGATCTCTGACAGCTTCCAGTTTACCTCTCTTTCAGGATTTGATTACAACGAAGGATTACGTGATGTATTCTATCCCAGTACGCTCCTGGAAACAGTGAACTACCTCTCTAATTATTTTGGCTATAACCAACGCGTGTTTGTGAATAACACATTGAAGTTTCAACACAAGTGGGGAAAACATGGTGTAAAAATAGAAGCGGGGGAAAACTTCCAGGCGGACTTTAACAGGTATAATTATGCCTACGCTTACAAAGGGCCGAATGACCTGATCCGCGTGAACCTCTTGTATTCTGATAATACAAAGACGAATTACCTCTCGCCCAAGTCATTCAACCATGCGTTGATGTTCAGCTTCCTGGACAAACAAAGACATCGCCTGCTGTCATTCTACGGCCGCATGGCTTATCAATACGACAACCGTTTTGACTTTTCCCTCATGATGAGAGCCGATGGCTCTTCCAGTGCGCAGCCGGACAACTGGTGGTTCTATTCACCCACCTTTACTGCCGGGTGGCAACTGAGTACCACATCCAGGCTTCACGCCAGCTGGGGAAGAGTAGGCCGGTTGATGCCGGATGACCGCTTTGGTGAAGGGCCACAATATACTTCCGACCTTTCATTCAGCAACAACCCCGTTCGCTTTTCATACAATGGGTTTCCGGGCATCAGCCGTGCCTATTCTTCCGGTTATATCGGCTATGGTATACGCTGGCCATTCACTGACCAGCTGGATATTGGCTGGAATACCACCTTACTGCACGACAGGGTTAATCTTTCCATCGATGTGTATCACAAAACGGATCACAACATGCTGCTGGAAGTTCCTTTCTCTGCTGAATATGGCTATGCCTACCAGTTTAAGAACGGGATGAAAGTGCGCAATATGGGCGTAGACTTTAGTGCAAACGCGATCCTGGCTACTAATACCATCAGCTGGCAGCCCGGCATTACCCTGAATTACAACCGCAATACCCTCATGGCATTGCCCGGTGGACTGGATCAACTCGTAGTGGCAGATGGTACCCGCCTGCTGAAAGTAGGTAAGAGCATTGACCAGTTCTGGGTACTTGAAAACAAGGGTATCTATAACAGGGAGTCAGATATTCCTACCAGCCATGCTACCGGCAAAACACTGAACTACAAAGGTATTCCCCTGCAGGCCGGTGATCCGAAATGGGTGGACCAGAATGGCGACGGCGTGATAGATGATAAGGATAAGGTGCTGAAAGGACATGTGCTCCCTATCATCTCCGGCGGCTTTACCAACGATATTCGCTGGAAAGGCCTTACCCTTGGCGTTAACTTTTACTTCACCGCATTCAGGAAAGTAATGAATGCGGAAATGGCGAATCACTTTGATTTCGTAAACAGGGAAGGGAAGATAGACATGAGTGCCGTAAAAGAAATCACCTTCTGGACCAAAGCCGGCAACTATGATAAATATCCGGTGTATAATCCATGGAGTACGGTAGATCCTTACCGTACAGACCAGGATCTCTTTCTTGAAAACGGTGCTTTCCTGAAACTGCGCACACTGTCACTCAGCTATGATCTCACAACCGCTAAATGGTGGCATAAGAAAAGCCCGATCCATAACCTGGCCGTGTATGCAACTGCCAGCAACCTGTTTACTATCACGCCCTACACCGGCGGAGATCCCGAGCTGGTTGACTACAGTGGCTTTGATACCGGCTACGCCCTTCCTTTCACAAAAACCTACACCGTCGGCATAAAAATGGATTTGTAATGAAACGACTATTCGTACTGCTGCTCCTGCTTATATGCTGTAGCATCAGTTGTAAAAAACTACTGGATATAGATTCCACGCATGCTGTTTCTGAAGAAAACTTCTGGAACTCTCACGAAGATACGCGCACAGCCCTGATTGGTGTGTATGGTTTACTCCGTGCCGCCATGGCAGACAATGATGCCTGGTGGATGTATGGTGAACTGCGCATGGGCGATTTTCAATCTGTACAGCGACAGGACCTGAAAGCTATTGTTAAAGGCAATCTCAGGGCAGCATACCCATTATTACAGACATTGTCTAACTGGCGCCGTTTTTATGCTGTGATCAATGCCGCTAATATGTTCATGGAACATGTTGGTGATGTACGCGAACGTGATCCCAAGTATTCTGAACAGAATATGAAAGTGGATATTGCACAGATGCGTTTTATGCGTGCTTATACCTACTTCTTCCTGGTATCAGTATGGGGCGATGTGCCATTGATCACTTCTTCGCACGATGGTGAATTTGAAAACAAAGCAAGAGATGACAAAGAAACTGTACTGGCTTTTGTTGAAAAAGAAATACTGGCAGTGGCACCCGATCTGCCTTATAAATACAGCACAGACGACCCGCAGCAATTAGGACAATACTACAATGAAACCAGTACCCGCTGGGCAGGTGTACTGGCCCGTAAACTTACTGCCTATGCTATTCTCGCACACGTGGCGGCTTACCAGGGAAAGTATGTAGATGCATCTGTGTATGCACAGTTTGTGCTGGACAACTATTCCAAAGGTGGCAGTTACTATGTAGGCACGGACGAACTGACAAGAGGTACCGGCTTTTTCCACTGGAAACAGGACAATCATCTCCTTGGTTTCAATTTCGACTGGGGCCATGTAGATGCCACCTTCTCCGGTCACCTGGAAGAACTCACATTGGCCAGACCGGTGGTAGACAAAGCATTGCCTGATATCTACATACCCAAGGACACGATCCTCTCTGTATTTGACAAACCACTGGATGAGCGTTTCAGCCTGGATACCCTCTCCGGTATACCTACCTCTGAACGTTACTTTACCAGTTTCAATACCCAGACACCCATCTTCCAAAAGATAAAGGTGATACAGGATGGTAACACATCAGATCCTTCATTCAGGATTTTCTCCAGCACCATCATCATTACCCGCCTTGAAAACATCACACTGTTGCAGGCAGAAGCCCTTGCTGTAATTGGTCAGCAACAGAAAGCAATCGATCTGCTGAATACGATCCGTGACCTGCGAAAGATCAAACGTTATGATGCAACGGTGGAGGGAGACCTGATCGATGCCATCTTCAGAGAACGCCGCAAAGAGCTGATGGGAGAGGGCTGGCGCTGGTTTGACCTGATCCGTTACAACAAAATCAAGCAAAACGATCCTGTGTTTATGGCGCTCATCAACAGTGGGGGAATCTACTGGCCGGTGGCAGATGAAGTCATTACACAAAATCCATTGATCAAACAAAATCCTTACTGGCAATGAGTAAATACATTTTATTTTTTCTGCTGCTCGTTTTCGCTGCCTGTAAAAAGGATAAAGGATACTATGACTACACCAACGAGTTGAAGAAGTATGATGGCAACACTTACGAGTTCCTGCACAGCCAGCAGCAATACGATTCTTTCCTGCTGGCAATAGAACGTGTAGGTTTAACCGATAGTCTTAAGACTGGCCGCTATACTGTATTCGCACCATCAGATGCCAGCTTCAGACAGGCAATAGAAAACATGAACACCCTGCGTGTGATTCAGGGCCGTGCGCCCATGTTCATTGCTTCCCTGCCGGAGGAGCAGCTGGATACCCTGGTTTGCCGCTACATCGTAAGGGATACCGTAAGCGCAGGCCGTATGCAGTTGCAGGATGGGCTGGAATTGCCCGCCATCCGCTATGCTTATCCTATGCATGGGAAATTCAACCGCGCAGATGCGGAAGGCCATGTAAACGGTGGCCCGGGTATCATCACCTACAGCGATACCAAGGGTGTGATCTATACAAATCGCTGGTCCAATGCCAGCACTGTGGCGATTGACATCGTGACTAACAATGGGTTGGTGAATATAATCGACAAGAATCACCAGTTCGGCTTCGATGAATTCATAGGCCGTATGAACCCTACCACTTCTACCCCCTGGAATGACTATCCCTTCTATATTCCGGGTGTCATAGCCCTCGAGCAATTTAACCGGGGTGGGAATAAGGTGGCTTATCTCGATTTCTCTATTGACAATAAAGGCGGCCAGTACCGTCCTGCTGAAAATGTGGACATCGCTTCCGGTGAAGATGGTTTCAAGATCGGCTGGACAGAAACCGACGAATGGCTGGACTATAGTGTGGATGTGACTGAAACCGGCTCTTATAAAATGCAGTTACGCTATGGCTCTGGTGGTGATAATGGTAAGCTGCACCTGCTATTGGATGGAACTACCGTGGCAGGCAGTGCTATGACTACTAAATCCACCGGGGGCTATAGCAATTATGCAGACATCTATGTGAGTGGTGTGCAAATGAAAGCAGGTAAACACATCATGCGGCTTTACATGGATTTTGGATTGTATGATTTGCGCTTTATCAAGCTCCTGCCCGAAGGGCGTCCTTTCCCGATCCCCGGTGTAATCACACTGGAAGACTATGACCCGGGAGGAGAGGGAGTAGGTTACCACGATTTAACGACTGAAAACTCAGGGGGTAAGTACAGACCCAATGAATCGGTAGATATAGACTATTCCAGGAATGCCGGTGGTGGTTACCAGGTGGGCTGGACGGATACGGGCGAATGGATGAAATACACGGTTGATGTAAAACAAACCGGTTATTACGTGGCATCAACGCTGTTAGGCAGTCCGAACGACGGCAAGAAATTCCACATAGAATTCGATGGTGTGAATGTGACAGGTTCTGTCGCTGTGCCCAATACCTCTGACTATCATAAGCGGCAGAATGCCAACGTTACCGTCTATCTCACCAAAGGTATACACGTGATGCGCTTCTTTGAAGAAACGGGTGGTTACGATGTAAAGTCCGTCACTTTCAGACCCTTGAACTAATGCACATGAAACGACTGATATTAATATTGCTATTATTCATTTCCTGCCGCAAATGGGCGCCAGATGACCTGGATTATCTAAGTGCCCGGGCTGTATTCAATCAGACCGTATTTGCACCTGTCATGGGCAGGACAACTATGTATTCCCAGATCTTCAACACTGACAACTCCAGTACCCCTATCCAGTTCAAAATACTGAATGTGCGGGTAAAGAAAACCGGCGAAGCATCCACCGACCTGGATCAGACCGTAGAGGCTGTGGTATGGAAACAGGCTTATACCGGTTTTGAGAAATCTCTCGATGAGATCAATGCCAAGCGTGGTAAAGAAACACATCCTATCTGGGAGATCAGGCCCAGCTCCGGCGATTTTGTATTGTGGTCTACCACCGGGCTGCGGGCCCAACCGGATTCCGGTTACCTCTTCGATGTAGAGGCGAAGAACTCCGGTGGTACGAACGTATATAAGGATCTGAGCCTGATGCCATTTACAGAGCAACCTTATGCACCTTATGAATACGATCCCATCACGGGTAAGCAAAGGGCTACCTATCCCAATACGAACGACTCCTCCATTTTTGTATTACAATACAATCACCCGGGTATTGGCGGCATTGTCAACGATGATAACAACCTGGGCCTGAAATCAGATAGTGTACGCGTATTGTTTCACAAAGCAGGCAATGGGCACAGTGTCACCTTCAAATTCATGGACAAGGATTCCCTGCCTATCGATCCTGCGAAGTTCAACCTCACACCCTGGGATAGCCTCATGCATGGATTCGACATTCAGCGTACTGCTACAGGAGTGACTTACCAGGTGGCGTTTCCTATCCCATTAATGCGGTTCAAAACCCGGTTTACGAACAACGATGGTTCGCAGGCTTACGTCAAATTCAGTTTTACAAGAGTCGGTTTTGGTAATCTCCGGGAGACCTGCACAATGGATCTATCCTTCAACATCTACCAGGAAGGCGACTGGGAAATCATTTTCTATTTCAGGAACAACCCCCGGTTCAGGGACGAATAAACAAAGAAAATTATGAAACAATCTATACTGTTGCTTTTTTGTCTGCTGAGCGTTGTTTTTCTGCAAGCGCAGGACAAGGCCACCGTCAACGGCCAGGTCAGGGATGGTGTGACCAATGAGCCATTGGTGGGGGTAAGTATCATGGCGGGTAGTCCGCTGAAAGCAGTGGGGATCACCAATGCCAGTGGTCAGTTCTCTGTCAGTGTATTACCCGGTTCACCACTTGTATTTCGTTATATAGGTTATTCTGATTACCGCGTTACGCTGAAGGATAAAAGGGAACTGGTGATCCGCCTGTCAGTAACAGAAAATAAACTGAATGAAACCGTGATCATCGGTTATCAGAAAAAGACCCGTGAAATTACGACCGGTTCTGCAACGATAGTAGGTGGAAAGGAAATACAGGACGTGCCGGTTTCCAATGTAGAACAACTCTTACAAGGGCGTGTAGCAGGTCTGAATATTCAGAACAATACCGGTGCGCCCGGCGCCCGTGGTATGATCCAGATCAGGGGCCTGTCTAATATCACGGTAACGGGTAGTGGTAACGATGCCTTCCTGTCACCTACCTCACCTTTGTACGTGATCGATGGTGTACCTATTGATGCAGATGCCAACTTCGAATATGGGTACCAGTCAGCCGGTCCGGGTGTAAGCCCTATGTCGCTCATTCCACCTGAAGATATCGAAAGCCTGGAGATCCTGAAAGATGCGCAGGCGACCGCACTTTATGGCTCCCGTGGTGCTTATGGGGTGATCCTGCTCACCACCCGCAGGGGTAGTTCGCCCATACCACTGGTAAGATATACCGGCAACTTCTTTGTGAACACACCTCCGGGGTTGCGCAAAACGATTGGCGGTGCAGCAGAGAGAAGACTACGCCTGCAGCAGATCTACGGTAGCGGGAATATCAATGATATTTACAACATCACTACTACCCATTTCCTGGCAGATAGTCTCAATCCTTACTATAACAATTCTACCAACTGGCAGGATGTATTTTACCAGGCTACTTACAACCAGACACACAATATCAACATCAGTGGGGGTGATCCAAAATTCAACTACAAAGTGGACCTGGGCTATTACCATGAAAATGGTGTGATCCGCAATACCGGCTTTGACCGTTATTCAGTGAATACAAATATGCTGTATCAGCCGAACCCGAAGTTCAGGGTATTCACCACCTTATCCACACAGGTCGGTAAAAGGAACAAAGGAGATGGAAATGGATTGACGCAAAGTGGCGTGGCCACAAATGCTGCTGCCTCCTCGCTCTTACCGGGGCCTTCCTTCTACCAGAGTACGGCTGGGGTATTATCTTCACTGGATACGAAAAATGATAACAAGACTGCCAATGTGAGAGCAAGTCTGGATTTGAGTTATCAGTTGTTGAAAGGGCTGAGCCTGGGCTCCAGTGTGAGTTATGAATATGCAAGTAATACGGAAGACAGGTTCATCCCTGCTGCCGCACATGGCGACTTCTCGCAGGTATATGCATACGACGACCGTAAGTATACCTTGTATAACAGGAATACCCTGTCCTACTTTGCGACTATCAAGGACAAGCATAATTTCTTCATTTCAGCCTTCAACGAAATTTACAGTAAAGGATTCCAGGCACAGGTAATACAACAGGAAAAAACACCGAACGACCAATACCAGGGGCCACTGGGATATGATGGCTATGCCTCATTGGGTGGAGGTTTGCTGGACAATTACAGCAAACAACACATTGCCAGTTTTGCAGGTACCTTCTCCTACAACTATAAGCAGAAGTATGTAATGGATCTCAGTTACCGGATGGATGGTACATCCAGCAGCGGTTTTGAAGATCCTTATTCAAAGAATCCCGCTATTGGTGTAAGATGGAACTTTAACAAAGAGAATGCCCTGAGTGAACTGAAATGGCTTAGCTATGGTTCACTGAGAGGTAGCTGGGGCCAGAACATAGTACCATCCGGCGATATCTTTGCCATCTACGGTACCTTCGATCCCCGCGGCACCTACAATGCGAATCAGCGCCTGGGGATCAACTATTCCCTCCTGCCCAATACCACTTTACAACCTACATCGACTACGCAATACAACGTAGGTTTTGAAGCGGGCTTCTTTGACAGCCGGCTGGAAGTGATCTTTGATGCCTATTACAAATCGGTGAAGAACCTGTTAAGAACAAAGAACCTGTCTAACATCACGGGTTTTGATCAGATCACTACCAATGAAACGTCACTCATCGACTACGGTTACGAGCTGACCCTGACTTTCCGGCCATTACCACGTACCAGTAAGGTACAATGGACGATCTCAGTAAATGCGGCGCTCAATAAAGACATCCTTACGCACCTGCCCAATGGTGCCAGGCAGCTCATTGAGTATGATTATGCAAACAGTCAGCATACCTTGTTCCGCGTAGGCAGGAACAGTCTCACGAATTACCTGCTTAAGACGGAAGGGGTGTATGCCTCAGATGCAGATGTGCCTGTGGATCCGGCTACCGGTCAGCGTTACCGCACATCAGATGGTACCTACTTCAAGGCAGGGGATCCTATCTTCAAAGACGTGGACCATAACTACATACTGGACAATAATGACTATGTACCTGCCGGAAATTCACAACCGCTGATCACAGGTGGTCTGCAATCTTACGTCAACTACAAGAGCTGGTCACTGAACCTGAATACTTCTTATACCCTGATCCGCAAGATCCTGAACAATGCATTTGCAGAAAGAATGCAATACCTGGGTGATCCTTACAATCCTAAAACAGTCGTAGACGTGGGCAGTGTGGATTACTGGACGGCGAATCATACAAATGCGAAGTATCCGAATCCTTTTGATTATACCCGTTACTCTTCAATACGGCCTTACAGGTACGATCAAACGCTGATAGAGGAAGATGGTTCTTACTGGAAGATCAACACCATTACAATCGCATACCTGCTGAACAGGAAGTTTACAAACCGGTACGGTGTGAATTCCGTGAGAACGTATTTCACTGTTAATAACCTGGTTACATTCTCCCCCTACAGTGGTCCGAATCCGGAGAATGTATCTGCGCTGGGGCGTGATCAATCCGGTGGTTATCCCGTGCCACGAACTTACAATTTCGGGGTGAATATAGAATTCTAACACACTAAAAAGAGAACGATTATGTATCGCAGGATATATCTCATCGCTTGTTTACTATTGATTACCCAGGGTGGCTGTAAGAAGTTCCTGGATGTGAAGGCACTGGACAGGTTGTCTGGCAATGCTTTCTTCCAGAGTGCAAGCGATGTGGAAGATAACATGTGGGATATCTATGGTCTTTTCAGAGACGTAGTAGGATCCTGTCCGCTATACGCTGTGGCGGGAGAGGTGAGGGGCGGTATGCTGGGCTATTCATCACAAAAGAATGATGGCAACGACCGTAGTTTTGTAGAATATGCTGCTAAGAATGATTTGTTGCCTTTGATCTATACGCCTTCAGGCAAGGATTTCTGGAACATCTTTGACCTGGCTAACCTGTCGGACTGGAAACCATTTTACAGGGTAATACAGGCCTGTAATATCCTGGAATACGAAGTAGGACGCAGGTCCATCCCGGATCTCTCCAATGAACAGAAACTGAAGTTCCAGGCAGAAGCAGTTTTCATGCGTTGCCTTGCTTACTGGACCATGGTACGCCTCTGGGGCGATGTGGCTTACTATAAAGACGCCTATCACGAGGCACCACTGCCAAGAGAAAAAATGACAACTGTGATGAAGAATTGTATCACAGATCTCAGTGCGGTGATGAACAACCTGCCCTGGACATTTACAGACCCTGCCAACAGGGGGGCACGTGCCAGTAAAGGGGCAGCTATTGGGCTCATTATGGAGATGAATATGTGGAATGCCGGTTTTGACAAAGCCAATGCACAGCAATACTACAGATCTACAGCAGACCTGGGCAATGAACTGATCCAGAGTGCGGCTTACGAGTTGTTGCCCATCGATCAGTCTTTCACCATCTTCAAAGGACGTAGTAAGGAAAGCCTTTTTGATATCGTGATCAGTTCCAACTATGGTGAGACCTTGTCTGAAAAATGGAATGACCTTTCTGAGCTGGTGGTACACTATCCATACAAGCGCCCGGCATATAACCACCAATACAGCTTCTGTTATTTCAGGGCCGATTACCTGCGCCGGCTGTACCCTACCGGTGTACCGGATGCCCGTATTGAGATGTGGTTTGACTCGCAGATGTTCGCCAACGACGGCACCTTCCTGTTCCTGAAATACAACAGTGTGTTTGAGCAGGGGAATGACGACGTGAATGTGGATAACAACCTCATTGTACTGCGCTATGCAGGTGCTATTCTGCTCAGGGCAGAAGCGCTGGCCGAGCTGGGCGAAGATGCAGAAGCCATCCGCATGATGAACATGATCAGGGATAGGGCAAAGACCCCACTCTACCAGGGGGCTGGTGGTGCGCCGCTGAAGGATGCGATTTTCGCAGAAAGGGCAAAGGAGCTGATGATGGAGGGCCACTATTACTTTGACCTGGTAAGAACGGGCAGGGCGACGAATACAAACTGGTGTTACTATGCGCTGACGCAATCCCAGTTTGACAATGGCGGCTGGACCTGGCCTATATCCAGGGCTTCGCTGGATAACAATCCTTTCATGCAATTAAATAATTACTGGTTAAGATAAAACATGTCTTATGCTGCGAATGATCTTATTTTTTTCGCTCGTTTTGATGAGCTTATTCGCCTGTAAAAAGGATCAATACTACCGGGATTCCGGTACCCAGGATCCGCATTTTAAAGGCAATACCCTGGCGTACCTCGATGCGGTACCATTCTTCTTTGATTCTGTTGCACAGGTAGTCAGGCTCGCAGGTATGGAAGACGTATTTACGAAAGATACGCTCACTTTTTTTGCGCCTACTGACCTCAGTATCAGGAACATGGTACAGACGCTGAACGAGAACCTCTACAGGTATGGGTATGATACGGTCAAGACACTGGCAGACATACCTCCGGTCGTATGGCAGAAATACCTGCAGCGGTATATGTTTCACGGTGCAAATCAGCTAAAGGATTTTCCGCAGATAGACTTTAGTCTCAAATCAATTTATCCCGGTCAGGATTATTTATCCTGGAATAATACCACGTTGAATGTGGGGGTGGTCTTTGCTGATGACAATGGCGTAAAGTATGTTGGTTACCGGCAGCTGACCCTTTCTTACATACCGGATCTGACTTATCCGCTTGATAACTGGAATACAGCATTTGTATCCTCCTCCAATATTCTTACAGACAATGGAGTGGTGCATGCGCTGGATAAGAATCATTATTTCTTTGGTTTTGACATCGCTGGATTCGTGTACGACATGATCTCAGTAATGCAAACCGGCGGATGATTTTAAAAACAGAACACGATATGAAAATACTCGCATATATACTGGCTGCAGGCATGGTGTTGAGTGCCTGTCGCAAAAATGATAAAGTCTACCCGGATCCTTATGCCGGCGGACGGGAACCCCTGGGAGTCGCACTGAGCACAGATGCACCTGCACCATCAGAAGCTACGGCCGGTACAGTAGTTACATTCAAAGGCAAAGGTTTGTTGCCACACAAGGATAGTATTCACTTCAACTTTAATGGAGAAGCGGGGCAGGTAATGGCTGTAGATACAGCAGGTATACAGGTAAAAGTACCTGCCACTGCCAGCACCGGTGTAACCAGCGTATCTATTGGTGACCAGGTATTCATCGGACCCGTATTCAAAGTAAAAGGCAACCTGGACATCGATCCTGCCTGGAAAGGCGTAGTTGGTACCAGCAGCTGGGTCAATGATATATATCGTTTCACTGACGGGCGTATGCTCCTGATCGGCGATTTCCTGGATTATGAACATAAGGGTGTGGTAAAACCAATAGGCCGCATTGTACTCATTTCCAAAGACGGTGAAATAGATCGATCCCTGCAATCAGGCAGAGGGTCAGATGGTTCACTCAGTTCCATCAGTGCACTGCCCAGTGGCAAACTGGTGGTGGGTGGGAGCTTTGGTTCGTATGATATTCACCTGGCAGAGATGCATAATATCACCGTATTAAATACCAATGGCTCAATAGATTCCACAGTCGTCAACACATTTGAAGGAAAAGATACGGTACCTGCTTTTAATGGTGGCACAGATGGCAATATCACCAGGGTATTTGTGCATGAAAATAAGATCACCGCGGTCGGCAACTTTAGTTATTACGAACAGTATGTGTATGGTGTGCCTGATTACCTGCATGAACGGGATTCCCTGGTAGTAGATAGTATACCGGTAAGGAACCTGATCCGTTTCTTCCCTGATGGCTCGCTTGATTCTTCTTTCAACTATGACCCGGTATTGCATAGAAGTAAAAATGGTCCGAATGGTCCTATCAGCGATGCGTATATGCAGGCGGATGGAAAGTTGATCATCGTAGGTCGTTTTACTCATTACAATGGCGAACTGGCTCCTTACATCGCCCGTATCAATACGGATGGCAGCCTGGATGCAGGCTTTGGTGGTGCAGGAGCTGACAATCAGATTTCCAGTATCCGCTACAATGCTACTACGCAGCGTTTCATGGTGGCTGGTGTGTTCCGGAAATTTGATGGAGTAGATCACCAGGGCCTGGTGATGCTAAAGCCGGATGGTACAGTAGATCCGCTGCTGGTATCATTACCGATGGCAGCAGATGTGAGTTATAGGTTAGCACAACAGCTGAATAACGGGCTGATAGTGGTCAGTGGTTATTTCAATAAATATGGCAAGGTACACCGCAGTGGATTCATGGTGTTAAAGCCCGATGGCTCACTGGCGGACGGGTATAACAATGTCGCTGATTTTAGTGGCAGTCTCACCAAGATCTTCGAAACCACCAATTCTTCCGGGCAGACACAGACCCTTATCACAGGGATCTTTGGTCGGTTCAACAGGGTAGAAATCTCGAATGTAGTAAGGTTACTCTTTAAGTAAAGGTCAATTATGCAGCACAGAATATACCTCCTCCTGCTACTGGTCGGCTTGATGGCCTGCAACAAAGGCTACGACCGTATGCTGGACAAGAAAGATTATAATGACAGCACAGGGGTCATAGCGCGTACTCCTAAGATCCTGTTCCTCACCATAGACGGTGCAAGGGGAGAAGCGGTACGGGATGCCGCAGCACCCAATCTGCTGGCCCTGGCAGATCATGCTATCTATTCCTGGAACAGTATCAGCGATACCATTGCCTTGCGCAGCACAGGATGGGCAGATCTGCTCACGGGTGTGCACAAGGAAAAACATGGTGTGATCAAAAATGATTTCAGCAATAACCACCTGCAGGCATACCCTGTATTTTTTAAATATATCAAAGAAAGAGCGCCTAAATTCCGTATTGCAGCATACAGCTCCGCTGATAGCCTGGGTCAATTTTTAATAACGGATACAGATGTCAACCAGACATATGCGGATGATGATGCAGCCGCTACCCAGGCTATCCTGCAGGAGTTAACGATCGATACGGCCAGTATGGTATTTGGTCAGTTCTCGCAGGTGGAGCTGGCAGGTCGCCGGTATGGATATGATGTGAGTGTGCCCGGATATAAGGCGGCTATCTTACAGGCAGATGAAAATATCGGTAAGATCCTGACAGCGCTGAAGCAGCGGAAAACCTATGCTTCGGAAGACTGGCTTGTGATCATCACTGCCGGTAATGGTGGCCCTTATATGATCGATCCTTCTAATGATGATGGTACGATCCTGAGCAATACAAAGGTAAATACCTTCACGATCTACTATTCCCCCCGCTATGCCACCAGCTTTTTAGACAGGCCATATACGGGTAACCGTTATACCGGGAAAGCTGTGCGTTTGTACGGGGATAATGCAACGACAGCAGTATATGCGACCATCGATAGCGGTAAGGAAGATTACAACCTGGGCAAAGATGCAGAAGCCACCATAGAACTGAAAATAAAAAAGAACAAGACGGGTGCAGGAGATTATTCTTACACCTATCCTTCCGTGATTGGAAACAATATGTCATTGGACTGGTGGCACAATACAGGTTGGAATATTTCGCTGGAAGTCAATGCCTGGGGAGTACACTTTGGTCAGAATGGTGCCGGCTTTAATATGGCTACAGCCGGCAATATCAGTGATGGTAAGTGGCATGATATAGCTGCTGTGTTTGTGAACAGAGATGGCAAGCGTTTCCTGCGGCTGCTCACGGATGGCAATTTCAACACGGAGGCAGAGATTACCGGCTATGGCAATTTCGACACAGATGCACCGCTTTCGCTGGGCTACATGCCGGGTAATATTGTGAACAACCGCTGGCTGGATGCCTATATCACAGAAGTGAAATTCTGGAAAGCTGCTATTCCGGACAATGTGATCAGTGAGTATGTATGTGCCGCAGAATTGCCCACTTCTCACCCTTACCACGATTACCTGGTGGGCTACTGGTCCTGTAAGGATGGCTACGGTGGCGTGTTCAAAGACCAGAGTGAATGGGCACATGATTTTAAAATTAATGGGGCCTATAAATGGGATGATTTCAGTGACCTGATGTGTCCAAGCAGTGCGAATAACCTGGCCCAGCTGGTACCACAGCCGGTCGATCCTGTACGCCAGGTATTGAACTGGCTGCAGATAGCTGCTGATACCAAATGGAACCTGGATGGAAAAGTATGGGTCACATCCTATGTAGATATTAACAAATAAACTGATCGCTATGCGTCCTTATATATTTCTGCTGTTATTTTTATTCGCCTGTAAAAAAAATGACCGCTTTAAAGATGAACAGTTAAGCCCTGTCAATGTTGCCATCAGCAGTGAGAACGGGATTGTGAATATACCCGGGGCGGATGAATATACCAAAGCGACAGATGATATTACCATTCCTGTGAAACTGGTGTTTTCTGCTGCTACGCCAAAGCTCTTTACTGTGAATATTGGTGTGAATAACGATACCATCAATACGCTGATCGCAAACCAGCAATTGAAGAACACTGTATTACTGGGAGAATCTTATTACACCCTGCCCCGTAGTGCGGAAATCCGCTTTGGGCTGGATACTTTCAGTATTCCGCTCAAGGTAAGTATGCAGGCAATAGAGCGCTACTATGGCCATGACCTGGCACTGGCCATACGACTGTCTGATGCTACAAAGGCCAATACACTGGATGGATCCGGAAGAATGGCAATTGTGCTGATTCATACAGATAAGGTGATATCCGGTACTGAGATTCACTACCTCTATTTCACAAAGGCAGGTAGTATCCTGATGGAACCGGATGGAACTGATCATACACTGGGCAATACGGAAGTAACCCTGCCCGTGAGCGTTACGCTGGGCGGTACAGCAGGAGGTGCATTCACCATCAATCTGTCGGCAGCGCCAGATACAGCACAGGCACTCATTGACAATGGTACGCTGACCGGATCTACCTTACTGGCATCAGGCACGGACTATACCTTGCCCGCTACCGTGAATTTTCCCGCAAATACGAACGTGGCGAAATTCAATCTCACTGTGAAGACGGCCTCCATCACCAAAAATGTGAATAACAAACCAGTACTGGCCATTCAGTTGAACGATCCTACGCGTCACCTGCTGGATTCTTCAAAGAGCACGATTGTACTGGAACTGGACCCTTCCAAACTGATAGAGACAGACATCACCAATCAAAATATCAAATACACCACGCAGTATGAGAATACCAGCAATGGTAATGAGAACTCACCTAAGTTGATAGATAATAACATCAATTCAAAATTCCTCTTAGGCAATTTCTCCACCGTATGGGCAATGCTTGAATTTGCTACGCCGCAAACAACGGGTGCTTATACAATGACCTCTGCCAATGATGCGCCTGACCGTGATCCTAAAGACTGGACAATAGAGGGATCTAATAATGGTACGGACTGGATCGTGCTGGATAAACGGGTGGATCAGAACTTTGGTTCCCGCTTCCTGACCGTGAAATACACTTTCTCCAACCAGGAAGCCTATAAATTCTACCGCTTGTATGTGACGGCTACGCATGGCAGTTCACTCTGGCAGCAGGCTGAATGGAGGCTCATAAAACGGCCCTAGCAATAAATCCGGTACGCTGTTGATAGAATAGTTTATTATGGAAGTACAGAAACGTCATTAAAGAACTTCTGCCTTTGGCAGAAGTTCTTTAATTTTGGGCCAATGAAATTCGAACTCATACAGGGAGATATCACCAAAGTTCAGGCAGATGCAATCGTAAACGCCGCTAACACATCCCTGATGGGAGGTGGTGGTGTAGATGGCGCCATTCATCGCGCCGGCGGACCTGCTATACTCGAAGATTGCAGGAAGATCGTGGCCCGCCAGGGAAAATGCGCGACAGGAGAAGCTGTCGTTACCACCGCAGGAAATCTGCCTGCCAGGTATGTAATCCACACAGTGGGACCTGTATGGAATGGCAAACCTAAAGAAGAAGAATTACTGGCCAATGCATATCGCAATAGTTTGGAACAGGCTGTAGCACACGATGTGAAAACCATCGCATTTCCCAATATCAGCACAGGTATTTACCACTTTCCAAAAAATAAGGCTGCACAAATAGCTATCACTACAGTAAGAGATTTTTCCGAAAAAAATAGTACAATAGAAAAGGTAATCTTTGTATGTTTCGACCGGGAAAATTACGATCTGTACAAATCCCTATTATAATAAAATCTATGAGAAGAATCAGCATCCTTATGGCCCTTGCAATAGCAGGATGTCATCAGGAAAACAAAACATCACAACAGGAAGACACAGCCACAACAAGCAGTACGACACTATCCGGCGCAGCGAATCCGGGAGCCGCATTCGAGAGCAAAAAAGTACAGGAAGGAGTAAAAATACTGTTCGATACAGTCATCGCTACCAAACAAACAGAAGCTTTCATTAAGGCGAAGTACCCTTACAACACGCCGGGTATTGCATTCACACACAACGATGAAGATATTACCGGGGATAGTACGACCACCCGGGTTTCTTCTTTCCACATTCCGGGGTATGATATTACCTACAAGTTCGAATTTAAAGAAGAGTTTGAAGCAGGTAAGAGCACCATTTTTGTCAATAAAAAGCAGATCACCCACATCATTGACGAAAGTGGCAGCACTGTGAATGATTGCGGCTTTATCTCCTGGGGTGGATCACCCATGGAAACCTGCACCATCAACGGACAGCAATATGTGATACTCTCCGGTACCAACGAATGGGCCTCCGGTATGTTCACTAATCTCTGTTATGGCATTATCGTACCCCTGGCTGAGAATAATACCACAGCCTACCTGGTATCCAGTTATGGCCAGCTGTCATTCTATCCAAAAGGTGTTGCCAACAGTGCGAAGCTGACTTTTATACAGTGCGGCCGCCTGGAAGAAGATGAAGAAGAAGACGAACTGGATAGCGTACGTATCCAGATCGCACAGCTTGACATCCGTCAATAAAAACAGTAACTTTCTCATACAAATAATCCATGTATGAGAAAGTTCCCGTTATTGTTACTCTTAATAGTAGTTATCAGCCTGCAAGTCTCTTCACAAGGTCTCGACAATCTGTACCGTCTCTCCAATGCCAAAACACGCAGTGTTAGCCCTGAAAACCTGACTGGTGAGAAAGGAAAGGCCGCAAACTGAGCCCCAACAGCCATTTCCCGTTTTGCCGGCAAAAGATTCCCTGGAGGTGTACTACGCGGTACGGGTAAAATATGGTTATCATCAGTTATTATCATTGAATCTTTATAATCCCCTTTATAATATTTTTATTTCCTGACGACAGTGTAGCAACCCGATAAAAATCATATGAAATAATAATTGTGCTTTCATTTTGAATTTATTTAAGCCGGCCGCCGGCCCCTGGCGGCTTTCATTTGTGTCACCGTAAGTGTATCAAATGAAAGTCAGGTGGTTTTTTTAGAAAATTAAAACTAATTCACGATCGTGTTTTCCGTATAGAAACTGACGGACTGGAAGAGTACTACCATTTTATCAAAGACCAAAATTTAATCGCCATGAGGGGACTCATAAAATCTGCGCCACTACTTCTGTGGATGCTGGGCTATTTATGCCTGCTATCCAATGCACAAAACCCTGTCGTAATAAAGGGTGTTATTAAAGATGATACCGGCACACCATTGATCGGTGCCAGTGTACAGGAAAAAGGCCTGCTGGCCAATGGTGCGCAAACGAATGCTGATGGCCACTTTCAGCTCGCCTTAAAAGGAAGTACAAACACCCTGCTGGTAACCTATGTAGGGTACAAAAAAGAAGAAGTAAAAGTTGGAAAAGGTGAGCTGAATATCGTGCTGAAACGCGAAAGCCAGTTTGTTAATGACGTCGTTGTCATTGGCTACCAGAGCGTGAAAAGACGTAATGTGACGGCTGCGGTATCTTCTATTTCCGGGAAAGAAATTCAGGATATTCCTGAAGCCAGTTTTGACCAGATGCTACAGGGCAGGTTGTCAGGGGTAAGCGTATTATCCAGCACCGGTGAGTTAGGGCAAAAATCGGCCATTGTAATACGTGGTGCCACCAATGTGGATTACAACAATGCAAATGGTGGAAACACTGGTCCATTGTATGTAATAGATGGTGTGATCTTCGATATCAATGCGATTGGTAGTTCTTATGCCGGTACGAACCCGCTGAGCATCATCAACCCCAACGACATTGAATCGATCGACGTACTGAAAGATGCTTCCGCATCTGCCATCTACGGTGCCCGTGGGGGGAATGGGGTTATCATCGTGAAGACAAAACGCGCAAAGACGGGCAAGCCACAGGTGAGCTTGGGGGGATATGTTGGGATGACCTCCCGTCCGGCATTCAGGGAAGTCACCACCGGTGCTGCAGAAAGGCGATTGAAAATGCAGTTGCTCAATGATAACCTGAGTTACCTGCTCACACAGCAAAATACAATTCCTATACAGCTGACAGACAGCCTGAATGCAGCATTCAACAACGACGTAGACTGGCAGGGATTAATGATCCGGGATAATGCGATCGTGAATAGTGAAGATGTGTCAGTCGCTGGTTTTATAGGATCTTCCAATTATCGCCTGGGATTGAATCACTACAATGAGCAGGGCCTGCTCAAAGGTTTTTCGATAGACAGGATGGCTCCTTCCTTCAACATTTCTACCAATCCTATTAAAGGTTTAGGTGTAACGGCAAATATCCTCCTGAGTTCAGAACGCCGCAAGCATGGTACCGGCGGCCAGGCAGGACAACTGTTCAATTCATGGAACCTGCCTACCTCATTTGCACCTCTCACAGCGGAACAATATTCATTGTATACTGGCCAGGAAAACCCTTATGATGATAACAGGATCTTTAGTTTTAATGGTTCCATTGGTTTGACAGATACCATCATTCATAACCTGGTACTACATAGTACCTATGCAGCAAATAACGTGATGGACAAATGGGATTATTTCTCACCAGCTACCCTGAATGGATTACAGAATTCTGCTTATTCCATTTACAGTAGTAATCCTTCCTGGTCATTTGAAAACTACCTTGATTACGACCTGCGTGTCAAAGAACATCATTTCAATGTAGTGGCAGGAGCATCAGCGTATGATTTTAAAAACTATTACAGCAATGCTTCAGCAGCCGGTATTAATGTAACGGGGATCACTACACTGCAAACAGTGCCGCCAGGTACCAATCTCAACGTATATACCGTGAACCAGGAAAAGACCACCCTTTCATACTATGGCCGCTTATCATACGATTTTAAAAACCGCTATATCTTTTCAGGTACAGTACGTCGTGATGCCAGCTCAATTTATAGTCCGCAATATCGCTGGGGTACATTCCCTTCTGTATCTGCAGGCTGGGTAGCCTCTGATGAACCATTTTTTGAACCTGTAAAAAAAGTGGTGAGCTTCCTCAAATTCAGGGCCAGCTGGGGGATTACAGGGAATGACCCGGGTAGCTTTTATGCCAAGTACCAGGCCCTGTCTACCAATGCTTCTTACTTAGGAGGTACGACGGGTGTGCTGTATAATTATGGCCCCTATACGACGGTGGGTGGTATTCCTTCTACCTACAATGGTGCCACGGTGATCTCTCCTTATGGCAATGGAGGTAATTTCCTGAACAATGGTGTGAGCGCCAGTACCAGTGTAAGGTGGGAGAAATATATTCAACCGGATCTGGGTATAGACCTTACGCTTTTCAATGGCCGGATCGACCTGACTATGGACTGGTACCGCAAGGATGCGAAGGATAAATACTTCTATAACATCCCGGCACAGGTCACTACAGGTTACCAGTACTACTCCGGCAACTTCGTGGATGTGCGCAATGAAGGTTTGGAAATAGGGATTAATACAAATAACCTCTCCCCCAAATCTGCTTTCCAGTGGAGTACAAATTTCAATATCTCCTTCAATAAAAACTATGTAACCAGGCTGCCGAATAATAACCGTGACTTTATGTTCGGCGAAACGTGGTTCCAGCAAACGTTCACAATCGGTGAGCCTTTGTTCAACTATAAGGTATACCAGATAAATGGCTCCTTTGCAAATGATGCGGCGGTGCCTACGGACCCAATTACAGGTAAGAAACTCACTTATATGGGTAGGACCCTGAATGGGGGTGACCCTCACTATATCGACATGAATGGAGATTACAATATCGATTATGATGATAAGGTAATAGCAGGGAATCCAATGCCGAAAATTACGGGAGGATTTGGAAACACTTTTTCCTACAAGGGAATATCCTTAAATATCTTCTGTTCCTTCCTCACAGGTAGAAAGATCTTCAATGGTTACCTCTCCGATGCCCTCAATGGGAGTAAACTGTATAGTTCTTCATGGGGCAGCAATGCCGGGCCGGCAGCACTGACATCCCTGCTGAACCAGTTCTGGCTGCATGAAGGTGACCAGACGAAATTCCCGACACTGGTGACCAATGTGGATAACGACCGCTATAACATTGCCAGTTCTTACTTCGTGGAAGATGGTAGTTTCCTGAAAATAAAACAGGCAAAACTCTCTTATACCTTACCTCAGTCAATCCTCAGGCATATCAAAGTAAAAGGAATGAGTGTATACGGGATGGGAGAGAACCTGTATACCTGGAAGAAAGCCGCTACCATACCTGATCCTGAATTGGTAGATCCTACCACCGGTTCTTCTAATATCGCTTATCCATCAGCGCTCAAATTTACACTGGGCGTACGTGTTGAACTTTAAACAGCCAGAACATGAAACTTACATATATTATAGGTGCTTTGTTGCTATGTAGTGCCTGCAATAAATTCCTGGACAAGGATCCGCTGAGTACAGCCACTGACCAGACTACCTGGAAATCAGAAGCAGATGCAAATGCTTCTGTCGCCGCCTGCTATTCCCTGTTGCGAAGCGCCTTTAATGCCTCCATACAATTCTATGTATACGGAGATTTGCCTACAGATGAATTTACGCCTGATTTTGTGCTGGGGGGAGATGGCAATGTGGCTTATATGAATGCAGCGAAGGTAAACTGGGGTGTGAGTGTACCGGTGGCCAATGTATATGACGTGCGCCTGAAATTAAGGGTCTATACAAACTTTTATTCTGCGATTGCGCAGAGTAACCGTTGTCTGCACTTTATCAATACAATGCCTGAATCTGTATTCAAAAACAGCAGCAGGAATAAATACCTGGGTGAGGCATATTTTACAAGAGCATTTGCTTACTTCTATATGGCCCGTGTATGGGGCGATGTACCTTTGGATACCACTTACTATGCGGACAATTCTACTGCACCACAACTGGCCAGAAAGCCACAGGCAGAGGTATTGGCACAATGTATTGCGGACCTGGATATGGCCAGGCAATTCCTGGCCTGGAAAGATGCATCCAGTAGTGACAGGGTCGTACGTGGTGATAAAGGTGCTGTATTCGCATTGCTGGCACATCTTTATGCCTGGAAAGGGGATTATGATAAGTGCAACGCTGCCTGCGATAGCTTGATCAAGTCCGGTTCCTATTCATTGTTGCCGGCTGCTTCCTATATGAACTTATACAAAGGGCAGTCAGACGAAAGTATCTTTGAAATCTCCAACAACAGTACGTCTGAATCTTTGCTGACTGCCTCCAGTATTACAGGTTATACTGTGTGCGCACCTTACCTGAAGGGCATTACAATACCTCAATGGCAATTTAATAATGCTACTATAGCAGGATTATATTATGCTGAGGGAGACACCCGCTATAAGCAGGCATTCACGATCGCTTCCAGTGGCTCCTCAGATTACTTCAGTTGTATCAAATATGCGCAGGTAGAATATATTAATAATAATACGTCATATTCTATCGCAAAGAACAATCTCCTCATCTTCCGGCTTGCAGATATTAAACTGCTTAAGGCAGAAGCCCTGGCAGCGAAAGCATCGCCTGATGAAGCAGGTGCTATAACACTCGTCAATGAGATCAGAACAAGAGCTGGGATCCCTGCTTATGGCAGTATTAGCGGCGCTGCTTTGCAAGATTCTATCGTGGCAGAACGTGGACGGGAGTTATTCCTGGAAGGATCCCGTTTCTACGACTTCGTAAGACTGGCCAGGAATACCGGGCATATAAAATTCCCTTACATCAATGCAACAGAATTTGCACAGGGTAAATACTACTGGCCCCTGGATCCCTCCCTGTTCCTGCTGAATAGCAAACTGACACAGACACCTTACTGGCAGGGGAAAATTCAATAACCACAAAACAGTAACACATGAAATCACTTTATATTACCTGTAGTATATGCATCCTGCTGGCCTGTGCCTGCAAGAAAGAGAGCTATCTTACAGATGGCGGATTACACAACGCCAACACAAGTTTATCTACCTACGATTATTTAGCGCAGCATGCTGCTCATTACTTCGATACAACGATCTTACTCATCGATCATTTTGGACTCAAAGATTCTGTGAATAAGGCAGGCACCTTCTTCGCTTTCACGGATTATGCGATCAACCTGCTCATGGCTAAAGAAGGGTATGCCAGCCTGGGAGATCTGTACAACAATACCAGCTCTAAAATCATCACCCAATACCTGTTTACAGACAGCATCAGTTTATACAATACCACGGGTAGTGTGCAGCTGGAAAACAACTGGGCGGGTGCACCTGCACCTTGTGGAGTAAAGAAATTACAGGGCGCTTATACGGTCAATCTGACGAATTCAAGTGCTACCTATACTTTTTACTACCTGCAATACGTAAAGATCAACGGTGTACTGGATGGCTCTGCGAATGCGCCTGGAGATGATCCTGCGGATCTGGCCATTTCCTGTCAGACGACAGGCATCAGGACAGCGACTGGTACTACATTACACGTATTGGTAAACAATGCAAGCATCAATAATATTCAGTAAGATGAAAATAACACGCATCCTATTATTATCAGTCGTATTGCTGAGTTGCGAGAAGATAGAAAAAGGATTTCTGAGTGATAGTGTATACTACCTGGAAAATCCGTTCACAGTACAGAAAGGTACGACCACTACCTCTTCAACACTGGTGGCTGATGGTTCTACGAACCCGATACATGTACAGTTACTGTCAGTCAGGAATGCATATACTGGCGCAGGTGTGGATAGCATGTTCCTGCGTCCGCAAACGATCACAATCTTCAAAGATGCCGTAATACAGTCAGACTCTACGCTGGCGCTGCTCAGGGCAAAAATGCAGGATAGTACGGTCGCACCATTCAGTGTGAACCCGATTGGCGGCCGCTTACAATTTACAAGGGCCTCAATATACCTCGATACCGGTCGTTATACGATCGATGTAAAAGTGTCGAATGTAAAAGGGGAGAAGACCCTGAAGAATGCCTGTGACCTGGTGGTAACGCCTATGAGTTCCATGTATACAGTGGTGTATCGTCGTGTGCAGACCACACCTCCGGATAATGATGCAGATCGTACTACTGTACAGGAAAACGATACTTACCCGGTAGATATTAAATATACGGCTTCGAATGTGAGTAAGGTGATTATAAAATGGCTGGATAAGAATGGGAAACCGTTTAATCCTTCAACGGATATGCAGCGCCTGGCATTGAACTATCCTACCTTTCATGACTGGGATCCGTATTATCCTGTAGTGACGACCGATTCTACGATGGAAATGGAATTCCCTAAGCTGGCCATTGGTATGCCATTGTTCAGATCACTGACAGTGGGAGGTCAGGCCTGGACAGATGATGCCTGCTTGTCTTATTACCGCATATTACCAAAGGCGACAGACATCAACAAAACATTGCGGTTAACGCACTCCATCAAATTCTTTGCAGATGGAATCTATGAAATTACTTTTCATATAACCGTTGCTGCAAAGATCTGAAGAGACTGGCGCTATGCCAGTCTCTTTCTTCCCCAGGCAATAAAGCCTGCAACAATAGCAACGGCGATGTTAAATCCAATTACACTGGCTTCGCCTCTCGTAATGTGGAAAACAGCGGCGCTGATCATGAGCAATACAATCCCGCTGGCAGCATAAATTCTCGTGAAAGGGATTAATATTCCAATACCGCCTAAGAGGTCAATAACGCCCATAAAACGAAGAAATACCGGGGCTACCTGCCCGGTCCATGGGTACATAGCTGCTTGCCGGGCGATGGGTGTAAATAGCTTCAGGTAACCGGAATAAATAAACAGTATGGCTAATACAACCTGGAGGATCCAAAGGAGAGGATTCAATACTTTCATGATTGCTTTTTAGCGCAAACTTAAGCAGGTTAACAAGCTATAAAATTTTAGTTACTTACAGGTTAGTGGAGTTTATCCGAGGGCTTTTTCCAATACGCCTTCCAACTGTTTAACGAGTTCTCCGAAGCTGGAAGGTTTGGTCATAAAATGGGCAGCACCCAAAGCAGCGGTTTCAAGGCCATCTTTTTCTCTGAGAGAAGTAGTAAAGATAACGACAGGTATTTTTTCCAGTTGTTCGTTTTGTTTGATGATTTCCAGGAACTGTTTGCCATTCATTTTAGGCATATTCAGGTCCAGGAAGATCAGTTGCACATCGATGGAATTGTCTTTCAGTAATTCCAGTCCTTCTTCACCATCAGATGCAAAGTGACAAACAGCTGCGCTGTCCACAATAGACATCGCTTCACCAAATAATTCCTGATCATCAATATCATCATCCACCAGTAAAATAACCTTGTTCGTCATGTGCGCAAAAGTACCGATAATAGTTTTATAATGCCCAATTAACATGGATGGTCGGAGACTTGTTAAAACATGTATATTATTGCTAATAAACAACCGATACTAAATCAGGGGCGTTATGGATTTCCCGCTGACCTTTCCACCCATTTTTCTATGAGATTTGCTTTCGAACCCTGATTTTATTGTTATCAATTGAAATACAGGGAATAAGGCGCTTTTCTCAGGCCCTGATCCTTAACTGTATCGGGTTTTACTGGTTTTATTATCTACATATTATTATTTTCTTTAAATAATTATTTATAATTTTAGCCTACTAACTGAAAAACCGGAGATCCCTATCCTAATGGACCGATTTTTAATAAGAAAAACCATAGCTCACAGGCTCCTAATATCATGCTGTATACTATCCGTTGTATTTGCTGATGTCACCGCACAAAGCCTTGCAAAGGCAAGCGCTTCCGGAGCAGTCAGCAACGTCAGTATAGTGTCTGACAATGAGAACACCTCCTTTGCAAAGCTGGGAGATGTAGTGACGCTGACCTTTATTGCCAGCAGTGACCTTCCCATACCCCAGGTTACTATTGCCGGCCATAAGGTGAGCCCTACTGCCGTATCTTATTTGCAATACACTGCTTCCTGGACAATGACGAATACGGATACAGAAGGGGAGATCCTGTTCAATATAGTTTATATCAATAATGCAGGTGATACTGTGAATGTAGTGAATGCAACGACAGACAATAGCAAAGTATATTTTGATATGACCCGTCCTACATCCGGTGTATTCTCTACAGCGAGTAGTCCTGTATCTGCCCCATTCAGTGTGAGTATCAGTTTCAGTGAAGCGATCAGCACTTTTGATGTGAGCCGTATCATTTTAGCGAATGCGACCTTATCTGATTTTGACCGGGTACGCAATAACCTGATTACTGCAATTGTGACACCTTTACATGATGGACAGCTGAGTGTGCAAATCCCCGATAGCACAGCGAGAGACCAGGCAGGTAATCCCAATGTAGCATCAGTTGTACTCACAAGAACTGCAGTATCTACCGGTATGTTTGACAAGATCTACCCCAACCCCGCGAGTTCAAATCTGATAGTGAAATACTTGCCGGC
This sequence comes from Chitinophaga sancti, assembly GCF_034424315.1. Classification (GTDB taxonomy): domain Bacteria; phylum Bacteroidota; class Bacteroidia; order Chitinophagales; family Chitinophagaceae; genus Chitinophaga; species Chitinophaga sancti. The sequence continues at coordinate 6,785,899 of NZ_CP139972.1, forward strand.
AGTAAGTGCAAAAGCAGTGATTTCCTTAGTGAATTACAATGGTTTGACGGTATATGAAAAAGAGATGGCATTAGACGGATTGACGGTTACCATTGATGTGAGCAGGGTACCCTCAGGTATGTATATGTTGTATACCCGATCAAAAGATTATAGCTTTTATACAAATGTAGTGGTAGCCCATTAGTAAATACAATCCATTGCAATTTATTACATGATAAAAACCAAAATGATAGGCGCAAAATGACTGTTATTTTACGCAGGAAAATTGTAGCTATATCCAAATTATTCCCTACTTTTATGTAGTTATGTTAAACTTTTGTCAGCCCCCCCACTATGAGATGTGAAAATCTGAGCCGTGTATCCAATAATCAGGTCTGCTAAAGAACATAAGAACTCAAAATACCCAGGAAAGAATGTAATGTGACTACAACAAAATCAAGTATCAGCATTTAGTCTTAAGTAGCCAAAGAGTCTCAATAGCCAATTCGATTCCCCTGGTATTATTATTTAAAAAGAAATCAAAGCTCTTTGCTAAGAGCAGGTATGTAATGCGCACTGGAAAGTATTTCCTGTTATTAAACCTGAATTAGTATTTCAAGAAAATATTAAGTGAGAAAGTATTTCCTGAAATGCTACAAGCGAATGTATGTCCTCCATATGCTCATGAATTGTTATGAAAAATGAAAAAGAAGCTGCTTATTGAAATCATTGCGTCTTTACTCATCATATTGTTTTTGTATACCGGAATAACCAAACTGATTGAGCATGCCACATTCAGATATCAACTGAGTATTTCCCCCTGGTCACTGCTTGCTTCCTGGTCTGGAATTGTATCCTGGGTATTGCCAATAGGAGAAGTATTGCTCGCAGCAATGTTGCTGATTACTGCATGTCGCAAAACAGCTTTCATTGCAAGTGCTATCCTCTTTGCCGGATTCCTGGTCTACCTGGGAATGTTGCTTGGTAGTGGCACCAAGTTACCCTGTACCTGCGGGGGAATCATCAGCAGTATGAGCTGGAATGCACATGTGTGGTTTGATGCCGCATGTTTATTACTGTGCATGACCGGCATCTGGCTGGTGCATAATACATACCGGATTTTAAATCAGCATTAATACGACTAGTCTAAGATTGTATCTGAGTTACAACAACTAATTAAATCACATACGCCAAACTTTAACATCGTAAAAAAAATGAAACACATCCGTCTTACTGCATTAGCGGCAGTACTTACCATTGTAACCATTAGCGCCACACAGGCTGCTAAATCTTTCAGGTCGCTCGTCTATTGGTATGACCCATTTACGTATGACTACCTGGGATCAACTTTCGATAAAGACAATCCGCCAACAGGTTGTAAAGGAAACGGAGGACTGTGTGCCTATGGCTACTCCTCTCCCGATCCGACCACAACGTCCATAGCCCGTGCCTTCAAAGAGTGATAGCCAGCCGGATACAAGCTGCCTTTCCGCCAACAAAACGTTGCTACCCCCCGGTAGCAACGTTTTGTGCTTCAGGGCGAAGCGATTTCCCCTCCGGTCATTTCCGGCAACGATTGCGTAAATAAAATTCCCCTGATCCATTCTTTTGCCTAAACTTTTCTGTAGCTTGGCTCCTATTAGTGTCAGTAAGACACTGAAGATGCAACTGCAGTTTGTGTAATTTCCATGATTATGAGCGGCGTTTTTTCACTGTAGACTGGCCCATAAAAACAATAGCAGACCGCGCCCTGCTATCCATTTGAAAAATTTGAATAAAATTCCATCAGGTATGAAAAAGTATGAATATCACCATCTCAGGGTAAGGTTCTTATCGTTGAATGTTACTACTACAAGATCGTAATACGGCAATTGCTGTATAGGATCCAATTTCTCACAGGGGATATAAACTGGGACACCACCCATTAATAATTGTAAGGCCGTATGCCTGCATCAGACATACCACCATGCGCTGACTATCCCTCATTGTATATGCCTTAAATAATGCGGGCAATGTTAAAAAATCTACCATGTATCCTGATAAGGATAACAGGATTGCTATTTTTATGTTCCACGGCCTTTGCACAGCAGAATAACACGCCTGCTACGCCGGCAAAAGAAATCATCTTAAAAGGGAAAATCTTTGACGCTGATGAAAGGACCGGGCTCCCCGGAGTAACGGTTCGTGTAAAAGTAGGTAACAAAGGAACAACTACCACTCCCGATGGATCCTATACCTTAAAGGTCCATGAAAACTCTACCATTGTCATCTCCCTCATCGGTTACGTCACACAGGAAATTGCTGTCAACAAACAGGAAGCTATTGATGTTTTCCTGGAAAAAGACGTAAAATCCCTGAATGAAACCGTCGTTATCGGTTATGGTTCGCAAAAGCGCGCAAACGTACTGGGCTCTGTTGCAGTGGTGAATACTACCGAAATACAGGATCTGCCCGTAGCCAACCTGGCCACTGCTCTCCAAAACAAGGTACCAGGTGTATCTACCGCCCAGTCTTCAGGACGCCCCGGTTCCACCACCACGGTCACCATCCGTAACCCTGTCACCTGGGCCGCTACAGGTGCATCCACCGATCCGCTCTACGTAATAGACGGTTTCCAGATGACGAAGGCAGATTTTGACAACCTGGATGCAACCATGGTAGAAAGTATCACCTTCCTTAAAGATGCCGCTGCCTCCATCTATGGTGCCAGGGGTGCAAACGGTGTGGTATTGGTGAAAACAAGGATGGGCAAACCCGGCAAACCACGCATCAGTTATGCAGGTTCCTATGGTATTTCCAACGCAACCTACATTCCTGAAATGCTCAATAGTTATGACCATGCCAGCATGCTCAATAGCAAATATACCAGCCTCAAAGATGCCAATACCGCCAAATATTACACTGATGATGAACTGACCTATCTCAAATCACACAACTATAACTGGATAGATGATGTCTGGAAAAAATCACATCTCTCCCGCCATACCATCAATGTAAGCGGTGGTAGTGAGAGAGTGACTTTTTTCGCCGGCGCCAACTACTACAAAGAAGATGGAAACGTAGGCGACCTGTATAGCAATAAATATGGTGTGCGCCTGGGCATCAACGCTAAAATTGTGGATAACCTGACCGCTACTGTCTCCTTTGCTACAGACAACTCTATCGTGAACAGGCCTACGCCCAAAACCGTTGCCTCAGGAACCACCGAACAGTCAGACCAGATGAACGCAACTGTAAGCGCGCTGCTGCTCACACCAGGATGGGTACCTATGTACATCGATGGTAAACCGGTATATTCCTCTGTACCCGGCTGGAGCCCCGCAGAACTGGTGAAAACAGGCAGTTATGCCAAAACCAAATCACAGGGTCAGACCATCAACGCCGCATTGGATTATAAACTACCTGCCATCAAAGGGCTTTCCTTCCGTGTACAATACGGACGCAATGCCCGCACTGATTTTGGCAAGGAATACTATGTACCTTACTACCTGTATAACTTTATCAGGGAAGGGGCACATGTTACTTCCCAGAACGTGATCTTTACCAACAAGACCACTGCTACCAACGCCACCACATTCATCAAGAACGGGAACGTGATGCTGGAAAACTATGGTGGTTCATCCAACTATCAGCTGGATGAAATGGTTACATACGCACGCACTTTTGGTAAGCATGACTTCAACCTGCTGCTAGTAGCAGAACAGGGCGAGTCACAGAGCGATGCTTTCAATACCCGCCGTGAAACGGTCGTTATTCCGGGAATTGATGAACTCTTCGCATTCAGCCAGGATAAATCACTGTATGACAATGGTGGTTCTGCTGGCGAAACCGGTCGTATGAGTTACCTGGGCCGCCTGAACTATAGTTTCTCTGAAAGATACCTGCTGGAAGCTACTTTCCGTGCAGATGCTTCTCCTAATTTCCCGAAGGATTCCCGCTGGGGTTACTTCCCTTCCGTAGCCCTCGGCTGGAGGATCTCCCAGGAAGACTGGTTCCATCGCAGTGTGAAATTTATCGATGACCTGAAGGTCCGCTTCCAGGTGGGGCTGACAGGTAACGATGCGGTGAGAAACTACCAATACAAAGAAAGATATACCCAGACAACAGGTATGCTCTTCGGGAGCACCTATACCAGTGGGCTGAGTAACAATGATATTCCCAATGAACACATCACCTGGGAAAAAGCCCTTTACAAAAACCTGGGCTTTGATGGTACCTTCTTCAATTCAAAGTTCAACTTTGCAATAGACCTCTGGCACCGCTATAACTACGATATGTTGCAACAGCCTACCAACACTGTTCCTTCCACCTTTGGGGTGGCTATTGCAGACCAGAACTATGGCAAACTGAAATCATGGGGCCTTGAAGCAAGCCTGGGTTACAATGGTGTAATCAATAAAGATTTCAAATACTATGCTGCCATCAACTTCGGTATTAGCGACAATAGAGTGATCCGCAAATACTATGGTGCAGGCGATACCGCCTGGAAGAATCCAATAGGCCGCAGAACGGACAATGGGATGGAAGGTTATAGATCTACCGGCATTGTACGCACACCAAAAGAGGCAGAAGATTTCCTCATCTCACACCCGAACTGGACGATTGATGGTAACCCCCTCATCGCTGGTTACATGAACTACCAGGACATCAATGGGGATGGTAAAATAGATGCGAATGATAAAACCCGGATCGCACCGAGAAGCAGCAGCATTTTTGGGATGGGCTTTAATCTTGGCGGAAGCTGGAAAGACCTGAAGCTGAACATCAGTGTAAGTCTGCAGGTAGGCGGATACGAAGCATATGATAAAACAGCGAGAACGCCTCCTTCAGAGAACGCCCGCGCACTCGGTATCTGGAAAGACTCCTGGTCACCCAATAATCCGAATGCGAAGTATCCGCTCATGAACTCTCCACTCATCAGCGAAGTATCTGACTTCTGGGTGCGTAGTGCAACAGCCATGCGTGTGAACAATGCACAGTTATCTTACAGCCTGCCTAAAGAGCTGTCTGCAAAATGGAAAATTCCTGAACTGCGCATGTTCCTGACAGGTTCAAACCTGTGGGTACTGATCAATCATCAGCCTTACAAAGACCCGGCTACAAACCTGGCGATCGATTATCCTGCACTGCGTACATACACATTTGGGCTGAACCTGAGCTTGTAAAATCAACAATTATGCAAAGTAAGATTAACTATATATACATCTTCCTCCTGCTGGGGCTTTGCTCCTGCTCCAAGATCCTGGACAAAACGGACCTCTCAGGTATCGATGAAATGGCCTGGGATAATGAGTCTACTGCCACTCTTTACCTGAACAGGTTGTATGACCTTGCCATGCCTACCTGGCCCAATCTGCAGGGGGCAGGTACGCTTCCTACTGCAATTCATGACCTGGCTGATGATTACAACGGTGGCGATAACAAATTGTGGTATGGAACACTCTCAGTAGACAATGTCAACGACTTCTATGGTGGTAATGCATCTACCAATGCCTGGGCCTACATCCGCAAGATCAATATCCTGCTCACTGAAATTGAAAAAGGTACACTGGATACAGATACTAAAACAAAGATTAAAGCACAGGCCTATTTTCTCCGTGGATGGATTTACTTCCAGCTGGTGAAACTATATGGTGGTGTGCCATATATCAATCATCCACAGGACTGGATCACAGAAAACCTTTTCGTAAAAAGAAACAAAACTTCTGAATGTATAGATTCTATCGCGAGAGACTTTGATATGGCGACTAAATGCCCTGCCAGCTGGGGTAGTGCTGACAAAGGACGTATTACCAGGGGCGCTGCATTAGGTATCAAAGGCCGTATGCTCCTTTACTGGGCAAGCCCTCAGTTCAATCCAAACAAAGATCAGGCGCGCTGGGAACGTGCATATCAGGCAAACAGAAATGCATATGATACCCTGCTCATAGATGGAGCAGCCCTGTATCCTTCCTACGCCAATATATGGCTGGATGAAGGTACAGGTAACAAAGAAGTCATTATGCTGCGTTCATTTGACGGGGCTAACAAAGCCAGCACATTTGACGATGCTGCCCGCCCTTACTCTGAATCAAATGGGGGAGGAGGTTCTTATCAACCTACACTGGACCTGGTAGAGACTTATCCTACTAAGGATGGATTGCCTATCACCGATGCTTCTTCCGGTTATGATGCGGTGTACTACTGGAAAAACCGTGATCCCCGCTTTGATGCAACCATTGCTTACAATGGCTGTACATGGCCGCTGAGCAATAAAACCAATCGCAGGCAATGGAACTACGCTGGTATGACAGACGATAAAAGCAAACCCTGTGTAACAGGTTTCTATTGCCGCAAAAATTGTAATACAGCGACGATTAAAGATAATACCAAACTGGGTAAAACTGACTGGGTAGAACTGCGCCTGGCCGAAGTCATGCTCAACCTGGCAGAATGTGCAAATGCGACCGGCCGTACACAGGAAGCATACGATATGCTGATTGCTATCCGCAAAAGGGCTGGCATCAATCCGGGTACAGACAATATGTACGGTTTAAAAACCGGTATATCACAGGACGAGCTGCGTACTGTCATCCTGAATGAGCGCCGGATCGAACTGGCTTTCGAAGGTAAACGCTATGACGATATGCGTCGTAATAAACTATTCGATCAGCTGAATGGTAAGAAGAGAAGAATACTCACACTGTCCATAAAATCACCTTATACAGTAGCTATCCTGGAGAAAACCGATGGCGAGGGCATCATGCTGCGCGACAAGCTGGATATCAATGGTAGTGACTACACTACCTATTTCTCACCGGCAGTGGGTTACCTGGATACACAGGGGTCTATAAATTATCCTTCTAATTATTATTTTTACGGTATACCTACATCAAATATACAACGGAACCCATCGCTGGAACAGACACAAGGATGGAACAGCGGCACCTTTAATCCTTACGAATAATCTGAAATTAAATAACCGATGAAAAAGTATTTCATACTGGCAGCAATTTGTCTCGGGCACCATGCATTTGCTCAATATCCAACCATACCGAAAGCTGTACAGCAGGTAAGTGATTCTATGCTGGAAGGTGCCAAAAAGCACGCTGACGAGGCATGGCAGAAAGCATTACCCATTGTAACGCAGGAAGCACGCAATGGCAAGCCATATATACCTTATGCTTCCCGGCCTACCGATCTGCCACAGGCCAGCATTCCTGCCTTCCCCGGCGCTGAAGGTGGTGGTGCATATACCTTTGGCGGTCGTGGAGGTAAAGTATTCGTAGTAACAAGTCTGGCCGACGAGGGGCCTGGTACGCTCCGCGAAGCCTGTGATCAGGGGGGCGCACGTACCGTAGTTTTCAACGTAGCCGGTATCATCCATTTAAAGACCCCCATTATCCTTCGTGCACCCTATATCACCATCGCGGGGCAGACCGCCCCAGGTGATGGTGTTTGTGTAGCCGGCGAAAGCTTCTGGATCGATACGCATGATGTAGTGATCCGGTTCATGCGCTTCCGCAGAGGCGAAACGACCGTAGGTCGTCGTGATGATGCACTGGGTGGCAATCCAATTGGTAACATCATCATCGACCACTGCTCCGCCAGTTGGGGCCTGGATGAGAACATCTCCCTGTACCGCCATATGTATAACCCGGGAGAAGGTTACCAGGAAGAAAAACTCCCGACTGTCAACATCACTATTCAGAACTGTATTTCATCAGAAGCACTGGATACTTACAACCATGCTTTTGGCAGTACACTGGGTGGGGAAAACTGTGCCTTCATCCGCAACCTCTGGGCTTGTAATGCAGGACGTAATCCTTCAGTGGGCTGGTTCAGTATCTTCAACTTTGTGAATAACGTTGTGTTCAACTGGAAACATCGTACCGTAGATGGTGGCGATTACCGTTCACAGTTCAACATCATCAATAACTATTTCAAACCCGGTCCTGTCACGCCAAGGGATGAGAATGTAGGCCATCGTATTATCAAGCCGGAATCCGGCCGTAGCAAACTGAAATACCAGCAGTTTGGCAGAACATACGTAAGCGGCAATATCATGGAAGGCTATGATAACATCAATAAAAATAACTGGGATGGCGGTGTACAGGTAGAAGACCTTGGTAATGCAGGACAATACACAGCAGATATGAAAGTAGATCATCCGGCACCAATGCCTAAGATGACGATTCTCTCTGCAAACGACGCTTACCAGTATGTACTGGACAATGCAGGTGCGACCCTGCCAGTACGTGACCCCGTAGATAAACGAGTGGTTGAACAGGTGCGCACCGGTAAGATCCAGTACAAAGACAACACCGAATCTAAAATTGGTAGTGAATTCATCAAACGCAGACTGGCGCCTGATTCCTATAAGCTAGGTATCATTTACGATATTGCACAGGTAGGTGGTTATCCTGAATACAAGGGCAAACCTTACAAAGATGCTGATGGCGATGGTATGCCCGATGAATGGGAAACTAAACATGGCCTGAACCCAAAAGATGCCAGCGATGCAGTAAAAGATAAGAATGGCGACGGGTATACCAATATCGAAGATTTCCTGAATGACATCAAAGGTGACAAGAAGCCATATACCATGATCATCAATGAGCGCGTAGCTAAGATCGTATCCACATTGGGGATTGAAGAGCCGGTAAAGAATGACCAGGTACAGGCCATCATTGCACAGCAATATGTGGATATCAAAGACAACGAGGGTAAAAAAGATACAGCGCTCCTGCATGAACTGCACCAGCACTACCTGTCAAAACTCTCTTCCGTATTAACTACTGAACAGGTGACGAAAGTAAAGGATGGTATGACATACAGCATCCTGCCTGTCACCTATGGCGCTTACCTGGACATGCTGCCTAACCTGACAGCTGCCCAACAGCAACAGATTATGACCTGGCTGGTTGAAGCCCGGGAACATGCCATGGATGCAGGTACTTCCGAACAAAAACATGCAGTGTTTGGCAAGTACAAAGGAAGAATCAACAACTACTTATCAGCATCCGGTATTGATATGAAAAAAGCAGAAGCAGACTGGAAGAAACGTAGGAATGAAAAATAAGTTATTATGGACGCTGGCCTGTGGTCTGACACTCACAGCAGGGGCACAGCAGAAGATACAGCCACCCGTATCGGTTGGTAAAGAAGGGCATCTGGTGTATACACCAGATGCCTTAGGCAATCGTGTACCTGACTATTCATATTGTGGATACCTGGCAGGAGATAGTGCGATCCCTGATCTGCCGGCACGTATAGTGGTGCCTGTGGGTGGCGATATCCAGGCTGCCCTGGATCAGGTAGCTGCTGCTGGAGGTGGTGCCGTTGTGTTGAACAAAGGTACTTACCAGGTATGGGGCACATTGCACATCAGGAATAGTCATGTGGTGTTAAGAGGGAGCGGACCTGAAACTATTTTATTCGCTGCCGGTACTGATCGCGCTCCGCTTATTCGCATATGGGGTGTGCATAACAAACAGTATCAAACGCCGGTGAATATCATTGATGCGTATGTACCTGTCAATGCTACAACTATTACCGTAGCACAGGCAGGGTTCAAACGGGGAGACAGGGTGGAGATCACCCGGCCCTGTACAAAAGCATGGATCACAGCATTAGGTACAGAACACTTTGGCGGTGGCATCACCGCCTTAGGCTGGAAACCCGGCGAGCGCGTAATCCACTGGGATCGTAAAGTGCTGGCAGTACATGGTAATCAGCTTACGCTCGATGCGCCATTGACCACAGCACTGGATACAACTTACGGCATCGCTACCGTTACGGCTTATGAATGGCCCGGGCAGATCACACATGTGGGTGTGGAAAACCTGCGATGTATAGCTGCCGTAGATGAAAACCGACCCAAAGATGAGGATCATCGCTGGATGGGTATCACCATCGAAAATGCGACAGACAGCTGGGTCAGGCAGGTTTCATTCGAGCATTTTGCCGGTTCGGCAGTGGCCATCTGGGAAACTGCGGGCCGGATCACTGTAGAAGATTGTATCTCATTAGCACCTGTGAGTGAAACAGGCGGGCAGCGCAGGAATACCTTTTTTACTGCCGGTCAGCAAACGCTTTTCCAGCGTATTTACGCACAATATGGCTATCATGATTTTGGCGTAGGCTATTGTGCGGCGGGTCCGAATGCATTTGTACAATGTGAATCGCGGATGCCCTTTAGCTATAGTGGTACCCTGGATAGCTGGGCCTCCGGCGTATTACTGGATAATGTGCAGGTAACAGGGCAGGCACTGGGTTTCCCTGACAGGGGGCAGGATGGACAGGGGGCTGGCTGGTCTGCTGCCAATAGTATGCTCTGGCAATGTGCGGCTGCAAAGATCATCTGCCCGGCACCCCCGGGAGCAATGAACTGGTCATTTGGTGCCTGGGCACAGTTTCAGGGTAATGGCTACTGGAATAGTTCCAACGAATACGTCAATCCCCGCAGTTTATACTATGCACAGCTGGCAGATCGTTTAGGGAAAGATGTATCAGACAGGGCGCGGCTCATGCCAGCTACATCTGAGGCATCCAGCAGTCCTTCACCGCAGCAGGCGGCAGAACTGATTGCACAATCTAAGGAGCCGGCATTGACCCTACAGGAATGGATTAGGAAACAAAAGCCGGTAATAGTCAACACACAGGGAATTAAAGTAGCAGCCAAAAAGAGCGAATGGGTTTCTTATCCTCCGGCAGCTGTTATTCACATCCAACAGGGTAAAATTTTAGATGGTGCGCAACTCCTCACTGGTGGCCGCCATGAAGAACCCTGGTGGCGCGGAGGTATCCGCCCTGAAGATGCAAAAGAAGCCGTACCTGCATTGACGCGTTTTGTGCCAGGCCGCATAGGTACAGGTTTTACAGATGATATAGACAGCGTAGCCAGCTGGATGGCGCAAAAGAATATCATCGCCTTTGACCATAACTATGGCCTCTGGTATGACAGGAGAAGAGACGATCATGAGCGGGTATTACGTATAGACGGGGATGTTTGGCCCCCCTTTTACGAACTGCCTTTTGCCCGTAGTGGAGAAGGCACTGCCTGGGATGGATTGAGCAAATATGATGTAACAAAATACAATACCTGGTACTGGAACCGTTTACAGCAATTCGCATCCAAAGACAGGATCTTAATTCACGAAAACTACTTCCAGCATAATATCATCGAAGCCGGTGCCCACTATGCAGATTTCCCCTGGCGACCTGCAAACAATGTGAATAACACCGGTTTCCCGGAACCGCCGCCGTATGCCGGTGGCAAGCGCATCTTCATGGCAGCACAGTTTTACGATACCAGCCATCCGGTACGCCGTGCATTGCACCAGGCATATATTCGCCAGTGCCTGCAAAACTTTGATAACTATAGCAATGTCATACAACTAATTGGTGCAGAATTTACAGGTCCTTTGCACTTTGTTCAATTCTGGGTGAATACCATCGATGCGTATAAAAAACAACATCCATCTAAAAATATCATAGGGCTCAGTACAACAAAGGACGTACAGGATAGTATCCTGCAAAACCCGGCCTACTCACAGGTGATCGACCTGATCGACATTCGTTACTGGCACTATCAGCTGGACGGTAAAACCTACGCTCCGCAGGGTGGCCAGAACCTGGCTCCCCGTCAGCATGCACGCCTGCTGAAACCAAAGAAAACCAGCGAGGAAATGGTGTACAAAGCTGTTCGTGAATACCGGGATAAATATCCCGGCAAAGCAGTTATCTACTCAGCAGACAGTTACGATCGTTTTGGATGGGCGGTATTTATGGCAGGTGGCTCATTGCCAGATATTCCGAAAATTGATGTTCCTGGATTTTTAAAGGCCGCCGCCGGCATGCAACCTGTAGATCTGCCCGGTGTAATGGCTTTAAAGAATGCAGCAAACGAATACATTATTTACTGTAATGCAACTGCAGAGATATCAGTAGAGACGGGTGTACCGGGCATAGCCCGCTGGATAGATGCGAAGGATGGACACCTGATCAGTAACAAAAAGATCAGTAGCTTTAAATTCCATAACCCGCAACAGTCTCCCGCGGTGTTATGGATAAGCCGCAAATAGTTTAAGCATGAAATTGAAAACACTGTTTATCGTATTATTATTCCCGTTCCTTACTTATGGGCAAAGTAAAACCCTGCCCCTGAAGGTTTCAAAGGATGGGCACTTTTTTCAGACATCCAATGGACAGCCTTTCTTCTGGTTAGGAGATACCGGCTGGTTACTCTTTACCAACCTGGATGATGCAGCGGTAGATCAATACCTGGATGACCGCCAGGAAAAAGGCTTCAATTTGATCCAGGTGATGCTGTTGCCTAAACTGGCAGCCGTAAATCAGAGAGGCGATTCTGCCCTGCTGAAAAGCAACCTGGCCCTGCCGCAGAAGAGGTACTTCGATTTCGTGGAAAGTGTAGTGGACAAAGCTGCTGCCAGGGGCATTTACATGGCACTGGTACCGGTATGGGGCTCACCTGTCAAGGAAGGAAAAGTATCGCCGGTAGCAGCCACTGCGTATGCACATTACCTCGCTACCCGTTTCCATGATAAAAAGAACATTATCTGGCTGAACGGTGGCGATATCAAAGGCAGTGATTCTACAGCCGTATGGAATGCCATCGGCAATACCCTGCACAAAGAAGATTCCGTACATCTTATGACCTTTCATCCAAGAGGCCGTGCACAGTCATCTGACTGGTTTCACAATGCTGCCTGGCTGAACTTCAATATGTTCCAGTCCGGCCATCAGCGTTATAGCCAGGATACAACTGTCAGGAAATACGGAGAAGATAATTTCAGGTATATCCAGGCAGATTACAGGCGGACACCTGTAAAACCTGTACTGGATGGAGAGCCATCCTACGAAGGTATTCCACAGGGATTGCATGATCCGAAGGAGCCATTCTGGACAGACAAGGATGTACGTCGTTATGCTTACTGGTCTGTATTTGCCGGTGGCGCAGGGTTTACCTATGGCCATAGTGCGGTGATGCAGTTTCACAAGGCAAAAGAGAAAGGGATATATGGCGTAAGAGAAGTATATACGGATGCACTCCGTGCACCCGGTGCTTCACAAATGAAATATTTAAAGCAATTGATGATCACCCGTTCCTACTTCGATCGGGTACCAGACCAGTCACTGCTGGCAAAGGATACGGGTACCAAACACCAGCGGATCATTGCTACAAGGGCTAAAACATATGCGCTTTATTATACTGCCACCGGTCGTAGTATCCCTGCACAGTTAGGCAAAATCGAAGCGAATTACATCGCGGCTTCCTGGTATGATCCACGCACCGGTGTAAGCACTCGGATCGGTATATTTCCAAACAAAGGTGTAAAGGTATTTGACCCGCCAGGAAAGGAAGAAGAAGGGAACGACTGGGTACTGATCCTGGACCGTTCTTAAAATAACCCAATTTTCCCACGTTATGCGACTCATTTACTTACTGCTTATATGCTGTATTGCCTGCCGCTCCGGAAAGGATGTGTACATGTTCACATCCTTCCGGGAGCCTGGCCAGGATGGCCTTCACCTGCTGTATAGCCATGATGGTTATAACTGGACGGATATCCCCGGGTCATTCCTGACGCCCACAGTGGGTGGGAAGATCATGCGTGATCCCAGTATTCAGCAGGGCCCTGATGGCACCTTTCACCTGGTATGGACCAGTGCCTGGAAGGGTGATAAAGGCTTTGGCTACGCCAGTTCCAAAGACCTGATCCACTGGTCAGCAGAACGCTATATTCCCGTTATGGAGGATGAACCCACTGCTGTCAATGTATGGGCACCGGAGCTTTGTTATGATGATGAGCATCAACAGTTCCTCATCATCTGGAGCACCACCGTTCCGAATCGTTTTCCCAAAGGTGCTGAAGAAGAGAATAATAACCATCGCCTGTATTATACCACCACCCGTGACTTTGTGAACTTTTCTCCTGCAAAGCTTTTTTTCGATCCCGGTTACAGTGTCATAGACGGCACTGTCGTCAAAGCTGCCAATCACAGGTACGTGCTGGTGGTAAAAGATAACACCCGTCCTGAGCGGGATATTAAGGTCGCCTTCAGTGAGCACGCTACAGGCCCTTTTCAGGCTGTTTCAGCGCCTTTTACTGATAAGCTGACTGAAGGGCCATCTGCTATCAAAGTAGGGAAGGAATGGCTTATTTATTACGATAACTATGGCACTCATCATTACGGCGCAATAAAAACAATCGATTTCAAAAGCTTTACCGATATCTCAGCCAAAGTCTCACTGCCAACCGGACATAAACACGGCACCCTATTCAAAACCAGGAAAAAGGTCCTGGAAGGACTTTTAGCCCAAACCAAATAAAGATGCGAATATCCCTCACCATGCTGCTGACCATTTGTTGTGCGCTCACTTACGCACAGGACACCACCCATCATCCACCCGATTCCATGAAGGTCCGCGACCTGAACGAAACAGTCGTGATCGGGTATGGCGTAGTAAAGAAAAGAGACCTGACAGGGGCTGTGTACACCGTCAAAAAAGACGTGATCATGCAGGCGCCTGTCGCCAATGCCCTGGAATCCCTCCAGGGCCGGGTACCCGGTATGGACATTACGCGCAGCAATGGTACCCCCGGCTCCAATGCCGATGTCCTGATCAGGGGAACCCGTTCCATTGCCGGCAGTAACGGCCCCCTGTACATCATCGACGGGTTGCAGGGAGGTAGCATGTCCTACCTGAACCCTTCTGATATCGAAAGTGTGGAAGTATTGAAAGACGCTTCTGCCACCGCAATCTATGGATCGCAGGGTGCGAACGGGGTCGTGATCATCACCACCAAAAAAGGTAAACCCGGCAAAACGAAAGTCTCCTACAACGGTTACTACGGCGCTAACGGGTATACACAATATCCGCCTCCCCGCCTCGGTGAAAGCTATTTACAACTCAGAAGGGAGGCCTGGAGAGCCAGCCTCAATCCCGGGGAGACCCTGCCGGATGATGCTACCATCTTTGCCAATGCAGGTGAATATGATGCCATTCAGAAAGGCCAGTGGGTGAACTGGGTAGATCTTCTTTTGCACAACAGCAGCCAGCAAAGTCATTCCGTATCCCTCAGCGGTGGTACGGACAAAACCAAAGCTTTTATGTCCTTTGGTTATTACAGGGAGAACGGTGCCCTGAAGTATACCAACCTGACCCGTTACTCCGTTCGCCTAAACCTCGATCAGGAGGTTTCCCGCTTTGCCAAAGCTGGTATTCAAAGCCAGATCAATTATACCACGCTGAATAAACGAAAGGACCCCATGAGTGTAGCCCTGTCTACATCACCACTGGGTGTGCCCTACGATGCATATGGTAACGTGAAGGTATACCCTGTGGCAGGGAATACAAACACCCTATCGCCGCTCACTGATGACAGAGGACCGGAAGTGGCCACAGATCAAACCATTGGTGCGACCGTGTTCATGAATGGCTACCTGGACCTCAAACCCATCAGGGGGCTGACTTTCCGCTCCAACCTGGGTACTTTCATCAGTTTTAACAGGGTCGGCATCTACCAGGCAGCCACTTCCCTGAACAGGGCCACTGATGGCACCAGCTATTCAGAGGTGACCAATGGTAATACCCGTTATTACAACTGGGATAACGTGCTCACCTACAACCTGGATAAAGGCGATCATGCGATCACCATTACCGCATTAAGCAGCTATACCCACAAGGATGCGGATACCAGCAATGCCTATGGTATCAGGCAGGCATTGGGCACCCAGTTGTTTTATAACCTGAATGCGACAGAGGTCACCAGCAGAACTATTAAATCCAATTACAGGGGTTCAGCAACCATGTCATATGCAGCCAGGATCAACTATGCCTACAAGGGTCGCTACCTGCTGCAGCTGAGTGAAAGAATAGATGGCGCTTCCCGCCTGGCCGTCGGTCATAAATGGGCCGGATTTCCTTCCGTATCTGCAGCATGGAGAGTGAGTGACGAAACATTCATGCACAAGCTGCGGAATCTGGATGACCTGAAGCTCCGGCTCAGCTACGGTGTAGCCGGTAACTCAGGGATTGCTGAATATGGCACCCAATCAGGGCTGACGCAGGCTAATAATATTTCATTCGGGGAGATCCCCGCACCCGGTTATACTTTCAATGCCGTGATCGGCAATACGACCCTGGGTTGGGAACTCTCTGCTACTACTAACGCAGGTGTGGATATGGCCTTTTTCAACAGCCGTATCAGTGCCAGCATCGATGCCTACAATACCAAAACCACCAAACTCTTATTGCTCAGAAACCTGCCTGTGTCCACCGGTGTATCATCCGTATACCAGAACATAGGTTCTACCAACAATAAAGGGATTGAGATCGCACTGACTAAAGTGAATGTTGTGCAAAAGAATTTCAAATGGACATCTACGCTCACCTTCACTACGAACAGGGAAAAGATCGTCAATTTGGTAGGCGATAAAGATATGATTCAGCAGGAAACCAATTCACTGTTGATCGGCCATCCGGTAAAGTCTTTCTTTACTTATCAGAAACTGGGCATCTGGCAGACAGACGAAGCCGGCAAAGCTGCTGCACTCAGCATGGGTGGTACGCCTTTTAAACCCGGTACCATCAAAGTGGCGGATCAGAATCATGATAGTATCATTAATGACAATGACCGCACTTATTTAGGTTCTCCTGTGCCTAAGTGGACCATTGGTTTTCAGCATACATTTACCTACCGTGCGTTCGATCTGGGCCTATTCTTTTTTGCCCGCTGGGGCCAGATGGCCTATGGCGAATTCCTGGGCCGCTACAATCCCAGTGGTGAGGGTGGCGGACCTGCATTCCCGGATTACTGGACACCTGAACATCCAACCAACGATTATCCACGTCCTAAGAAAGGCGCTAAGTTCGGTGACTATGCAGCTTACCAATCCATGCTCTACATAGATGGTTCTTATTTCAAGCTGAAGAATGTCACGCTGGGCTACACATTGCCGCGTGCTATCAGCAGCCGTATGAATATCGAACACCTGCGCATCTATGCGACTGCGTCAAATATTTTCACCAAAGCGCGCAGTCACCTGTTCAATTATTACGATCCTGAAAGAGGTGGTTCAGAATCATCTCCGCTGAACAAACAGGTAGTAGTAGGATTAAATGTGGATTTCTAAACCCAATCAAATGAAAAACTATCTTCTCATCATAATCATGCTCTCAGGTATTACTGCCTGTAGCCTCGATGAATACAATCCTTCGGGTATTACTGCCGATGCGATCTGGTCCAGCCCAGAGGGCTTTGTAACAGTAGTGAATTCCGCTTATTCAGAACAACGTGCCTGGTATGGAAAAGATAATGGAGAATGGATGAGCGAAATGGGAACAGACCTCTGGTTCAACTCACAGCGTGCTAACTATGCAAATGAACTGATGCGCTATGAAAACTTCATTCCCAGCAAGGGAAATCCCAATATCACGACCTGGAAAAATATGTACACTGCTATCAATATCTGTAACGCCGGCATTAACCGTATTGGCGATGCTGGCTTTACAGATACAGTGATGCGCAACCAGCGCCTGGGTGAATTGCGTTACCTCCGCGCATTTTATTACTGGCATGTGGCTGAGCAATGGGGCGGTGTCATCCTGTCTACGACAGAAACCAGCAGTGCCCTGACAACAGCTATTCGCAGTGATATAAAAGACTTCTACAACCTGATACTCGGTGACCTGGAATATGCTGCCAGGCACTTGCCCATTACATATGGTTCAGAATACAGCCGGGCTACACAAAAGTCAGCACTGGCTATGCTGGCGCGTGCCTATCTCTCATGTGCTTACTATTATACAGGTAGTGAACAACAGGAATACTTCAAAAAAGCTAAAGCTGCAGTAGATGAAATCATAGCCCGCAAAGCTGAATTTGGCGTGTCTCTCTGGGATAAATATGCAGATGTATTTAATCCTAAAAACAACAAGCAAAACAAAGAAGCCTTGTATACCATCAGTAATTCACTGACCTATACACTGGATTATGATGCGAATGCAAACCGCCTGCACATGTGGTTCCTCACTACTTATAGCTCAAAACCCGGCTTACAGCAAAGTATGGATTATGGCAGGGATGGTACCCGTTACTTCATGCCAACACGGGCCTTGCTCGATTTCTTTGATGATGAAAAAGACAGTCGCTTTGATGGTTCATTCCAGACGGTATGGATCTGCAACAAGGCATATACCTGGACAGAAACGGATGTGAAGAATTACGGAAAAGATCCCTCAATCATAGGCAAAACCATGGTAGTAGGAGTAGATACCGCCATGTATATCACCAAACATGCAATGCCGGACAAGCGTACCCGTCCTTACCTGGTGATAGACAGGGATAGTGTGTACAATACCAATGGAACTATCAAGGTAGGAAATGACTATGTGCCACTGAAGAAATTCATGGATCCTGTTACCCGTTCAGCTGCCAATGCACAACCGGGTTTCCTGGATATACTGGTGATCCGCCTGGCAGAGATGTACCTGGTTGGTGCAGAAGCAGCCTTGCAATTGGGTGATAACAATGCCGCCGCTGCTTACATCAATGTACTGAGAACAAGAGCTGCAAAGAAAACGCCTGTCGATTACACAGCCGCCATGCAGGTGTCTGCCAGCGATATCACGCTCGATTTCATTTTAGATGAGAGAGCAAGGGAACTGGCTGGTGAACACATTCGCTGGTTTGACCTGAAGCGCACCGGTAAACTGGTTGAGCGTATTCATACTTACAATCCTGATGTAACACAGGTACAGGAATTTCATCGTTTGCGCCCCGTGCCGCAAACACAAATAGATGCATTGTCAAACGGAGCAGAATTTGGGCAGAACCCAGGTTACTAAATAGCATTTTATGAGGATACTGATCGTGATCTTATTGTGTACTACGACTGTGCTGGCACAGGACAAAGTACATTATTCAGGTAGCACACTGGTGAATGTGGATTACCACCACGGGGCATTACAGGCTGTTACCGGTGTGCATAACATACAGGTGATGCGGGCTAACCGTAGCAATGGTGGCTGGACTTACAACCATGCCCCTATGCTGGCTTACTGGAATAAGCAGTTTTACCTGGAATACCTGAGCGATAGTATCGGCGAAAGTGTACCCCCGGGTCGTACGCTGCTCCTGACTTCTAAGGATGGAGAGACCTGGTCTGAACCATTGGTTATATTTCCCCCCTATAAGATCCCGGATGGCACTTCGAAAGAAGGCCATCCCGGGGTTGCTCGTAACCTGTATGCAGTCATGCACCAGCGTATGGGCTTTTATGTGTCAAAGCGAAATCACCTGCTGGTACTCGGTTACTACGGTATCTGCCTGGATGCAAAAGATGATCCTAACGATGGGATGGGCATAGGCCGGGTAGTAAGAGAAATACTCCCCGATGGCAGGTATGGCCCCATTTATTTTCTACACTATAACAAAGCCTGGAATGCAGGCAATACCTCATATCCCTTTTATACCACCAGCAAGGACAAGGCATTTGTGGCTGCCTGCAATGAGCTGATGGCCACCCCACTCATGATGATGCAGTGGAATGAAGAAGCTGACAGGGATGATCCTTTAATACCCTTACAAAAGAATTACAAGGCATTTTGTTATTACCATCTCCCTAACCATGATGTGGTAGGATTGTGGAAAAATGCACTTTCTGCGATCAGTAAAGATGAAGGTAAAACCTGGTCCACCGTAGCCCGTGCGCCAGGCTTTGTGAATAGCAATGCCAAGATCTGGGGGCAAAAGACCTCCGATGGCCGCTATGTGACGGCGTATAATCCATCTGAATACAGGTGGCCGCTGGCTGTGTCAGTCAGCGATGATGGACTTGACTACAAGAATTTATTGTTAGTAAATGGTGAAGTTGCTCCCATGCGTTATGGTGGCAATTATAAATCCTACGGACCACAATATGTACGCGGTATCGAAGAAGGCAACGGCACTCCTGAAGACGGAAAACTATGGGTGACCTACAGTATGAACAAGGAAGATATCTGGGTAGCACGTATTCCTGTTCCGGTTTCAACAAGGGCCTCAGATGAATGGAATGTATACAGTCCTTTGTGGGCACCAGTAAAGATCGATGGTGATCAACTAACCCTGTCAGACAAGGATCCTTTTGATTATGCAAAGGCAGAAAAGGTCATTACTCCTGCATCACAACTGGAGGTGTCATTTACCGTCACAGCAAAACAGAATAATCATGGTCAGTTGCAATGTGAATTAGTAGATAAAAAAGGTCTGCCTGCTATCCGGCTCATCTTTGATGCAGACAGCACCTTGAAAGCAAAGGCCGGTGCACGCTATAAGAATTTCATGAAGTATGCACCTGATTCAGTATATCATATCCGGCTCACAGTCAATACCAGCAATCGTTTCTACACAGTCAATGTAAACGGGAAAGATGTGTTGACAAGTCTGAGTTTTGCACCGATAGATGCGGTTGCGGGGATTGTATTCCGTACAGGAGAACCCCGGCATTTCCCGGATGCAGATACGCCTGCTGATGTAGTTACAGATCTGCCACATGCAAATGAAACAGAAATACATACCGCTATCTATCAAATCCAGTCACTTAAAACGAAAGAATTGTAATGCATGCATTGTTCCTGATATTATTGTTCCATCTGCGTTGTGAAACGCTGGAGAACCCTGTGGGTATAGATGTGGCACAACCCAGGATGAGCTGGGAAATACGTGGAGAGGAGCAGGGGCTCATGCAAACGGCCTACCAGGTTATTGTGGCTTCTTCACTTGAAAAATTAGCAAAGAATGAAGGCGATCTGTGGAATTCAGGAAAAGTAAAGAGTGATCAGTCCATACAGGTAGTTTACAATGGTAAAGCCCTGAAAAGCAGGCAGGACTGCTATTGGAAAGTAAGGGTCTGGACAAACAGGGGAGAGTGTGCATGGAGTAAACCTGCCCATTGGAGTATGGGCTTATTACATCCTGAAGACTGGAAAGGCCGGTGGATAGGGGCAGATACTTCTTTTGCCTGGGATAGTGCGCATACGCAGTTTTCAAGGCTTTCAGCCCGTTATTACAGAAGGGATTTTACCAGCCAGTCATCGCTTAAAAAAGCCACTTTATATATCGCGGGGCCTGGTTTGTATGAGGGCTTTATAAATGGCCGCCGTATTGGAACAGAGGTATTATCTCAGTCACCAACTGACTATCGGAAAACGCTGCGGTATAATACTTATGATGTAACCGGTTTGATACAGAATGGAGCAAATGCGATTGGCGTAACACTTGGGAATGGCCGTTATTTCACCATGCGGCAAAACTACAAGCCTGCCAAGATCAATACATTTGGTTATCCCCGCTTATTACTACAGTTGGAGTTGGAATATGCAAATGGTAAAAAGCAAATAATAGCCAGTGATAAAAGCTGGCAATTAACAGCGGATGGACCTATCCGGACAAATAATGAATATGATGGCGAAGAATATGATGCCAGGAAGGAAATGCCCGGTTGGAATAATGCAGGCTTCCATGCCGGCGGCTGGCAGGCTGTGGATATCGTGCCTGCGCCCGGTGGTAAACTCGTAGCCCAGCTCAATGAACCGCAGCGCATTACCGCCACCATCAAACCCCTTTCCATCAAGCCCTTAAAAGATAAATGGATCGTAGACATGGGGCAGAACTTTGCCGGCTGGTTACAGATAAAAGTAAAAGGGCAAAGGGACGAGCAGGTAAAATTACGCTTTGCGGAGAGCTTGCAGAAAGATGGAAGCTTGTATATAGCAAATCTCCGGGATGCTAAAGTAACTGACATCTATACACTGAAAGGTGGCGGCCTTGAAACATGGCATCCTACCTTTGTATACCATGGTTTCCGCTATGTGGAGATCAGTGGTATTCTTCCTGGAGAAATAGAAGGACAGGTGATCAATGATGATTTGATTACCACCGGTACATTCGAAACATCTGATCCAACTATCAACCAAATTTACAAAAACGCCGTATGGGGGATCCGTTCCAACTACAAAGGCATGCCGGTAGATTGTCCACAGCGCAATGAACGTATGCCCTGGCTGGGAGACCGGACAACAGGTGCTTTAGGAGAGAGTTTCATTTTTGACAACAGCAAGCTATATGCAAAATGGCTGGATGATATAGCCGATGCACAACTGGAAACCGGTGCTATTCCCGATGTAGCCCCTGCCTACTGGAGATACTACTCAGATAATATGACCTGGCCGGCCGCTTATATTCTCATAGCCGGCTATCTCTACGATCAGTTTGGAGAGGTAACGCCAATGCGCAAACATTATCCGTCCATGAAACGCTGGCTCAGCTACATGCGTGAAAAGTATTTTGTAGACGGCATCATGACGAAGGATAAGTATGGGGATTGGTGTGCACCCCGACCAACAGACGGTAAACTGATCGCTACGGCAATGTATTATCATTTACTAACTGTCATGGATACATTTGCAGGTATTTTACACTATCCGGAAGATCAGTCATTATTTGCAAAACAGGCTGCGCAGGTAAAAGATTCATTCAATCAGCATTTCCGCCATAATAGCAAGGAAAATACCTACAATACCCTCACCGCAAATCTGCTCCCGCTCTATTTCGACATGGTACCTGAAAATGAGCGGCAGCAGGTATTTAAAGCCATCGTCGATACTATTCACCGGAATGGAGATCACCTTTCCACAGGTGTAATCGGTACCCAGTTTTTAATGCGTACCCTCACCGGAAATGGCCGTGCTGACCTGGCATATCTCATTGCCGCAGATAGAGACTATCCTGGATGGGGGTACATGGCAAACCAGGGGGCTACTACCATCTGGGAATTATGGAATGGAGACAAAGCCGCTCCAAACATGAACTCCCAAAATCATATCATGCTCCTGGGTGATTTAATCGTCTGGTTTTATCAAAGCCTTGCAGGTATCCAGGGAGAAAACGGGTTTAAGCACATCATCATGAAGCCACAACCCGTGCCCGGCCTGGAAGAAGTGAATGCCGGTTACCAGTCCATGTATGGTTTCATTCACTCACACTGGAAAAAAACTACAGATGCTTTTGACTGGCAGATCAGTATACCTGTAAATACTAAAGCAACCATATACCTGCCCGCTAACGATACTTCCCGGATTAAGGGTTTAGGCGATCATGCAAAATTCATTAAGGCAGCAGATAACAGACTGGTATATGAACTGGGTTCAGGTGATTATTATATCCATATCGTCCAACCCGATCGCTGGAAAAAAGGTATCATAACGGATGAAGACATCTTCACCACCGCCCCCTTCCCGGAATCACACGCTGCCACCATTGCCGAAACCAGCCAGGGCTTGGTAACTGCCTGGTTTGGTGGAACCAAAGAAAGAAACCCGGATGTAGGCATCTGGATAAGCCGCCAGGTGAATGGTAAATGGACACAACCTGTAGAGGTGGCAAATGGAATACAAAACGATACCCTGCGCTATGCCTGCTGGAACCCTGTATTATTCCAGGTGCCAGCTGGCGATCTATTACTCTTTTACAAAGTAGGCCCTAATGTAGCCGGCTGGAAAGGGTATATGAAGACCTCTGCAGATGGAGGTGTCACCTGGACAGCCGCCAGGCAATTACCCGATGGGTTCTTAGGCCCGGTGAAAAACAAACCACTCTTACTACCAGGTGGAAAACTCCTTTGCCCCAGCAGCACAGAAGGTCATGGTTGGAATATCCACTTCGAACTCACCACAGACACAGGTAAAACCTGGACAAAGATCGGTCCTTTGCAAAAAGATAGTACCATCAATGCCATTCAACCCAGCATCCTGCAATATGGCAATGGGAAAATGCAGATCCTGTGTCGCAACAAAGGAGGTAATATCGTTCAGTCATGGTCACTGGATAGTGGAAAAACATGGTCGCCGCTTTCCCTCAATTCATTACCTAATAACAATTCCGGTACTGATGCAGTCACTTTAAAAGATGGTCGTCAGCTGATTGTGTATAACCACGTCTCCACACCCAAAGGTGCCGGCAAAGGCAGGCGTACTCCACTGAATGTATCACTCAGTGAGGATGGTATCCATTGGTCAGCAGCCTTAGTGCTGGAAAATTCACCGGTAAGCCAGTACTCCTACCCCGCAGTCATTCAGTCCTCAGATGGATATATTCACATTGTATACACATGGCGCCGGCAAAGGATCAGGTATGTGAAGATCGATCCCCGGCAGCTGGAACTCACACCCATAAATAACGAACTATGGAAAACAGCAGACGCAGGTTTATAGCACAATCAGCATTACTCGCTGCAGGCATCTTACTGCCCGGTTCTCTTACTGCAAAAGCAAGCGGCTTACTACCCGTTTCACCATCAGCAGATGACGCCCTCACAGGAACAGGCAGGTGGAAAGCACCTCATTACCGCATTGCTGTATGTGACTGGATGATCCTGAAACGCCAGAAACTGGGGGCTTTCCAGCTGACCAAAGAAATCGGTGCCGATGGCCTGGAACTGGATATGGGAGGCCTGGGCGACCGCCCTGCATTCGACAATAAACTCAGGGATGCCGCTACCCGCCAGCAATTCCTGGACAAAGCTAAAGAACTGAACATCGCTATCAGCTCTATCGCCATGTCAGGATTCTATGCACAATCCTTTGCAGAAAGAACCGAAACACCTGACCTGGTACAGGATTGTATCGATACCATGGTGGCTATGAACGTAAAAATCGCCTTCCTGCCACTCGGCGTAAAAGGAGATCTGTTACAGCATCCGGAATTGCGCCCGCAAATCGTGCAAAGACTAAAAGAAGCCGCAGTAAAAGCAAAGAAAGCAGGTGTGATCATCGGTATAGAAACTGCCTTATCCGCAGCCGAAGAGGTCAGGCTCCTGGACGAAATCAATTCAAAGCATATCCGGAGCTATTTCAATTTCTCTAACGCTATCAAGGAAGGCAGGGATTTGCAGGAGGAATTGAAAACCCTTGGCGTCCATCGTATCTGCCAGATCCATTGCACCAACACAGACGGCGTATGGCTGGAAAATGATCCTAAGATCAATATGCCCGCAGTGAAGAAAACACTGGATGATATGGGCTGGAAAGGCTGGTTGGTGATAGAACGCTCCCGCGATGCAAACGACCCGAAGAATGTAAAAAAGAACTTTAGCGCAAATGCCGCTTATCTGAAATCAATATTCCATGCGTAGTGTCCTTATTTGTTTTCTTTTATTATTGAGCACCACTTTACACGCACAGCAAAATGCCAAACCATGGGTGTTCTGGTATTGGATGTATGCCGCAGTATCGCCCGAAGGGATCCATGCGGACCTGGTAGCCATGAAAGAAGCCGGTCTGGGTGGCGCTTACCTGATGCCCATCAATGGTAAAACTACGTATACGCCTGTAGCAGAACAACTCAGCCCCGCATGGTGGGAGCTGGTACACTATGCTTCACAGCAGGCTGATAGTCTCGGTTTACAATTGGGTATGCACTTCTGTGATGGCTTTGCCGTAGCAGGAGGCCCCTGGATCACACCCGCACTCAGCATGCAGAAAGTAGTGTGGACAAGTACTGAGGTAAAGGGTCAATTCAATGGAATCCTGCCACAACCCACTACCAACGAAGCTTACTATAAAGACATTGCAGTACTGGCTTTCCCACTTATCAAAGAGGATCAATCCACACCTGTAGTGACCACGAGCCTTCCTAACGTAAATGCACAAATTCTAGCAAACAAAAACAACAAAGATAATATCAAAAGCACCGATCCCTGCTGGATCCAATATACCTATGCAGCGCCATTTACCTGCCGCTCTATTCTCATTCGTGGCAATAACTACCAGGCGCAGCGACTAAAACTTTCTGTGAGTGATGATGGCATAAGCTTCCATGAAGTATTGCAGATGACGGCTCCCCGCCATGGCTGGGCCGATTCAGATGCCGATCATACCTATTCCATTCCGGCTACCACCAGTCGTTACTTTCGCTTTGACTACAACAAAGCCGGTTCCGAACCCGGTGCAGAAGACCTGGACAACGCCAAATGGAAACAAAGTCTGAAGATCACAGGTATCCATTTATCCAATCAGCCCCGTATTGATCAATTTGAAGGAAAGAGCGGGGCTATCTGGCGGATCAGTAATACAATTACCAATACAGACCTGGCCATTCCGCAAGATCAGATCATTGACCTGACTGCTAAAACCGATGCAAAGGGGCATCTGCAATGGAAAGCTCCAAAGGGTGACTGGACCATCCTGAGAATAGGTCATACCTCCACCGGGCATAAAAATGTAACCGGAGGTGCAGGTGCCGGCCTGGAATGCGATAAGTTCAACCCTGCTGCTGTTCGTTTCCAGTTTGATCACTGGTATGGAGAAGCGCTTAAACGTGCTAAGCTGAGTGTACTACATGTGGATAGCTGGGAATGTGGAAGTCAGAACTGGTCGTCCGTATTCAGAGATGCTTTTAAAAAGCAACATGGCTATGATCTGCTTAAATGGCTGCCGGCAATGGCAGGCATTCCTGTGAATAACGGGCCTGCGTCTGAACAATTCTTATCAGATATTCGGCGTACAATCAATCATTTAATTCAGGTTAACTTTTACGATACTTTAAGTGTATTGGCACATTCAAACGGGGTCGCCTTCAGTGCCGAAAGTACAGCGCCAATGATCACAGCCGATGGCATGGAGCATTACCACGCGGTAGATTACCCAATGGGAGAATTCTGGCTGCGCAGTCCTACACACGATAAGCCCAATGATATGTTGGATGCCATTTCCGGCGCTCATGTCTATGATAAACAAATCATTCAGGCGGAGGCATTTACAGAATTACGGAATAACTGGGATGAATATCCGGGCATGTTGAAAACCAGCATCGATCGCAACTTCGCGCTAGGTATCAATAAATTAGTCTTCCATGTATTTGCACACAATCCCTGGATGGACAAAAAGCCGGGCATGACCCTGAATGGCATTGGCCTCTACTTCCAGCGTGATCAGACCTGGTGGCCCTATGTATCAGGCATGGTGGATTATGTAACCCGTTGTCAACAGCTGTTACAGCAGGGAAAACCCGTTGTGGATATCGGTGTGTATACAGGTGATAACCTGCCTAAAAGAGCCGTATTACCAGCACGTTTAGTTCCCTTATTACCCACACTTTTCGGTGACAGCACCATTCAAAGAGAAAAAAGAAGACTGGCAAATGTAGGTGAACCTACTATGGAAATGCCGGCAGGTGTCACCGCCAGCGCCAATATATCAAAGGCAGAAGACTGGATAGATCCCCTGCATGGCTATGCCTATGATTCCTATAACAGACCCGCTGATAGCGCGAGATACCGTATCTCCCTCAAGCTCACGGATACACTGAAGCATATCAATGTTCCTCCTGACTTCATTTCAGGGGAACCCGGTATTGCCTGGACCCATCGTTCTGCTCCGGATAAGGAGATCTATTTTGTTTCTAATCAGCAGGATAAAGAACGTCACTTGCAGCTATCCTTTAGGGTACAAAACAAGATGCCGGTATTGTATGATGCAGTACAGGATATGTATCTGCAACCTGAAGCCTCACAAGTCAAAGGAGACAGAACTGAATTATCATTATCGCTCCCGCCAAACGGTTCTATGTTCGTGTTATTCACAAACAAGCCCCTGCACAATGTGCATAAACAAACGAATGATGCGCCTTTCAAGACCCTGGACAATCCATGGAAAGTAAGCTTCACACCAAATGATACCGTGCTGTTTGAAAAACTGACCGACTGGAGCCAACATGCATCAGGTAAGATCAGGTACTTTTCCGGTACAGCGCATTATATCCAAAACTTCCAGCTGGATAATCCTCCAGCTGCCATCCTGCTCGATCTGGGAAATGTTGCCAACATCGCAGCCGTAAAAGTCAACGATACCGACTGTGGCATTACCTGGACGCCACCCTACCGGGTAGATATTTCCAAAGCAGTACATCCCGGGCTGAATAAGATCGACATCGCTGTCACTAACACCTGGGCGAACCGTATAATCGGCGACAGAACCCAGCCAAAGACAACCTACAGTATTGTTGCTGACAAGCAGGCCGGCGGTCATTTACTCCCCGCAGGTTTATTAGGTCCTGTAAAGCTGCTCTCTGATTACCAGGTAGCAGATTCCGTGATGGAACGTGTGTATAACGAAGTGAAGACCCCCTATAAATACGGCCTTGTCATGGTGCCTGCAAATGACACCCTGAAAATGGACTGCCCCGGTATCTTCCGGAAAAACAACGAATGGTACATGGTCTACATCGTATTTGATGGACGGGGCTACGAAACCTGGCTGGCCAAAAGCAAAGACCTGCTGAACTGGCAAAGCCTTGGCAAAATGATGTCCTTTTCTGACAGCGCTACCTGGGATGCTAACCAGAAAGCCGGCTATACCGCCCTGCAGGATTACAAATGGGGTGGTAATTACGAATGGCCTGCCTACAAAGGAAAACATTGGTTATCTTACTTTGGTGGTGTAAGCACCGGTTATGAAGCAGGTTTATTATCCATTGGTATTGCTTATACTGACCAGGATATTACCAAAGCCCATGAGTGGAAAAGATTGCCACAGCCCGTGCTGAAAGCAACGGATGCTGATGCCGGCTGGTGGGAGAACAATACGATCTACAAAAGTTCTGTGATCCGCGATGTACAAAAACGAACTGGTCATTCCTTCATCATGTATTACAATGCAAAAGGAGATAGCCTGAAACCAAAGAGAGGGAAGGAGCGGATAGGTATGGCGGTATCTGATGATATGGAACACTGGTCACGCTGGAGCAGGGATCCCATACTGGATCATTACACAGGCATTACAGGAGATGCAGTGATACAGCAAATGGATAGCCTGTATGTGATGTTCTATTACGGTGCCTTCTGGAAAGACAAGCCAAAAGAAGCTTTCAACCGTTTCGCCTGCTCTTATGACCTCGTGCATTGGACAGACTGGAAAGGAGCTGATCTGATCAATTCTTCCGAACCTTATGACAACCTCTTTGCACACAAATCTTTTGTAGTGAAATGGAATGGTGTCGTCTATCATTATTACTGCGCAGTAGACAAGGCAGGGCATAGGGGCATAGCAGTAGCTACTTCAGTTGATAAAGGGAAAAGTAAATTAACTTATTAATATGATCCGGATTATCCTCGTCAGCATATGTTTATCCTTTTTGATGCCAGCCAGCGCACAGCAGTTATTTGATGATGATTGGCTGTTCTACAGGGGCAATGCACAGGGTGCTGAAAATCCTGCATTCAATGATAAAGAATGGAGAAAAGTAGACCTGCCGCATGACTGGAGCATAGAAGACCTGCCGGGCACAAATTCACCGTTTAGTCCGGGAGCGATCAGCCAGGTAAGTGGTGGTTTTACCACCGGTGGTACCGGCTGGTATCGCAAGCATTTTACTGTTTCAAAAAAGACCCCAAAATTGATCCTGCAATTCGATGGTGTATACATGAATGCTACGATCTGGCTCAATGGAAAAAAGTTAGGCAAACACCCCTATGGGTATACCACATTCAGTTATGATATTACTGATAAAGTAGAAGAAGGGAAAGAGAATGTGCTTGCAGTACTTGTAAGGAATGAAGGAGAGAATAGCCGCTGGTATGCGGGTTCAGGTATTTACAGGCATGTATGGTTAAAGAGTCACCAGCACAACATTTTCATCACTACGCCGCTTGTGAATAGAAACGCAGCGACTGTTGTTATTAAAACTAATGAACAGGCGACTACCCGTATTTACAACCAGGTTGGAGTATTGGTCGCCACACAACCATCCACCCCATCTGTAAGCCAGCAATTCCATATCGCCAAACCATCCCTCTGGTCAGTAGATACCCCCGGTCTGTACAAAGCCATTACAATTATCGATACTGATACAATTACCACTCTTTTCGGTATCCGCACCTTTACCGTTGATGCCGTAAACGGTGCCCGTCTGAATGGTATCCCTATCAAGCTAAAAGGCGGCTGCGTGCACCACGACAACGGCCCCCTGGGTGCCAAAGCCTACGATCGCGCAGAAGAACGAAAAGTAGCCTTACTGAAAGCAAGTGGATACAATGCTATCCGTTGTGCCCATAATCCCCCTTCTCCGGCTTTTTTAGACGCTTGCGACCGTTTAGGTATGTTAGTGGTCGACGAGGCATTTGATACCTGGAAAGACCCTAAAAACCCCGAAGATTACCATGTATTCTTCAACGACTGGTGGCAGCGAGATCTTGAAAGCATGGTAAACAGGGATAGGAACCATCCTGCTGTGATCATGTGGAGCATTGGCAACGAAATCCCTCACCGGGAAAAACCGGAAGTAGCTGCCGTCGCCCATACCCTGCGCCACTACCTCTTACAGCTGGACAGCACCCGCCTTATTACCTGTGGTGTAAACGGCATCGCCCCCGATAAAGATACTTTCCTCTCCGCCCTCGATGTGGCGGGCTATAACTATGCCCTGGATAAATACGAACCTGATCATGCACGTGTACCCAATCGCGTAATCATGGCTACTGAATCTTTTCCGCTGGATGCCGGTACCTACTGGGAAGGCGTGATCAAACATCCCTGGGTGATCGGTGATTTCGTCTGGACAGCCTTCGACTACATCGGCGAAGCCAGCATCGGTTGGTTAGGCTATATGCAGCACCAGGGTTTCTATCCCTGGAACCTCGCGTATTGTGGAGACATAGACATCTGTGGCTGGAAACGTCCGCAATCCTATTACCGCGATGCCCTCTGGATGCCCGGTCAGTTATCCCTCTTTGTACACCCACCGCAGCCAACTTATGCACTTAACCCTGACAAAATAGACTGGAGCCGCTGGGAATGGCAGGATGTAAGCGATAGCTGGAACTGGCCGGGTAATGAAGGCAAACCATTGGAAGTGGTCGCCTACAGTTCATATGAGCAGGTAGAATTATTCCTCAATGGCAAATCACTGGGCAAAAAAGCAGTCAAAGATCACAGTGCCAGCTGGCAGGTACCCTATACAGCAGGTACCCTTACCGCTGTAGC
This sequence comes from Chitinophaga sancti, assembly GCF_034424315.1. Classification (GTDB taxonomy): domain Bacteria; phylum Bacteroidota; class Bacteroidia; order Chitinophagales; family Chitinophagaceae; genus Chitinophaga; species Chitinophaga sancti. The sequence continues at coordinate 6,816,905 of NZ_CP139972.1, forward strand.
AGGGAAAAAGAAGGCGACCCTGGTTACCACCGGCCCGGCAGAAAAATTACAATTACAATCCGATACCCTGCAGCTCGCACCCAATAACCAGGACCTTGCCTACATCACCGTCAATGTACTGGATAGTGCAGGCCATCGCCATCGGGGCGATACCTCAATGATCAATTTTAAAGTAGAAGGCCCTGCCACTATCGTAGGCGTCGGCAACGCGGATCCCCGCAGCCTGGAAAGTAACCAGGCGGCCCGGAGAAAAGCCTTCCATGGCCGCGCCCTGGTGATCATCAAAGCAGGTAAAACACCCGGTGCCATTCGTCTCACAGCCAGCAGTCCAAATTTACAAGCTGCCGAAATCACCTTCAATAGCGCCGGCCTGCAGCCATCAGCCATCACATTCAACAATACCCGTCCCCAATGGATCGCTTATGAGGAAATGCCTGATAGTCTGAGGCTGGTACCCGGTTTGCCCGATGATAAAACCAAAGCACAACAAAGGACGGTCACTCCCTTATTCCGCAAAACCTTCACTACCACCCAACCTGTAAAATCCGCCCGGCTCAGCATCACCGGACTAGGGCATTACGAGTGTACCATCAATGGTAAAAAAGTCGGTAATCATTTCCTGGCCCCCGGCTGGACAAACTACGACAAACGTGTTTTATACAATAGCTACGATATCACCCATTACCTTAAAAACGGGGAAAACGCCATCGGCGTCATCGTTGGCAATGGCTTTTATTACATCAACAAAGAAAGATACCATAAACTGCTCACTGCATTCGGCTATCCAAAAATGTACTGCGAGCTGGAACTCACCTACCTGGATGGTAGCAGGACAACGATCGTCTCTGACCAAAGCTGGAAAACAGCTCCCTCACCTGTTACTTATACCAGCATCTACGGTGGTGAAGACTACGATGCCCGGCTGGAGCAGGATGGCTGGGATTGCCCGGGATTTGATGATCAAAGCTGGCAAAATGCCTTAGTGGTTAAAGCGCCCAAAGGTACACTGGAAGAAGAAAAAGACTACCCGGTCACACTTGCGGAATCCATCCCTGTCAAATCTGTCCATAACAATGTCTACGATTTTGGTCAGAACGCATCCGGCATCATCTCTTTAAAGATAAAAGGTCACAAAGGGCAAACCATCCAGTTAATCCCTGCTGAATTATTAACATCCACCGGTCTTGCAAACCAGCGGGCTACCGGCAAACCTTATTACTACAGTTATACCCTGAAAGGCAATCAGGTCGAAGAATGGCAGCCCCGCTTTACCTACACAGGTTTTCGCTATGTACAGGTAGAAGGTGCCAGGCCGGATCAGATCATTGACCTGAAATTATTGCACAACCGGAACTCTTCTCCTGAAAATGGCAGCTTTACCTGCTCCAATCCCTTATTCAACCAGATCTACGACCTGGTCAAATGGGCCATCAAAAGTAATCTGCAAAGTGTAGCTACGGACTGCCCGCACCGAGAAAAACTTGGCTGGCTGGAACAGGATTACCTCATGGGAAATTCTATCCAGTTCAATTACGATGTGCGCCTTCTTTATCAAAAACTAGTCAGGGATATGATCGATGCACAAACCCCGGAAGGCCTCGTTCCCGACATTGCCCCCGAATATGTTTTCTTCGATGATAAAGGTTTTGGCTTTCGCGATTCTCCGGAATGGGGGAGTGCCTGTGTGATCCTGCCATGGCTGCTCTACAAATGGTATGGGGATATCGGAACGATGCAAACGGCTTACCCCATGATGCAGCGATATATTGCTTATTTAGAAAGTAAAGCAAACAATCATATCCTATCATATGGTCTCGGCGACTGGTTCGACTATGGCCCTGCCCGCCCCGGTGTTGCACAACTCACCCCCAAAGACCTCACCGCTACTGCCATCTATTATTATGATTGCAAGCTAATGGCAGATATGGCAGCTGTGCTGAAAAAGAAAGATGCCGGCACTTACCGTACGCTGGCCGCCGATATCAAATCAGCTTTCAACAATAAATTCTTTAACAAACAAACCAACGTATACGCCACCGGCAGCCAAACCGCCATGGCAATGCCCCTCTGTACCGGCCTCGTAGATGAAACAAACAAAGCAGCCGTATTTAAAAACCTCACCGACAGCATTATTCACAATAATAATAAACTCACTGCCGGCGATATCGGTTTTCATTTCCTGGTGCAAGCCTTGCAGGAAGGCGGCGCCTCTCAGCTTATTTATGATATGAACTGTCGTAACGATGTGCCTGGCTATGGTTACCAGATCGCCAAAGGCGCTACTGCACTCACAGAATCATGGCCCGCACTTGCCGAAGTTTCCAACAATCACCTCATGCTGGGCCATATCATAGAATGGTTTTACAACGGCCTTGCCGGCATCCAGCAATCAGCCAGCTCCATCGCATACCGCGACATTGTCATCAAACCAGAAATAGTAGGTGATATCACACACGTAAAAGCAAGCTATCACATTCCCGATGGTATCATTCGCAGTGAATGGGAACTAAAGAATCAACATTTTACCTTACATGTAAGCATTCCATCAAACACAAAAGCGAGTATAATGCTCCCCATTACTTCCGCCCAAAGCATTTCAAAAAACGGTCAGAAAATCAAACCCACACAATATGAAAACGGTAGGGCTGTCATCAGAATAAGTTCCGGTGAGTACACATTTTCCGTTTATTAAAACCGACGCATTTTCGCCACTGTTAAAAAAATTATAAAAAGTTAGCGCGTGTTAATAAAAAATTTTTAGATTTGTTACTCAACCTTGTGTAATGCAAGATCACGTTATGGGTATTTATTGATTAATCCAGTGAGTAGTATTTCATTTATCCGGTGTGTAGTAATTGATTAATCCAATTGTTAATTTTTTCACTTAAAACTTTATTGTAGTCGGACCAAAAAACGTAACAGCCATCTTTGTTTAACTAAACTAAAACGATTTACTTATTGACCCGGGCACTCCACGGTGTTCAGGGCTGTATAATATGTCCATAAAAGAGTAATCAGATCACATACTAAATAGTTCCATGATGAATCGTAACAACCATTTCATGCGTTGTACAGGATTGCTATTCCTGTTAACCATGCTGCAATTCCACACCCTGATGGCCCAGCAAAGGAAGGTCACAGGGCAGGTCTCAGGTAAGGAAGGACCACTCACAAATGTATCAGTGCAGGTAAAAGGCACCACCACGGGTGCGTACACAGACGACAAAGGACAGTTCACTATCGCAGTGCCTAATTCCAGCGCTGTATTGGTAGTACGTTATGTAGGTATGGAAACCAAAGAAGTACCTGTCGGGGATCAGACAAACTTTAATATTGTATTAACCTCATCCGCCAGCGATCTGAACGAAGTGGTCGTAGTCGGTTATGGTACTACCAAACGTACAGACCTCACCGGTAGTGTGGGTAGCGTAAATGCAAACGAGTTGATGGAAAGACCATCCCTCACCCTGCAACAGGCCATGGCAGGTAAAGTAGCTGGGGTAGCCGTAAATACTAACTCCGGCCGCCCTGGTGGCCGTACCAGCGTACGTATCCGTGGTTTTGGTTCCATCAAAGCTACCAACGATCCGCTGTATGTAGTAGATGGTATCGTATACCCTTCTGACATCTCTACCATTAACCCGAACGATATCGAAAGCATGGACATCCTCAAGGATGCATCTGCTACCGCTATCTATGGTACCCGTGGTGCGAACGGTGTAATTATGATCACTACTAAAAAAGGTAGTAAGAAAGGTGGTGTAGTTAACTACAGCGGTTATGTAAGTGCCGGTAAAATGGCCCGCAAACAGGATGTACTGAACTCAAAAGAGTTCCTGGCTACAGAAGACCTGGCTTATGCCAATGCAGCCAAATTCGATCCTACCGGTTTCGCAAATGGCGCATACAAAGATCCTAAAGTGAAGCGTGCACAATATATCGGTACCCTCTTCGACTCCAACCTGAATCCACTCTACGATGTAGACTGGCAGGATGCCGTAACACGCACCGCTATCAGCCAGGGTCATAACCTCTCTTTCTCAGGTGGCGACGAAAAGTCTACTTATGGTTTATACCTGGGCTATAATGACGAACAGGGGGTGATTAAAGAATCTTATGCAAAAAGATATACTGCCCGCGCTACTATGGACCGCCAGATGAATGACTGGCTGAAAGTAGGTGGTACTATCGGTTACGTGGTAAACAAAGAAAAAAGACAGGATGCAACCACCGGTGGCAACAACGTAACCCGCCAGATGATCGAAATGATCCCGATCGTTCCTTTCAAATATCCTAATGGCACCTACGGTAAAAGAGGAGATTATGAAGGAATGGAATCAGGTGATAACCCACTGTCACAGTTGTACGAAGACAGGCGTCAGTATAATAATAATGTCTTTAACGGTAACGTATATGCTAATATCCAGCTATACAAAGACCTGGTATTTACCAGTACATTCGGTGCCAACGTGCGTGATGAATACGATCCTTATTTCAATAGCACGCTCTCTAACCTGGCAAATGAATATGGTAAGAACTATGCTGAAATCACCTCTTATCACTCTACTTTCTACCAGTGGGAAAACCACTTCACCTACAATAAGACAATCGGTAAAGATCATCGTGTCAGTGCTACTGTAGGTCAGGAAATACAAAAATTGAACTACCTGAAAGATGTAGTAGCTGTACAAAGCCTGAGTGACGACTACTATGGCTGGAATAACCTGGGTTCTGCTTCTACGGTAAATACGCCCTCTTCTGAAGCTTACTCATGGGCCATGGCATCATTTTTCGCCAGGGCAAACTATGCATTCAAAGATCGTTACCTGGTGACATTCACAGGCCGTTATGATGGTAGTTCCCGTTTTGGTGCGGACAATAAGTTTGCCTTCTTCCCATCTGCAGCATTAGGCTGGCGTTTGTCTGAAGAGCCTTTCCTGAAAGACAACCCAACTGTTAATAACCTGAAACTGCGTGCGAGCTATGGTCTGACCGGTAACTCCGAAATTGGTCAGTACAAGTCACTGGCAAACATGACTTCCAATACCCTGATCTTCAACGGTACCCGTGCTGCCGGTACTGTAATCAGCACCATGGCAAACCCGGACCTGAAATGGGAAAAGACCAAACAGGTGGACGTGGGCTTTGACCTCTCCCTGTTCAACAGCCGTGTGAACATCGCTGCTGACTATTATAAAAAGAATACCAAAGATCTCCTGCTCGATGCACCGGTTCCTGCTTCCAGCGGTTATGCTACGCTGACCCGTAACATTGGTAGCCTGCAGAACTCCGGTTTCGAATTCAGTCTGAATACGGTGAACATTGATCGTAAAAACTTCTCCTGGAATTCTACGCTCAACTTCTCCACACTGAAGAACAAGATCACTGCACTGGGCAGCAATAACGAAGACATCTTCATGAACCCTAATTTCCTGGATTATACCAACATCCTGCGTGTGGGTAAATCAGTAAGCTCCTTCTATGGTTATGTGCGTGAAGGTACCTGGAGCACTGCTGAAGCAACACAGGCTGCGAAGTATGGCGCTAAACCAGGTGACCTGAAGTTCAAAGATATGAACGACGACGGCCAGATTAACAGCCGGGACCGCACCATCATTGGTAAAGGTATTCCTGACTGGTATGGTACATTCTCCAACAGTGTACGTTACAAGCAATTTGACTTCCTGCTGGAATTACAATATTCCTATGGTAATGATGTATTCAAACTGGCAGAACACTCTTCTGAAGACAGGACCGGTATTGCAAACAGCTTCTCAACCGTGCTGAATGCATGGACGCCTGAGCACCAGAATACGCCGATCGCACAGATCAGGCCTACGGCTGCCGGTTACACCAGTAAGCTGGATAATCACAAAGTAGAGAATGGTTCATTCATCAGGGGTAAGAATATTTCCTTTGGTTATAACCTGGCAGAAGCTGCCTGTAAGAGAATAGGTGTAGGAAATGCACGTGTATATGTAGCTGCACAGAACTTCTTCCTGATTACCAAATACACAGGTTATGATCCGGAAACAACCACCTGGGATGACACCTTTGCACAGGGTATGCAGTTCCATGACTATCCTAAAGCAAGAACTGTCATGCTGGGCCTGAATGTTACTTTCTAATCACTGACCTCTTAAATGAACATTATGAACCGCAGTATAATCGTTTTATTGAGCCTCTCCCTGATGGGAATGACAGGCTGTAGTAAATTCCTCGAAGAAAAGAATCCATCTTCCATTACGATGGATAACTACTATAAAAATGCTACCCAGGCACAGTCAGCCGTAGATGGTGCTTACGAACAACTGAGAGTATTCCAGAATGGGGATGGCTATGGTGAAACCCCATGGATCTCTATGGAAATGCTGGTAGGACATGCTAAAACACTGGGTCAGAGTACCTACAACAGTAGTATGATCAAACATACAGCCGGTACCAGCGATCCTGTATTCATGTCTGTATGGAAAGGTTTTTACAATGGTATTTCCAACTGTAATGTGGCCATCCAGCACATTCCTGATGTAAGCATGGATGAAACCCAGAAGAGCAACCTGATGGGGCAGTTATACTTCCTGCGTGCTTTCTATTACTACCAGTTGGTAAGATTATATGGCGATGTACCATTGGTACTGCAAGGGGTTAGCGCCACCAGCCCGGAACTGTACCCAAGCCGCACTGCTACTGCAGCAATATACGACCAGATCGTAAAAGATCTGCAGGCTGCAGAATCATCTAAAATGGCTACTACCAATATTACAGGCCGTGCATCTATCATGGCAGCAAAATCTTTGCTGTCCAGCGTATACCTTACCATGGCAGGCTACCCATTACAGAAAGGTACTTCTTACTACCAGCTGGCTGCTGATAAGGCAGCTGAAGTGATAGACGGAGGTGGCTATCAACTGTTTACCAGCTATGCTTACCTGCATGACAGGGCGCATAAAAACGGTAGTGAGTTCATTATGCAGGTGCAATATTCAGGAAGTATCATTTCCAACAATATTGCCCGCCTGATTATTCCAGAAAAGATCGGGATCTCTAAATTCGGTGATGAATATGGTGCACTCATGCCATACAACCAGTTCGTAGCATCTTACGAAACAGGGGATAAACGTACAGAAGAAAAACAATTCTTCTTTACCAATTACAATGGCAGAGACTTTGGTGAATATGCACTCTATAAATACTGGTTGGAGGAAGCGGCTAACCCAAGCACCGGTGATGCTAACTCTGATGAGAACTGGACCCTGTTCCGCCTGCCTGAGATCATGCTGATCTATGCAGAAGCCAGCAATGAAGTGAGTGGACCTACAGAAAAAGCATATGCACAGATCAATGCCATTCGTGCAAGAGCTAACCTGTCAGCATTGTCTGGTCTGAGCAAGGCCGATTTTCGCCAGCAGGTATGGAAGGAGCGATATCATGAACTGGCGTTCGAAGACAAAGCTTACTTTGATATCCAGCGTACACACATGATGTATGATCTGCCAAACAATGTATTTGTAGATGCTACCAGCAAGGCAAATATCCAGGGTATTACCTTTACGACGAAGTACTACACCTGGCCACTGCCACAAAATGAACTGGATGCGAACAAGAATCTTACACAGAACGAAGAATGGAAATAATACATGCTCCCAAATAGAAAAACGCCTGCGAAAGCAGGCGTTTTTTTTACATAGGGTTTCCCAGGATAGCTGGGGTTGCGTTCATTCTATCTTTACTTTATCAATCCTTGTTTTTCTGCGGCTAACTGTGCATTGATCCTTGTTACCAGATCATTATAGTGCAGTTTTGTCAGCTTGTCCAGTCCTGCATTAGCGGCCTGTTTTTTACAAAGTGCCAGGATAGCCAGCATGTTTTCTTTTACAAGTGCTCTTTCGTCTGACTTGTCAAAGTTGAAACCAAATGGCATGACCTGGTCACTGATATTACCTTCGCCCTGATTAGCATATACCTGCTGCATCAGTCTTGCCACATAACTTTTCTGCAAAGCACGACGGTACAGATCTACATTCTTACCAGCATACGCTTCAGAGAAGATACCTTTATTCAGGTCTTCAAACATTTCTGTCAGCGTATATACCTTTACATGATTCTTAGCTGCATACACCTGTTCAGACCATAAGAGACGGCTGAAACGTGCACGGCCCAGGATCGCATTCAGCATATCGCGCTGAGCTTCGCTGATCTCAGTAGGGAAGTTCAGTGTAGTTCTGTCCAGCAGTTCGCTGTACATCCAGGTTGGCGTTTCAAACAGTTGCTTGTTGATGAATGCCATCGCAGCTTTCTGTTTCTCATATGGAGCTGGCTCAATGTTGCTCTTAGCAGCATCGCCTACCATGTTTTCAGTTACATAAACGCTGCCGATATTGGCCATAGCGTGACCTACATACATGAAGAACTGGCTGTACAGGGTTTTGATCTGCTCCATTGGCTTATCAAAATCTTCACCTTTTTCGCCAGCCCAGCTCAGCACACCCGGCATTAATCTTTTCAGATTTTTGATACCATATTCACCCGCTTTCACTGCATCATCACCCAGGTCTTCGTTCTGGCAACGTGCATCTGTGAAGTTTACTTCACTGCCAAAGTACAGGCGGTGGTTGGCAGCCAGGCTATCGCTCACCATTTTAGACAGCGCTACTTTTTCTTCAGCAATAGTTTTGTATTCGTTATGCATATCATATCCCCACTTAATCGCCCACATGTCGTAGTCATTAATGCGTGGGAATAATCCTGCTTCGCCAATATGATCTTCAGGCTGTGCTACGTAGTTGAAACGTGCATAGTCCATGATAGAAGGGGTGTGGCCATGTGCTTCCACCCATGCTTTGTCGCGCAGTTTCTCAACTGGTACAGTAGAGCTGGAGCCGAAGTTGTGCAGCAGGCCCAGTGTGTGACCTACTTCGTGAGAAGATACGAAACGGATGAGTTGCCCCATCAGTGAATCCGGCAGTTCATTGCTCAGTGCACGGGGATCAACAGCACCGCATTGTGCCATATACCAGCGTTGCAGCAGGCTCATTACGTTGTGATACCAGAAGATATGGCTTTCAATGATCTCACCGCTGCGTGGGTCAGATACGCTTGGGCCCATGGCATTGGCAATCACAGAAGGGCGATAGATGATAGCAGAGTGGGTGGCATCGTCGATGCTCCAGGTGCTGTCTTCTTCTTTGGTAGGAGCGATGCGTGCATATACTGCATTTTTGAAACCGATCTTTTCAAAGGCTTTCTGCCAGTCGTTCACACCCTGCATCAGGTAGGGTACCCATTTCTTAGGGGTGGTAGGATCGATGTAGTATACAATTGGTTTAGCTGGTTCTACCATTTCACCACGTTTGTATTTCTCTACATCTTCAGGTTTAGGTTCCAGTCTCCAGCGTTTTACATAGATCTGTTGTTTTACACCCTGTGGATCTGCATCGTAGTCAATATAACCTACGGCGAAGTAACCTACGCGGCCATCCATGGCCCTTGCCCTCATTGGCTTTTCAGGCAGCAATACCATAGAAGAGTTCAGTTCTACGGTATAGGAAGAAGAGGTAGGGTTCAGGCCTGCATTGTAAGTCTTTACAGTATGTACTTCTACATTTGAGTTGAAAGCACGTACATAATCTACAAAGCTGCGATCATTCACCTGTCCGCCCATGCCTGCTCTGTCTTTCAGTTTTTTGCTCTGGAAGTACAGCACTTCATTGTCGCTGTTGACAAATTCAGTCGCGTCGAATACAACGCCACTGGAATCTGGTGAGTACGCAGCGATAGGCCATGCCATGGCAATTGCCTGTACATTGTTCTTCTGAACGCTGGCAAACATAGCCTGTGAACTGTCTGCACTATATTCTCTGAAAGAGATCCGGCGTAATAATAATTTTTTAGAAGGACCGGGTTCGAAACGGAAAACAGTTTCACCAATCTGATCACCGGCGTATCCTGAGCTACCATTGCGCATTTCAGCAGATGCTTTTGAAATACGGCTAACGATCAGGATGTCTCTGCCCATCATTTTATTCGGCACTTCGAAGAAATACTTATCTTCTTTCTGGTGTACAGTGATGAAACCTTTGGTAGATTTCATGTCAGCCGTAATTACGTCCTTGTATGGTTTTACGGGAGAGGGACCTGATTTTTTCGTCGTGTCAGAAGGTGTGGCGCTTTTCTGTGCGGCTGCGGGTTGTTTCTTTTTGTGTCTAAAGATCTGACCATGAACGGTGGTCACCGCCATAAGAGAAACCCCTATGGCGATGGCCATCGCTGAACGTTGGCATTTTAGCATGATTTGTTTGAGTTTTGTTATTTATTAGTAACCGTCATTCTGTGTTAGATTCGGATTCAGCTGGATCTGTCCTACCGGGATCGGGAACAGGGCTGCTTCCTTTTTCCAGGTAGTTTTCTCAGCACCCAGTACGGCGTCAATGGTACCGGTACGCTTCAGGTCATACCAGCGGTTACCCCACTCGAATGCCATTTCTACCTGGCGTTCGTGGTAGATAGCAGCCAGCAGGTCATCGTTACTACCGGTATAGCCACCGAGGCCTGCCCTTGTACGTACAATGTTCAGATTTGTGATCGCATCTGAATAGGCACCCAGGTGTGCCTGTGCTTCTGCAAGTACCAGGTACATATCAGCAAGACGGAACATCACATATACTTCCCTGTTAGCAGCGTCGTATAACCTGTTCTTATATTTTGTAGGGTAATTGTAAGTCGTTCCATACAATGTTGCTTGCGTGATCCAGGTCGCCTTACGAAGGTCATTTTGTTCAAATGCATTCACCAGGATGGGATTAACCTGGTAAGCAGGTGCTGAGTAGATAGAAGATGGCAGTAGGATATAGCCTTCTCCTGTCTGGAAGTTTGTGCTGGATGTATTTACATTACTACCTGGCAGGGCCCAGATGCTTTCATTGCTGGTCTGGTAGAATACCGTAGTGGGTGTACTTGCCAGGGAATAGAGACCGGATGCTAAGATCTGGTTCACCATCAGTGCTGCACTATCCCATTGCTGGCGGTATAAGAATACCTTGGCAGAAAGTGCCATTGCTGTGTACAGGTTAGGACGGTACCTGGTACCGGCAATAGACGGATATTTTGGCTGAAGTACGGAGCGGGCTTCTGCCAGATCTGTCTGGATCAATTTATACACTTCATCTACACTTACTCTTGGCTGGGTAGCAGTCACATTGTAATCAGTGACTGTCACCAGCGGCACACCACCCCAAAGGTTTACCATCTGGAAGTAATAAAAGGCACGGTCAAATTTTACCTCAGCTACAAGTGCACGCTTCAGGGAGTCACTGATAGCTTTCGTAGCGCTGATGCCGGCTATGCAGGCATTCATCTGGTAAAGATTGGTGTATGCTGAACTCCATAAACCGCTTACAGTTCCATCATCTGCCAGGTAGGCATTGTTCACATAGGTAGAACTATAGGAATATTTCAGTTCATCTGCAGCCAAACCAGTATAAATAGTTACCTGTGTAGCGCCAATAGTACCACTGGAAGCATTTGCTTTGAAGTTGTTATAAACACCTGCTACAGCAGATATAATATCAGCACTGTCGCTAAAAACGGTGCTTTCTGAGATCTGATCGATCGGATGAGACGGAATATCAACCAGCTTGTTACAGGACATTGCAAACAGCGCCGCCGCTGCAATGGTATATATAGAAAGATTTTTCTTCATGATAGATGCGTTTTAAACGATTAGAAATCCAGGCTGAAACCACCAGTTACGATCAGCTGTACAGGTATTGAATAAAGAGAACCCGGTGTTTCAGGATCACCAAACTTATAGTTGGTAATAGTGAACAGGTTTTGCGCAGTGATGTTGAATGCACAGCCCTGGATACCCAGTCTCTTTACAGTAGTTGGTGACAGGGAATAAGACAGCATCGCGCTTTTCAGACGCAGGTAGAAGTTGTTGCTATACACCGCATCAGAGTTGGTGAAATAGCTACCATAGCGTTGTGCTAACTGTCCATTTCTGGCAGCACCATAATAACCTGTTGTCAAACGCATTAATTTGCCCTGATCACCTGGTTTGGTCCAGAACATATTCTCCATAAATGAAGGGAGGTTGATCTGTCCACCTGGTAACGGAGATGCATAACTGAGACCTGCCAGGTAGTTCTTAGTCATTGCTTTGGAGAATTTGAAGAACAGGGACAGGCTCCAGTTCTTATAGGTGAAGGAGTTGTTCAGCCCACCAAAGAAATCTGTCTGTGCGTTTGCAATTGGCTGCATATCTCCACCCTTGTTGATATTAGAAGTCAGGGGTGCAGAAGTGATCGTTCCATTTGCCTTGTAATACTGGAACACACCAGTTGTATCGTTCACACCTGCATATTTAAATCCATAGATCCTGGAAGTAGATTTCCCGATTGTGTAATTAGCCGCATAAGCAGAGGTAGCTAAACCCGGGAAGGAAATCAGTTTATTCCTGTTGCCTGAGATGTTGAAAGAGGTTGTCCATTTGAAATCCTTAGTAGTGATATTGCGGGAGGTAATGGACAATTCAAGGCCGGCATCCTGCAGGGTAGCATCCATATTTTGCACAACGCTGTTGAAACCGGATTGTGCAGGCAATGTATAAGCTGTCAGCTGGTTACCGGTTCTGGAACGGTAATAAGCCAGGTTTACCAGGATCTTATCGTCCATAAAGCCGAGGTCCAGGCCCAGGTTAATGGAATGTTTGGATGCCCAGCTATAGGTTGGATTATAAAGGTTATTAGCTGTATACGGACGGGTACCATCAAAAGTCTGGGTATTGGTAGCGGAACCTACTTTCCAGAATGGTTGATACTTGTAAGGAGCCACACCGTCAGAGCCATTGGTACCATAGTTACCGGAGAGTTTTACAAAGCTCAGCACGGGTTTTAATGATTTCATGAATTTCTCTTCAGAGATGATCCAGCCAAGTCCTATTGAGCCAAAGCTACCAAAGCGGCGATCAGGTCCGAAATTGCTGGAACCATCACGACGACCCGTGAAGTTGGCGATATATTTTTCCTTGTACACATAGTTAATACGGCCAAATCCTGCTACATATTTGGATACATCAGCACCATCTGAATAGCTGACAGCAGTTGCTGCCATAATAGTTTTCAACAAACCATCGTCTGTATAACCACTCCCCAGCTGTTGGCTAAAGGTGCCCGTTACTTTTCTGTAAGTACCGCCCAGCAATACCTGTAGTTCACCGTCACCTACGGTCTTCCTGTAATCTACCTGTGGCTCCAGGTTGATGGTCTGGTCATTGCTCTGGCCAAAGCCGGCGCTACCGGTTGTACCATTACCAGGTTTCACGGCAGCCAGTGGCGTAGCGCTATATTGCCTGGAGAGGGTCAATGCCCAACCTGCATTGGCTGCAATGTTCAATCCGGGAATTACCTCGTAGTTTAAACGGAGATAGTTATTGAACATGTAGTTTTCAATATTGAATGGCTTTTTTGTCTCAGCCAGTAACTGGTCAGAACTTACATCCTGTCCTTTATAGATCCATACAAGGTTGCCATTTGCATCCAGCATAGACGGATGATTAGGAACTGTCATCATCGCCTTACCCAGCGCAGGACTACCTGGTGCATTATTGACATCATAAGAGACATCACTGCCGAAATTAGCCCTGATCTTGTTGTTGGAGGAGTGGGTGCTCAGTGCACTATGCAGGGTGTAGCGTTTGTCCGAGAAGTTGCCCGGCATATTGTAGGATTGCCTGGTATAACCGGCAGATACCCAGTAGGTACTATTTCCGGATCCTCCTGACATGCTGAGGTGTGCATCCGTACTATTTGCAGTACCACCAAAGTATTCCTTCATAAAGTCGGTATACATGGTAGTATCATATAAGAAAAGGTCTCTGAAATAACTCTGATCTGAAGGGAAAGTCGTAATACTATCCATGGTGATAGCCTGATGACGCATACGCAGGTATTGCTGTGTATCCATCATATCCAGTCTGCGGGAAAGCTTGCTTGGACCGGTTGTCACCGTTACATTCACCGCGTTTCTGCCTGGCTTACCTTTTTTGGTAGTGATCACCACGACACCGTTCGCACCCTGTGAACCATAGATGGAGGTAGCATCGGCATCTTTCAGTACGCTGATACTTTCGATATCTGCCGGATTCAGGCCATTCATTGCACTGAAGCCTGTCGCCCCCGGACCGGAGTTGAAGCTGTTCAGCAGCATGGAGATATCATTGTTCTGCGTAGGCAATGGAATACCATCTATGAGAATGAGGGGCTGATCGTAAGGAGTGACACTTGCAGAATTGGACAGTGTATTCTGGCCCCTGGCCTGAAGGATTGGTCTTGAACCCGGTACACCATTGAATATACTTACTTCCAGACCAGGTATACGGCCATTGAGGGCACCTACAACGTTGGTAGCACCTGAGCTCTTGATATCTGCTGCATTGATGGTCGCAACATCACCCACGTCATAACGCCGGGTGTTTGTACCATATGCGATCACCTGGACCTCATCCAGGGGGTTGGTGGAGCGGGACAACCTGATCAGGTAAACCCTGTTATTACCTTCTTTTACAGGTACCTCTTTGGTTACATAACCTGTAAAGGAGACAACCAGTGTTTGTTTGTCTTCTACATTCTTAAGCACAAAATTACCGTTACCATCAGTCATCACGACTTCTTTGGTACCTTTTACGCGTACAGTGGCTCCAATCAGGATATTCCCAAGGGAATCCGCTACGCGGCCATGCAACTCTTCAGGTGGTGCAGGTAAGGCGGTAAAATCCGGCTGAAATGGCTTATCCTTCAGTACGACCGTCTTATTGACGATAGAAAAGGTAAGCGGCTGATCGCGCAAAGCGAGTTTCATCGCCTCTTCAAGCGGCATTGATTTCAGGTCTACGCTCACAAGAATACCTGTGCGGACCATCGCATCATTGTAAAAAAAGTTGTACCCTGTTTGCTTCTTAAATTCTTTAAATACCAGCTCCAGGGAAGCGTTTCGAACATTCAATGACACATTCTGAGCATACGTGCTGGCCTTAACCTGTAAACAAGCGGCCAATACAAATACGACTGTGAATTTCATAATCAACAGTAGTTTGGTTGATGACAGACACGGCAACGTTTTGCCGTTTGCATTTAACAGCATAGATTTGGCTGGATTTAAGTCCTCCCGGATGAACTCCGTTCAGACGGTAATGAAATAAGTTAGTCTGGCTTGACTATTTATGATAAGTGACTTAGATTTCCGCGCCCCGAACCCTCATTCGGGGCGTTTTTATGTCTATTCACATGATCCTGGTATAAGGTGGTGTATGATTAATTCAATACAGTAAGCTGTCTGCCTTCTATCCGGAAATTTACCCGGCTCATCTTTAATATTTGTAATAGCTCCGTCAATGTAACAGTACGCGGTATTTCACCTGTAAAGGTGTCGTTCGGCACTTTGTTGCCGGTATATACGACATCAATGTCGTACCAGCGTGCCACATCGCGCAATACCTGGCTCATGTTACTGTTCTGGTAGGCAAAGAACCCTTCCTTCCAGGCTACAACATCATCTACAGACGCTGCCGTGCTGACCAGGATTTGTTTTCCTTCAGCATACCTGGCCTGTTGCCCGGGCACAATCCGGAGGCCCTGCTGCAGGTGATCTACCTGAACGCTTCCCTGTAGTAAGGTTACCCTTGTATCTGCCTCATCTTCATAAGCTTTGATATTGAAATGCGTACCCAGCACAGTAACAAGACTGCTATCTCTTTGGTTGGTTTTAATATTTACTAAAAAAGGAATTTTGTGGTCACCTGCAGGGGCTACTTCAAAGTAGGCTTCCCCTGTTACAGTCACCTTCCTTTCCTTGCCTGAAAAAGCAACAGGGTAAGTGAGTGTAGAACCTGCATTGAGCCATACATGGCTACCGTCAGATAATGTGATGGAAGCCACCTGGCTTCCCTTTGGATTCGTAAGCGTATTGAGTATAATTTCGTTGTGTTGTCCCTGTGCCTGGTAAACGATCTCCCCGTTGGATAACCTGATCACCTTAGTCTGCCCCTGCATGACAAGCTGCCCGTTGGCAATACTGTCTGCCGGCACCTGTTGTCCATTAGATAATGTGATGGTGGCCTTGTGAATGGCAGGGGCTTTAATGTCTGATACGATGGCAATAGCTGGCGCTGTAGTGGATGGAGCCCCGGTAAATTTGTAAATGCTGAAGCCGATGAGAAGCGCAGCTGCGGCCGCTACAGCCGCAACGCGCCACTTACGAATAGATAGGACCCTGGTTGGCTTATCCTTTTTCAGAATGTTGCTGAGAATGACTCTTGAAGTGGCGTCGGATAGGTTATGAACCGGCTCATTATATTTTTGCCATGCAGCTTCCAGCACAGCTTTTAGCTGCGGATCATCCACGCTGTCAATCAGCGCGAATAGCTCTTTTTTCTCCTGCCAGGTGCAGGTGTTGGAGGTTAATTTCTCCAATAATGCTGTGATCCTGTCAATCGACATTTGGCTGTTTTTCTTTACAAAAAGTTCGTCCCCTGCCTATAAGACAAACAACTGGAAGTTTCGGTCTAGTCAATCCGAAAAAAAAATTAACTTTTTTTTAAAGAGGGAGTTCTAAGGAACAATGCTTATTTAATTTTCTCAGCGAGTATGATGTACAGATAAATAATACTGATAATATGTGAAGACTCCAGGTACGTTCTGATCTTTTTGAGCGCCTGTACCATATGATTACGAACGGTCGCAGCCGAAATGCCCATTTCATTTGCTATTTCCTCATATTTGAGTCCGTGCTCACGGCTAAGCATAAACACTTTATATTGCTGTTGCGGCAGGGTGGCCAGCGCTTTGGCCAATACCTCCTGCACTTCCTTCTCCGACATGGCCTGGGCAGTACCGTTTTCATCAATGGTATATAATTGCAACTCATCGAGGATCTTTATTTCACGGCTTTGCCTGCGCATCAGGTTAATAGCCTGATTGGCAGCCATACGAAACAAATATGCATTGAAATTTTCGATTTCACCCAGCTGGGCACGGCGCGTCCATAACTTCATAAACACGTCCTGTAGAACGTCTTCAGCAGCTGTAGGTGAGTTGCCAAGGTGCAGGAGGAATGAGTATAATTTATCCTTATATCTGTGGAAGAGCGCTTCAAAAGCCACTTCATCATTGCTCGCCAGCTTGTTCACTAATGCTATGTCATCCGGGTGGTGCATCGACGATAAAATTACATAAAAGACTGTATTTTTTTCCGGTAACGATTGCGTAAATAAACCTTCGTGTTATAAGGGGATTTTTATAGCTTCCGCCTGCTATAAATTCCTGTTATGAAGTATCTTATTTATTTATGCCTGCTCCTCACCTCGTTTTCAGGCACCGCACAGGAGAAGAAATTGTTAGTAGTAGCCCACGATGGCACAGGCGACTTCTCCAATATCCAGGATGCGGTGAACGCCGTGCGGGATTTTCAATACTGGCGGGTAACCATTTTTATTAAGAAAGGAACTTATCATGAAAAGCTGGTCATCCCCTCCTGGAAGACAGGAATCACACTAATTGGGGAGTCCAGGGATAGCACCATCATCACCAATAGCGACTTTTCAGGCAAACCATATCCCGGCGGCAGGGATAGTAATGGCAGAGACAAGTTCGGCACCTTTACCTCCTATACCGTATTAGTGCAGGGCAACGATGTGATCCTCCAGAATCTCACCATTGAGAATGCATCTGGACAGGTAGGGCAGGCAGTAGCCCTCCATGTGGAAGGAGACCGCTGTATCTTCAGGAATTGTAAACTGCTGGGCAACCAGGATACCCTGTATGCCGGGAAAGAAGACAGCCGGCAGTTTTATGATAGTTGTTATATAGAAGGAACGACCGATTTTATCTTTGGTGCAGCCACCGTTGTATTTAAAGACTGCAACATCTTCAGTAAAAGAAACTCCTACATCACCGCCGCTTCTACCACCCTCAGCCAGCCATTTGGTTTCGTATTCATGCATTGCAACTTATTCGCTGCTGATACCGCTACAAAAGTTTACCTGGGCCGGCCATGGCGACCTTATGCCGCTACCCTGTTTATGAATTGCAGCCTGGGAAAACATATTCTGCCCGCCGGCTGGCATAACTGGGATAAGGCAGAAAATGAACAGACTGCCAGGTACAGGGAATATGACAATATTGGCCCCGGCGCAGTCACCACGCAGCGGGTGAGCTGGTCAAAACAATTAACTAAGCAGGAGGCCAAAGCCATTACTATCACTAAAATTCTGAAAGAGTGGGATCCAAACGAACGTCTTTAATTTTTGTCATCTTTGTCCTCTTAGGAGTAAATGCCTACAGCCAGCGAACACTAAAAGATTATGTGAACCAGTTCAATGCAGCTGATAGTGAAACCGCGCAGAACTATGTGAATAATGCACAGGCTTATGAATGGCTCAACAAAAACATTCCTTTACTGGAATGCCCGGATACCATCATAGAGAAGATCTACTATTACCGCTGGTGGACTTTCAGGAAACACCTGAAGGAGACACCGGATGGTTTCATATTTACTGAATTCATTTTACCGGTCAAACATGCCGGCAGGTACAATGCACTGAGTTGTGCCCTGGGCCATCACATCAATGAAGGCCGGTGGCTGCGGGATACACAGTATATCAACCAGGATATCAGGTACTGGTTCATGGCCGATGCACAGCAAAAGACACCTAAGTTTCACCAGTTCAGCAGCTGGGCAGAATGGGCGGTGCTGGAAAACATAAAGGTGCATGGAGACCCTGGTATGGCGGTACAACTGCTTCCGTACATGGATGCCGATTATCATTTATGGGAAAAAGAAAAGCGCCTGCCCGGCGGTTTATTCTGGCAGTTCGATGTAAAAGATGGAATGGAAGAATCTATCAGTGGCAGCAGGAAAGAAAAGCATATCCGCCCTACCATCAACAGTTACATGTATGGCAATGCCCTGGCCATGGCGGCAATGGCACAGGTGGCAGGTAACGATAGTCTTGTAAAAAGCTATACAGCTGATGCTGATAAGATCAAATCACTGGCAGAAGATAGCATGTGGGATCGCACAGCCAGCTTTTTTAAAGTACGCCTGGCAAAAGGAGGCCTCTCTGATGCCCGTGAAGAGATCGGTTTCATTCCCTGGTATTTCAATTTACCTGCTGATAAACCTATGTATGCCCGCGCCTGGCAGCAACTAACTGATACAGCTGGTTTTAATGCGCCCTGGGGCATCACCACCGCAGAAAGAAGACATCCCTTATTTCGTAGTCATGGTACCGGTGGATGTGAGTGGGATGGAGCACTGTGGCCATTTGCCACCACACAAACCCTGAAGGCATTATCCAACCTGCTGCGTGATTACAGACATAAAGGTGGTATGACACCCGCTATCTACTATGAAATGCTCCGGACCTATGCCCGTTCTCATCAAAAAAACGGCGCTCCCTATTTAGGCGAGTACCAGGATGAAAAGAATGGCTATTGGCTAAAAGGAGATAACCCAAGAAGCAGTTATTACAACCATTCCGGGTTCTGTGATCTTGTGATAAACGACCTGGTGGGCATCCGGCCATCACTGGATAACAAGCTGACCATTGACCCTATGCTTCCCTGGAAATGGTTTCAACTATCCAATATTCCCTATCACGGACATTTGATCACCGTTAGCTGGAATTACAGGAAGGCAGGATTTTATATATACGTTGATAACGCCGAGAAATATCATGGAAAGCAGTTGAAGGCCGTAACGCTTACATTATAAGCAAAAGCCACGATGCTAACTTTTATCATGATAAGACCATTGCCATTTTTGTATCTTCGCGGTTCTGATACGAACTAAAAACACACATGTTATGAACAGCCGTAAACGAATCCTTGCCGGCTTGCTAGCACTCTGCTTAGCAGGCGGTGCAACTGCACAAACGAAGAATAATCAGAATGGTAAACAGGCGTTTATTAATAACCTGATCAAAAAAATGACGCTGGAAGAAAAGATCGGGCAGCTGAACCTGCTCACCAGCGAAATGGACGTTACCGGCCCGTTTATGAATGCGGGTTACAAGAAAGATATTGAAGAGGGCCGTTGTGGGTCTATCTTCAATGCCTACACTCCGCAGTATACCCGTCAGTTACAGGACCTGGCAATGAAAACCCGTCTTAAAATTCCTTTGTTATTCGGATATGACGTAATTCATGGTCACAAGACCATTTTCCCTATTCCATTGGGAGAGGCTTGTACCTGGGATCTGGCCCTCATGGAAAAGAGTGCCCGCATTGCTGCTGTAGAGGCCAGCGCGGATGGTCTGCATTGGACATATTCCCCAATGGTAGACATTGCACGCGACCCCCGCTGGGGCCGTGTAGCCGAAGGGGTGGGTGAAGATACCTGGTATGGTGTACAGGTAGCCAAAGCGAAAGTAAAAGGTTACCAGGGTACTAACCTGTCACTGAACAACACTATCCTGGCCTGCGTAAAACACTTTGCACTCTATGGCGCTGTGGAAGCTGGTCGTGACTACAATACTGTAGACATGGGCCGTCAGAAAATGTATGAGTACTACCTGCCGCCTTATAAAGCAGCTGTTGATGCAGGGGTAGCTTCAGTGATGAGTTCTTTCAATGAAATAGATGGTATTCCTGCTACTGCCAATAAATGGCTGATGACGGACCTGTTGCGCAAACAATGGGGTTTCAAAGGTTTCGTGGTGACAGACTACACTGCTATCAATGAAATGATGGCACATGGGATAGGCGATGAATACAAGGTAGGTGAACTGGCGCTGAAAGCCGGCATAGACATGGATATGCAGGGTAGCGTATATACCAGGCAGCTGGCAAAACTGATCGCTGATAAAAAGCTCAGCATTGCACAGGTCGATACCTGCGTATACCGCATCCTCTCCGCTAAATATGACCTGGGTCTGTTTAAAGACCCTTATTTATACTGTGACAACAGCAGACCTGCAAAAGAGATCCTGACACCGGAAAGCCGTGCTACTGCCCGTGAAATCGGTGCCCGTTCTATTGTGCTGCTGAAAAACCAGGACGAACTGCTGCCGCTGAAGAAAGCGGCTAAAATTGCCCTGATCGGCCCCCTGGCAGACAGCAAACGTGATATGATCGGTAACTGGTCTGCCGCTGGTGACTATACCAAATCAGTCACCCTGCTGGAAGGTATCAAACAGAAACTGGGTGGCGCAGGCAATGTGACTTACCTGCGAGGTGCACATTATACCAGCGATACGACCCTGCTGAAAAGAGCTTTACAGAAAGCGGTCCTGACAGCCGAAGATACTGCTAACAGTGCAGGCATGCTGGCTGATGCAGTGGCCCTGGCACAAAAATCAGATATCGTGGTACTGGCACTGGGAGAATCCAGTGGTATGAGTGGCGAAGCTGCCAGCCGTTCTGATATCAGCATTCCTGAAAACCAGGAAAAACTGCTGAGAGCTGTATATGCTACCGGCAAACCAGTAGTATTGGTACTGATGAATGGCCGTCCGCTCACCCTGGAGTGGGAAGATGCCCATATCCCTGCCATCGTGGAAACCTGGTTCCTGGGTACAGAAGCTGGTAATTCCATTGCCGACGTACTGTTTGGGGATTATAACCCGGCTGGTAAGCTGACCATGACCTTCCCACGCAGCGTAGGTCAGGTGCCTATCTACTACAATCATAAGAATACGGGTCGTCCGGAAGATCCAAACAATAAGTATTCAACTAAATACCTGGATATCACCAACGAACCATTATATCCCTTTGGTTATGGCCTGAGCTATACCAAATTCACTTATGGCCCTGTACAGCTGGATAAAACCCAGTTGAAAGCAGCTGCTACCGGCAGTGTGAAAGTAAGCGTAGCGGTTACAAACAGTGGCAATTATGATGGGGAAGAGGTAGTACAGCTGTACATCCGTGACAAGGTGGCAAGTGTGACCCGCCCGGTAAAGGAACTGAGAAACTTTAAAAAGATCTCCCTGAAGAAAGGTGAAAATCAGACAGTTACATTTGAACTGACTGTAAATGACCTGAAGTTCTATAACTCAGACCTGAAATATGTGGCTGAACCAGGTGATTTCTCCGTATTCGTGGGTGGTAACAGCCGTGATACGAAATCTGCTGACTTTACATTAGTACCTTAATAAATACCGCCAGGTATAATTTAGTCCTTAAAAGGGTCGGCTACTATAGCCGGCCCTTTTATTTTCGCTTCAAAAAGGGAGATAACCCGCAGATAACCCGCAGATATCCCGCCTATAAGCCGCCTATAAGCCGCCTCTTTAAAGAGGCGGGATATCTGCGGGTTATTTGCTGTTTAACCCCGGTTTACCCCTATAAATGCCTGCTATTTGAAATGATTCAAAAGAGTGGCTAAAATTTTGATTTTATTTAAAAAAATACTTCCTACCTTCGCATCGTTATTTCAAACTGAACATGAACGCAAACGTACATACACATCATCACCATCATTTCTTACCAAGCAGGTAGGCTGGGATGATAATATGTACTATTAAAATATTAGAACATTATCAGGGGCTTACCAAACGGTAAGCCCCTTTTTTGTTTTCACGGAACATTAACAAGAACATGAAACTGAGAATTGCCATTCAGAAATCAGGACGTTTACACGACGATTCCATCAAGCTGTTGAAAGAATGCGGTATCGACATCAACAATGGTGTTAATAAGCTGAAAACAGAAGCCACTAACTTCCCGCTGGAAGTATTCTTCCTGCGCGATGATGATATTCCGCAATACGTGGAAGATGGCGTAGCCGATCTGGGTATTGTAGGTGAAAACGTGGTATTGGAAAAGAACCGCCCTGTAAGAACAGTAGAGAAGCTGGGTTTTGGCAAATGCCGTCTCTCCCTTGCTGTTGCCAAATCAGTGGACTATAAGGGTGTAAAAGACATGGACAAGCTGCGCATTGCTACCAGCTATCCTGTGATCCTCGAGAAGTTCCTGAAGGAACATGGCCTGACTGCAGACATTCATGAAATCAGTGGTTCCGTAGAAATCGCGCCCGGTATTGGCCTGGCAGACGCTATCTGCGACCTGGTAAGCAGTGGTTCCACCCTGTTTATGAATGGTTTGAAAGAAGTAGAAGTGATCCTGAAATCAGAGGCAGTGCTTATCTCTAATGATAAACTCACGCCGGAGCAGGAAGCCATTCTCCGCAAACTGCAATTCCGCATCCAGGCCGTGAAGAAAGCAAAGAACAACAAGTACATCCTGCTGAATGCACCGAACAATAAACTGAAGGAAATCATCTCCCTGCTGCCAGGTATGAAGAGCCCTACCGTACTGCCACTGGCAGAAGAAGGCTGGAGCTCAGTACACTCTGTGCTGAACGAAAATGATTTCTGGGATATCATTGAAAGCCTGAAAGAAGCAGGTGCCCAGGGTATCCTTGTAGTTCCAATTGAAAAGATGATCATTTAATATCGCTGACATATGTTGGTATTCGAATATCCAGAACGTTCACAATGGCCGGAGCTGCTGCGCCGCCCGGTATTTGACAATACTGCACTGGAAACCAGTGTAGGCAATATCCTCGCAGATGTGCGACAGAATGGAGATGCAGCTGTTCGCAAATATGCGCAGCAATTTGATAAGGTACAGCTGGAAGCCCTGGCAGTTACTCCTGCGGAGTTTGTACAGGCTGCAGCCAGCCTCGATCCTGCACTGAAAAAAGCCATCTTACAGGCAAAACAAAATATAGAAGTTTTCCACAAAGCACAGCATGAAACCGGCAAGGTGATTGAAACCATGCCCGGTGTACAATGCTGGCGCAAACCGGTGGCCATAGAGAAAGTAGGATTATACATTCCCGGTGGTTCAGCACCGCTGTTCTCTACTATTCTCATGCTGGGCATCCCGGCTGTGATAGCAGGATGTAAAGAAATCATCCTCTGCACGCCTTCCAATGCTAAAGGTGAAGTGCACCCTGCGGTGCTCTATGCCGCAGAGCAGGTAGGACTGGACCGCGTATATAAGATCGGAGGGGTACAGGCAATAGCTGCAATGGCGTATGGTACTGAAAGTGTGCCCCGTGTACACAAGATCTTTGGTCCGGGAAACCAGTACGTAACCTGTGCTAAACAGCTCATCAACAAAGATGGGGTAGCGATCGATATGCCTGCAGGCCCTTCAGAAGTAGCCGTGCTGGCAGATGAAACCTGCGTACCTGCATTCGTAGCCGCAGATCTGCTGTCACAGGCAGAACATGGTGCTGACAGCCAGGTATTGCTCGTGACTACGACTCCATCTATTATCAAAGGGGTACAGGAACAGGTAGCTGCACAGCTGGCAGCACTCCCCCGCAAAGACATCGCTGCAAAAGCCCTGGAAAACAGCCGTATCATACTGGTACGTGACAACGAAGAAGCGATGGACCTGCTGAATGCATATGCTCCTGAGCACCTGATCGTAGCCTGCCAGGATGATATCACCATTGCAGATGCTGTGATCAATGCCGGTTCAGTATTCCTGGGTAACTACTCTCCTGAAAGTGCGGGCGACTATGCCTCTGGTACCAACCATACACTGCCTACCAATGGTTATGCCACTGCCTATAGTGGTGTATCGCTGGATAGCTTCGTTAAGAAGATCACCTATCAGCGCCTGACCAAAGAAGGTTTGCAGAATATAGGTAGTACGATCGAAATCATGGCCGCAGCAGAAGGGCTGGATGCGCACAGGAATGCGGTGACCCTCCGTCTGAAATAATTTAATCTTATCGTATGTTCGATTTAAATAGCTTATTACGCGACAACATAAAACGCCTCGTTCCTTATTCTACAGCAAGAGATGAGTTCAAAGGCGAAGCATCCATTTTCCTGGATGCCAATGAGAACAGTTATGGTTCGCCATTGCCGGTGAAGTATAACCGTTATCCTGATCCGATGCAGTGGAAAGTAAAATACAAACTGGCGGAGATCAAAGGCGTACCTCCACAGAACATTTTCCTGGGTAATGGAAGTGATGAAGTGATCGATGTATTGTATCGTTCCTTCTGCCGTCCGGGTATTGACAATGTGGTGCTGTTTCCACCTACCTATGGGATGTATGAAGTAAGTGCGAATATCAATGATGTGATCGTGCGTAAGGTATCCCTTACGCCTGATACTTTCCAGCTGGATATGCCGGCATTGCAGGAAGCGGTGGATGAGAATACAAAACTGATTTTCATCTGTTCTCCAAACAATCCGACTGGTAATTCTATCGATCGTTCAGACATCGAAATGATCCTGAACAATTTTGATGGGATCGTAGTGGTAGATGAGGCATATATCAACTATGCGCGTCAGAAAACCTTCATCTCCGAGCTGACCGAATATCCTAACCTCGTAGTGATGCAGACACTCTCCAAAGCATGGGGACTGGCGGCACTGCGCGTGGGTATGGCCTTTGCCGGTGAGGATATCGTGAATGTGCTGAACAAGGTGAAAGCGCCGTACAATATCAACCAGTCTGCACAGGACCTGGTGCTGGAAGCGCTGAAGAACATTGGCCAGGTAAACGAGTGGATCAAAGATGCGGTGGTAGAAAGAGACAAACTCGCTGCTTCGCTTGAATCATTGCCACAGGTGGAGTATGTGTATCCAAGTGATGCCAACTTCCTGCTGGCGAAAACGACAGATGCAAAAGGTATTTATAATAGCCTGGTAGAAAAGGGGATCATCGTGCGTGACCGCTCTAAGGTAGAGCTGTGTGGTGGCTGCCTGCGTATTACAGTAGGTACGCCGGAAGAGAATGTGACATTGGTAAAAGCTATAAACGATTTTAAATAATGAAAAGAGTTCTCTTCATAGATCGCGATGGTACATTGATCAAAGAGGTGCCACCTACTTACCAGATTGATTCATTGGATAAAATCGAGTTCTATCCTAAGGTATTTACCTGGCTCACCCGCATCGCAGCGGAGCTGGATTTTGAACTGGTGATGGTGACGAACCAGGATGGCCTTGGAACAGATAGTTTTCCTGAGGATACTTTCTGGCCGGCGCAGAATTTTATCGTGCGTGCTTTCGAAAATGAAGGTGTGCTTTTTAAAGATTATCATATCGATCGTAGCTTTCCTCACGAAAACGCCCCTACGCGTAAGCCAGGAACGGGCATGCTGACGAAGTATTTTACGGCTGATTATGACCTGGCAAATTCATTTGTGATCGGGGATCGTATTACAGATGTACAGCTGGCCAAGAACCTGGGTGCAAAGGCGATCTGGATGAATGAAGGCACGGGCCTGGGTGGTGCGGAAGTAAGTTCAGATGCGAAGGCGCTGGCACCAGTGATTGCATTGGAATCAACTGATTGGGAAAAGATCTATGAGTTCCTGAAATTAGGACTGCGTAGAGTGTCTCATACACGTACTACTAAAGAAACGGATATTCACATTGAACTGAACCTGGATGGTACCGGTAAGGCAGAGATTGAAACGGGGTTAGGTTTCTTTGATCATATGCTGGATCAGATTGCGCGTCATGGTAGTATTGATCTTAAGATCAAAGCGAAAGGTGATCTGCACATTGATGAACATCATACGATTGAGGATGTGGGTATTGCATTGGGCGAAGCGGTAGCACAGGGCCTGGGTGATAAGAGAGGTATTGAGCGTTACGGTTATTGCTTACCGATGGATGATTGCCTGGCACAGGCGGCCATTGATTTTGGCGGGCGTAACTGGATCGTATGGGATGCGAAATTCAATAGAGAGAAGATAGGGGAGATGCCTACGGAGATGTTCTTCCATTTCTTTAAGTCATTCTCAGATGCGTCAAAGTCGAATTTGAATATCAAGGCGGAAGGCGAAAACGAGCATCATAAAATAGAGGCGATCTTTAAGGTATTTGCAAAGGCGATCAAGATGGCGGTAAAACGCAATCCATCTAATATGCAGTTGCCAAGTACAAAAGGGATGCTATAGGGATATTGAATCGGGGTACTTATAGCCGTTTCTAATTTCGCGATTGATGATCCGGCGGTAGCCGGATCATCAATCGCTCCCGGGCCGGCAGTTTTTCGGCCGAAGGTCGAAAAACTGCCGGCGAGCAGAAATTTTCGCTGCGGGAAGGAAAAAACTGCCGGAAGATTTGTAATTCTGAAAAAATCCTCAGATATTTGTTTCGCAAAAACAAGCAAAAAACAAATCATGACAACATTCATTACAAACAATCATTGGCGTTGGCACACTATCAGTACCTGATATCGTGTTACAGTGCCATGATCCGTAGTGATCGTATATAATTCGAAGGCTCGCTGTTACACAGCGGGCCTTCTTCGTTTTTAGACCTAATTAAAATCAAATGGGTAGTATTCAAGTAAAATCAAGATCAAAGCAAATGCTGGCAGATGTATTTACCCCAGTGGGCATCTATCTGCGTCTTCGGGACCGGTTCCCTGGCTCCGTACTACTGGAAAGTACAGACTACCGTGCCAGTGAGAACAGCTATTCCTTTATCTGTATCAAACCAATTGCAGGTATCGAAGTCACCAGCACCAACGACTTTGAATTTAAGTATCCAAACCTTCCACCAGAAAGGAAACAACTCAAGAACCGACAAAGCGTGCTCGACGAGCTCCAGAAGTTCCTCAGTAACTTCTCTTTCGCAGACAAGCCTGTCCTTCCCGTTGTTCACAGTTTATTCGGATACAGCACTTTCGATTCCGTACAATTCTTCGAAACAATAGAATTCAATAAGAAAAAAGCAAACGGGAACACCATTCCTTTGATGCGCTATCGTTTCTACCAATACGTGATCGTCATCAACCACTTCAAAGATGAATTGTATCTCTGCGAAAACAGTGTAGATGGCCTGGACAGCGACTTCGAACTCATAGAATCCCTGATCCGGTCCAAGGACGTACCCAGCTACTCCTTCACAGCTACGGGAGATGAGCAAAGCAATATGACCGATGAGCAGTACATGGAAATTGTTGAAAAAGGTAAACAACACTGCTTCCGGGGCGATGTCTTCCAGGTAGTATTGTCACGTGCTTTCAACCAATCTTTCAAAGGTGACGAATTCAACGTTTACCGCGCACTCCGCTCCATCAACCCTTCCCCTTATCTCTTCTTCTTCGATTACGGCGATTACAAATTAATGGGTTCCTCTCCCGAGGCCCAGCTCATCATCAAAGATGGTAAAGCCACCATTCACCCGATAGCAGGCACTTTCCGCCGTACCGGCAATGATGAGGAAGATCGCAAACTGGCAAAATTACTGCTGGAAGATCCGAAAGAAAATGCAGAACATGTAATGCTGGTAGACCTGGCACGCAATGACCTGAGCCGCCTGGCTACAGATGTGGAAGTAGACTCCTACCGCAATATCCAATATTACTCACACGTCATTCACCTCGTCAGCGAAGTATCCGGTAAGGTACAGAAAGGCAGCCCTTTCTCCCTGCTGGCAGCTACTTTCCCTGCAGGTACTTTATCCGGCGCACCGAAATACAGGGCTATGCAGATCATCGATGAGTACGAACCTACTCAACGTGGTTTCTATGGCGGATGTATCGGTTCCGTAGGCTTCAACGGTGACTTTAACCACGCTATCATGATCCGTAGTATTATGAGCAAAGGCAATACCCTGTATTACCAGGCTGGCGCCGGTATAGTAGCGAAGTCCGTAGCCGAATCCGAGAAAGATGAAGTGAACAATAAACTGAATGCATTAAAACAGGCCATTCTGCTGGCACAAAAAATCTGACATGAACATTCTTGTGTTTGATAATTACGATTCTTTTACATACAACCTGGTGCATCTTGTAGAAAAGATCATCAACGGCAAAGTCAGCGTATTCCGTAACGACGAAATTCCCCTGGAAAAAGTAAAAGACTACGATAAGATCATCCTCTCTCCCGGCCCTGGTATACCGGTAGAAGCAGGACTACTGCTGCCCCTGATCAAAGAGTATGCAGCGAGCAAATCCATATTCGGCGTATGCCTTGGCCAGCAGGCCATTGGCGAAGCTTTCGGCGCCAGCCTGATCAACCTGAAAGATGTATACCATGGAGTAGCCACTCCGGTAAACATCATCAGCAGGGAAGGCAGGTTATTCAACGGCCTCCCTGACCAACTCGAAGTTGGCAGATATCACTCCTGGGTAGTAGACGAAAAAACTTTGCCATCAGGCCTTACCGTTACTGCAAAGGACGATAACGGCTATATCATGGCCCTGCAGCATCAGCAATATGATGTGAGCGGCGTACAGTTCCACCCTGAAAGTGTACTTACACCGGAAGGGGAAAAGATCATCCGTAACTGGTTAAATGCATAAATCCCGGGATTATGAAAAAGATACTGAATTACCTTTTTGAACATAAAACATTCAACCGCAGCGCAGCCAAAGAGATCCTGATGGGTATTTCCAAGGGCATGTACAATGAAAGCGAACTGGCTGCTTTCATGACGGTGTACCTCATGCGCAGCATCACCGTAGAGGAGCTACTGGGCTTCCGCGATGCCCTGCTGGAACTCTGCATCCCTGTCAACCTGAATGGCTACGAGGTACTGGACATAGTGGGTACAGGGGGCGATGGCAAAAATTCTTTCAACATCAGTACCCTGTCCTGCTTTATCGTAGCAGGTGCCGGGGGCAGGGTGGCCAAGCATGGTAACGTAGGCGTATCTACGATCAGTGGCGCCTCTAACCTGATGGAGACTGCTGGCTATAAATTCAAGAACGACGATGCAAAGCTGCGTACAGAACTGGAAGAATCCGGTGTATGTTTCCTGCACGCACCTCTGTTCCACCCCGCATTGAAAAATGTGGCAGGTGTACGCCGGCAACTGGGTGTACGTACTTTCTTCAACGTGCTCGGCCCATTGGTCAACCCGGCATTTGCACAGCACCAGCTGATAGGTGTATATAGCCTGGAACTGGCCCGTGTGTATAACTACCTCTTCCAGCAGACAGACAAGCAATATGCAATTGTGCATAGCCTGGATGGTTACGATGAGATTTCGCTGACTTCAGATACCCGTGTCATCACCAACAAAGGTGAACGTGACTGGACGCCTGAGCAGCTGGGCAAGCGCAAGGTGTTCGCTGAGGATATTTACGGCGGTAACTCTATAGAAGAAGCTGCCAAAATCTTTATGAAAATTTTGAAGGGCGAAGGTACCTGGGCACAGAATGCAGTTGTAATGGCGAATGCCGCCATGGGCCTGCATACCCTGGGCAAGTACCCCAGCTACGAGGAATGTTTCCTGGCAGCCGTTGAATCACTGGAATCCGGTGCCGCACATAATTCGTTCAAGAAGTTGATTAGTTTGCAGTCATGAAAAATATCCTTACTGAAATAGTCGCACATAAGCATGTGGAAGTAGCCGCCCGTAAACTGCAACGTTCGGTAGCGGAGCTGCAACAGTCATCTGCCTTCAAGAGGGAACCTTTGTCATTATCCGCCTTTCTGCGGAATCCTGAAAAAACAGGGATCATCGCAGAATTCAAAAGGAAATCTCCTTCAAAAGGGCTGATCAATGGTACAGCTACTGTACAGGATGTGACCATGGCCTATACAAGATATGGTGCTTCGGGTCTGTCTGTATTGACAGATGAGCAGTTCTTTGGTGGTAGTACTGACGATTTGGTGAAGGCACGTGCAGTGAATAATATTCCTGTACTGAGAAAGGATTTTGTGATCGATGAATACCAGATACTGGAAGCAAAGGCGATTGGTGCAGATGTGATCCTGCTCATAGCAGAATGCCTGACAAAAGAAGAAGTAGCACACCTGGCTGCCTTTGCACATAATATAGGACTGGAAGTATTACTGGAAGTGCACAGTGGCGATCAGCTGGATAAGGTAACCGATCATATTCAGAATGTAGGGGTGAACAACCGTGACCTCACTACCTTCAAAGTAGATTTTAACCGCAGCTGTGAACTGGCTTCCCGCATCCCTGCAGGCAAATGCAAGGTAGCGGAGAGTGGTATCAGCAATACAGATAACATTGTGACGCTAAAGAAAGCTGGTTTCAACGGTTTCCTGATCGGTGAACATTTTATGAAGACAGAAAATCCTGCAAGGGCATTTGAAAACTTTGTAACGGAGCTGTCCGCAAAACTGAAAGCATAAATGATGCAACTAAAAGTATGCGGTATTACCAGAAAAGAAGACCTGGAAAAACTGGTCGAACTGGGCGTACACTATGCCGGCTTTATCTTTTACGAGAAATCGCCCCGCTTTGTGGGCAATAAACTGGATGCCCGTACCGTGAGGGAAGCCAAAGGTATCCTGAAGGTAGGCGTGTTTGTAAATGCTCCCCTGGAGCAGGTCAAACAGCTCATCAGCAGTTATGGTCTGCACCTGGTACAATTGCATGGTGACGAAGATCCTGCCTACTGCGCTGCTTTGCAATCATTAGTACCTGTGATCAGGGCTTTCAGGATTGGGGAGGATGTAAACTGGGCAACACTGGAGGCGTTTGTACCTGTTACAAATTACTTCCTGTTCGACACCGCTGCCGGCAAGGCGTATGGTGGTACCGGCAGGTTGTTTAACTGGGAATTGCTGGATACTTATCCTTACGATCATCCGTTCTTTCTCAGTGGTGGCATTGGCCCTGAGCAGCTGGAAGACCTGCTGGCATTTGAACATCCGGCATTGTTTGCAGCTGATGTGAACAGTAAATTTGAGACTGCGCCAGGTATCAAGGACATGGAAAAAGTGCAGCAGTTCTCCACAAAGATTTTATAAACTTATTTAAAATAGTCAAGCATGAAGATCGCTGAAAATACGTTAGGCTTACCCTATCATGTAGATGAAAAAGGCTTCTACGGCCGTTTTGGCGGTGCCTACGTACCGGAGATGCTCTATCCCAACGTAGAAGAATTACAGACCCGATACCTGGAGATCTTACGCGAGCCCAGCTTTCAGCAGGAGTTTGAACAACTGTTGCGCGATTATGTAGGCCGTCCTTCTCCATTATATTTTGCAAAACGCCTGTCTGAAAAGTATGGTGCACAGATCTACCTGAAAAGGGAAGACCTGAACCATACCGGGGCACACAAGGTTAATAATACAATTGGCCAGATCCTGCTGGCAAAGCGATTGGGCAAAACCCGTATCATTGCTGAAACAGGCGCTGGTCAGCATGGGGTAGCAACAGCTACTGTATGTGCCCTGATGAACATGGAATGTGTGATCTACATGGGATCTGTTGACATTCAGCGCCAGGCACCCAACGTAGCACGTATGAAGATGCTGGGTGCTACTGTGGTCGCTGCTACCAGTGGTAGCCAGACCCTGAAAGATGCGTGTAACGAAGCAATCCGTGACTGGATCAACAACCCGGTAAGTACCCATTATATTTTGGGAACAGCTGCGGGTCCTCACCCATATCCGGATATGGTGACCCGTTTCCAGTCTGTGATCAGCGAAGAGATCCGCAAACAGCTGGAAGAAAAAACAGGCAATCCGAATCCAAATTATGTAGTGGCGTGTATAGGTGGAGGTAGCAATGCTGCCGGTACTTATTACCACTTCCTGAACGAGCCGGATGTAAAGATCATTGCAGTGGAAGCTGCGGGTAAGGGTGTGCATTCCGGGCATTCTGCTGCCACCACCCAACTGGGTAAACTGGGGATCATTCATGCTGCCAAGACCCTGCTGATGCAAACGGACGACGGGCAGATCACGGAACCCTATTCTATTTCCGCAGGTCTGGATTATCCGGGTATTGGTCCATTGCATGCACATTTGTATGAGACAGGCCGAGGTACATTCCTCGCAGCTACGGATGACGAAGCCCTGGCGGCAGCTTACGAGCTGACCAGGCTGGAAGGCATTATCCCTGCACTGGAATCCAGTCACGCCCTGGCGAAACTGGGAGAAATACCATTCAAGCCAACAGATGTAGTGGTGGTATGCCTGAGTGGTCGTGGTGACAAGGATATGGAAACATACATTCGTAATCTGCCCAATAAATAAATTATTTTATGAGCAATCGTATAGATCAGTTATTTGCCGGTAAGAAAACAGGCATTCTCAATATATACTGCACAGCGGGTTTCCCGGAATTGAATGATACACTGCCGGTGATGACGGCGCTACAACAGCATGGGGCTGACCTGGTAGAACTGGGGATGCCTTTCTCTGATCCGCTGGCCGATGGTCCGGTGATCCAGGAGAGCAGCGCCCGTGCTATTAAAAATGGGATGGGATTACGTGTGTTGTTTGAGCAGTTGAAGGATTTCAGGAAGCAAATTCACGTACCGGTAGTGCTGATGGGTTACCTGAACCCGGTATTGCTGTATGGCATAGAGGCTTTCTGCCAGAAATGTGCGGAGGTGGGTGTAGATGGCCTGATCCTGCCTGACCTGCCAATGGACGAGTACGAAAATGAATATAAAGCGATCTTCGAACACTATGGTTTACACCTGATCTTCCTGGTGACACCAGAAACGAGCGAAGCGCGCATCCGCAAGATTGACAGCCTGAGCAAAGGATTTATCTATGCCGTATCTTCTTCCTCTACCACCGGTACAGACAAGAACATGGGTCATCAGCAGGCATATTTTGAGAAGCTTGAAAAGTTGCAGTTAAAGAACCCGGTATTGATCGGGTTTGGTGTCAAAGATAAAGCTACCTTTGCGGCGGCCTGTGCACACAGTAATGGTGCAATTATAGGTACTGCCTTTATCCGCGCTATCGAAAATGCGACCAACATCGACACTGCTGTCAAAGACTTTATCAGCAGCGTAAAATAGTTTTTATGAAAACGGTAATCATCAAGTACAACGCCGGCAATATCCGCTCTGTATTATTTGCACTGGACCGCATTGGTGTGGAAGGTGTGGTGACAGATAACCCGGAGGAAATCCGTGCTGCAGACAGGGTGATCTTTCCCGGAGTAGGCGAGGCGAGCACCGCCATGAACTACCTGAAAGAAAGAAAGCTCGACCTGCTCATCAAAGATCTGAAGCAGCCTACACTGGGTATCTGCCTGGGTATGCAGCTGATGTGTAAACATTCAGAAGAAAACGATACGCCCTGCCTCGGTATCTTCGATGTGGAGGTAAAGAAATTCCAGTCACCGGTAGATAACCTGCTAAAGATCCCACAGATCGGCTGGAACAACATTACAGGATTGTACAGTTCTATCTTTGATCACGTGCGGGAGAACAGTTACATGTATTTTGTACACAGTTACTATGCAGCACTCTGTGCGGATACCGTAGCGACTACAAACTATGTGATCAACTACAGCAGCGCCCTGCAGAAAGATAATTTCTATGCAGTACAGTTCCACCCGGAAAAGTCAGCAGATGCAGGACAGCAGATCCTGGAAAACTTCCTGAAGATCCAATAACGCATGCAGGTAAGAAGAATCAATACAGCAGATACACTCGCCCTGCGCAGGGATGTGTTGTATCCTGACCAGTCACTGGATGCCGTGAAGGTGGAAGGTGATGCCGATGGCCTGCACTTTGGATTATTTGAACAATCTACACTGGTCGGTGTCATTTCTTTGTTCTTAGAGCGGGCTGGTGCACGCTTTCGTAAGCTGGCTATATCCCCGGCTTGCCAGGGTAAGGGTTATGGCAGCATATTGTTATCTCATGTGGAAGACTTTTGCCGCAGGGAGCGCATTCCTTTACTGTGGTGCGATGCCCGTGATTCGGCTTTTGGCTTTTATGAAAAGAGGGGATATGTATACGATAGTGCGCCTTTTAAAAAAGGAAATAATACATTTCGCAAGATGAAAATTGAACTGGGTCAGGCATCCGCACAAAAATTCAGCGTGATTCCGGCAATCGATATAATAGATGGTAAATGTGTGCGCCTCACACAGGGAGATTATGCACAGAAGAAAGTGTATAATGAACATCCGCTGGAAGTGGCAAAAGAGTTTGAAAGTATTGGCGTGACCCGCCTGCACCTGGTAGACCTGGACGGGGCTAAGAAGGGCAGTGTGGTGAACTGGAAAGTACTGGAAGCAATCGCTGGCCATACTAAGCTGGTAGTAGATTTTGGAGGAGGCATCAAGAAAGAAGATGACCTCCGCATTGTATTTGAGAACGGTGCAGCCCTGGCTACGATCGGTTCAATTGCAGTAAAGGAACCACAGCTGTTCTTTAGCTGGGTAAAGCAGTATGGTGCAGACAAGATCTTCCTGGGCGCAGATGTAAAGGAAGAAAAGATCGCAGTAGGCGGCTGGCTGGAAACGACTGAGCTGACCATTTACGATTTCCTGGCATCCAATATCAAAGCAGGTGTACATCACATCTTCTGTACAGATATCGCGAAAGACGGTTTGCTGCAGGGGCCTTCCATTCCCCTGTACAAAAAGATCCTGGAGCGTTTCCCCGGCATTGACTTTGTTGCCAGCGGTGGTGTGAGCAATATGGATGATATCTATGCGCTGCAGGAAGCGGGTTGCAATGGTGTGATCGTAGGGAAAGCGATCTACGAAGGAAAGATCTCAATGGAAGAGTTGAAACAATTAATGAAGTAAACAACACAAGCCATGTTGACAAAACGTATCATACCTTGCCTGGACATCAAAGATGGCCGTACAGTAAAAGGGGTGAACTTTGAAAATATCCGCGATGCGGGGGATCCGATTGAATTGGGTGCCCTGTACGCGCAACAGGGAGCAGATGAACTGGTATTCCTGGACATCACCGCTACCAACGAGCGTCGTAAGACCTTGTCTGACCTGGTAAGGCAGATAGCCAGGCATGTGAATATCCCGTTTACAGTAGGAGGGGGCATCTCATCAGTAGAAGATGTGAGTGTATTGCTGCAGAATGGTGCTGATAAGATCTCCGTCAATACTTCAGCGTTCAAGCGTCCAGAGCTGGTAGATGAGCTGGCAAGGGAGTTTGGCAGTCAGTGTGTGGTACTGGCGATCGATACCCGTTTTGAAGATGGGGATTGGTACGTGTACCTGAATGGCGGCCGTGTGAAAACAGACGTAAAATGCTATGACTGGGCAAAGGAAGCGGTGAACAGGGGAGCGGGCGAAATTCTGCTCACTTCTATGAATAATGATGGCACCAAGCAGGGTTTTGCACTGGATATAACCGGTAAGCTGTCTCAGCACCTGAATGTACCGGTGATAGCCTCTGGCGGCGCGGGTACAATGGATCATTTTGTGGATGTATTTGAAAAAGCACAGGCCGATGCGGCGCTGGCAGCGAGTATATTCCATTATAAGGAAATTGAGATTCCTGAATTGAAGACATATTTATATCAGAAGGGTGTAAATATTAGATTTTAATTTGCCGAGCCTGCCTTCGGCAGAAGGCTATTTTTTGCAAACATTAAAAAGCTACTTTTGCACTGCTTAAGCAATTTAAAGAGCGCACCAAATGTATAACTACAAGCAGATAGACTTTCAGAAATCAGCAGACGGGCTCGTACCGGCTATCATTCAGGATGCCGCTACCCACAAAGTTCTGATGCTGGGCTATATGAACCAGGAATCCCTGGACAAGACCCTGCAGGAAGGTAAAGTAACCTTCTTTAGCCGGTCCAAGCAAAGGCTGTGGACAAAAGGAGAGCAAAGTGGAAACTTCCTCACGCTGGTGGATCTCCGGGTAGACTGCGACAACGATACCCTCCTCATCAAGGTAAACCCTGTGGGCGTAGTATGTCACACAGGTGCGGACACCTGCTGGGATGAAAAGAATATCTCCAACGATTTTCTGTCCAAACTGGAGAATGTCATCACTGACCGGAAGAATAACCCTTCAGACAGCTCGTACACTTCTAAACTCTTTGCAAAAGGCATCAACAAGATAGCCCAGAAGGTAGGGGAAGAAGCGGTAGAAGTGGTGATCGAAGCAAAGGACGACAGTGAAGAGCTGTTCCTGAATGAATCAGCAGACCTGCTGTTCCATTACCTTGTACTGCTTAGTGCTAAAGGCTACCAACTGTCTGACGTACTGGGGGTATTGCAGCAAAGACATAAGTAACACAAATATTTCATATATTAGGGCGTGAAAAGACTTACAGTTATCTGCGCCGCAGGCGTACTATGCTCACTTTCCATCTCTGCACAGCAGGTTTCCGGCTCCCTGAAGGGAGCGGAGGGCAAAAAGCTCTACCTCTACAGTGATGATGACAATAACCCAAAGGATTCTCTCGTCCTGAAAGACGATGGGAAATTTGCCTTTAATACGGATGCCAGCAAAGCGCCAGCGGTGAATGCCCTGGTACTGGAATCTGTAAGCAATCCCCTTTTGTTCGTTACAGGCAAGGAGAAGACTTCTTATGTGCTGACTGCTGCAGACTTCCCGATTGCTGCTTCTATGAAGGGCAGTGCGGATGACAAGGCAATGCAGGAGTACCAGAAATCCTTTGCTCCCCTGCTGAAACGTGCAGGAGAATTAAATATAGAAGCGCAGGGTATTGCCCAGGATGATGAAGCGGCCAAGCAGGCTTTCCGTGACAAAGCAGGTAAATTCAGCGATGAAGTGACTGCCACCGGAACGAAGCTGGTAAAAGCACATCCAAAGGAAATAGCCAGCATCTGGGTATTGATGAATGAGCTGCGTAACCGTTTGACTGTGGAAGAATTTGATACCCTGTATACTACACTCGATGCCAGCCTGAAAGAAACCAAATATGGTAAATCTGCCAGCAGGTATCTTCGTGATAAGAAGGGTGAAACTGAAGTAGTAGTGGCAGACGACTTTGAGCAGGAAGATGTGAATGGTAATAAAGTGAAACTGTCCTCTTTCAGAGGTAAATATGTGCTGGTGGATTTCTGGGCCAGCTGGTGTGGTCCTTGCCGCCAGGAAAACCCCAATGTGGTAAGAGCTTATAACAAGTTCAAAGACAAGAACTTCACTATTCTGGGTGTATCGCTGGATAAAGAGAAGAATGCCTGGGTCAACGCCATTCAACACGATAATCTGAACTGGACACAGGTATCAGATCTGAAGGGATGGGGAAATGAAGCCGCCCAGCTGTACGGCATCCAGGGGATCCCGGCAAACCTGCTGATAGACCCCCAGGGGCGTATCATAGCCCGTAACCTGAGAGGTCAGGC
Source organism: Chitinophaga sancti (assembly GCF_034424315.1). Classification (GTDB taxonomy): domain Bacteria; phylum Bacteroidota; class Bacteroidia; order Chitinophagales; family Chitinophagaceae; genus Chitinophaga; species Chitinophaga sancti. Next base: position 6,854,925 of record NZ_CP139972.1, read on the forward strand.
ATTGGAAGCAAAGCTTGCCCAAATACTGAAATAAGGAAAATAAAATATTAGCTGAAGCCCGCTCTGCGGGCTTTTGGCGTTTTTAGGCCGCTTATCACAATCCTTTTGCTTATCCTGATGCGAATCAGGATTTTTGTTTTAAAATCAGAAACTAATGAAGTCAGTGATACTGGCCGCGGCGCTCTTGTCGCCCGTGGTCTTGTTTGCGCAGGACAAGAATATTGAGCAACCCTTTACTATTGAGGGAACTGTCGCGCAAATACAAAAGCCAGCTAAAGTTTATTTAAGTATCCGCAATTCCCGTGTGAATAAAGTGGATAGTGCAGAAGTAAAAGATGGTAAGTTTTCCTTTACAGGTAGCCTGGAGGAGCCAACGATTGCCAACCTGCTGCTGAAGGTACAGGATCCGGCAGCACCTGAGCTGACAGGGCCGGTGAAAAAGGATTACCTGACCGTATTCCTGGATAAGGGAAAGATGAATATTGCAGTTCAGGATTCTATCAGTAAGGCGACGGTGACGGGTTCCAAAGCGAACGACGACTTTAAGGAACTGAGTGAGAACCTGAAAGATGTGAACAGCCAGATTCAGGAATTGAAATTGCAGAATCGCCAGTTGTATATGGCGAAGGATGAGGAGGGTATGAAGAAGCTGGAGCCTAAGTTTGATGAGCTGGAAGCGAAGCAAAACAAGATCCTGGGTGAATACCTGAAGGGGCATAGTAGTTCCCCGATCGCATTGTTCGTGTTGAACCAGTTTGCTGGTTACGAAATTAATCCTACCGAGGTTAGCCCTATATATAATAAGCTGAGTAAAGCAGTGCGCAATAGTCCTTCCGGAAAAGAATTTGCAACAAGACTGGAGTCTGCCCGTAAAACGGCGATTGGGCAGCCAGCAATGGAGTTTAGCCAGCCGGATGCTGAGGGTAAGCAGGTGAGCCTGGCTTCTTATAAAGGGAAGTACGTACTGGTAGATTTCTGGGCCAGCTGGTGCGGACCGTGCAGGGCGGAGAATCCGAATGTGGTAAAGGCGTATAGCCGGTTTAAGGACAAAGGGTTTGATATTTTGGGTGTGAGTTTGGATGATACGAAGGATAAGTGGCTGGCGGCAGTGCAGGCGGATAATTTGCCCTGGAAGCATGTGAGTGATTTGAAGGGATGGAAGAACGAGGTAGCGCAGCAGTATGGGATTATGGCAATTCCGCAGAATTTGTTGCTGGATCCGAAGGGGGTGATTATTGCGAAGAACCTGCGTGGGGATGCCTTGGAAAAGAAACTCGAAGAAGTCATTAAATAATTAGATAGCGATGCGTTGGAGGCGGCTTTCGAAGGCACCAACGGGTCGTAAGCGCGAAAAGGTATGATTTGGCTTTCAGTTAAATCATACCTTTTCGCTTTTTTATTTGTTTGTTTACGAAAGTTTCGTAGATTTACGAAACAATCGTAGTTATGGAAAAACTAACGCAACAAGAGGAGATCGCCATGCTTGCTATTTGGAAAATATCCGGCGGATTTGTGAAAGACTTCCTGGAAGTTCATCCTGCTCCTCAGCCACCATATACCACCCTGGCTTCCACGGTCAAAAACCTGGAAAAGAAGGGTTATCTCCAAAGCCGTAAGATTGGTAACGTGTATGAGTACCAGCCCATCATACCCGAAAGTGAGTATAAGCAAAAGTTCATGAGTGGTTTTGTGAAGGACTACTTTGAAAACTCCTACAAAAACCTGGTCACCTTTTTTGCTAAAGAGAAAAAGATCAGTAGTGAAGAACTCAAAGAAATCGTAAAAATGATCGAGAAAAATCAATAGTTATGTTGCTCTTTCTGCTCAAGGCTAATATAGCCCTCACGTTATTCTACCTGGCCTACCGCTTTGGGTTGCGCCGCCTTACGTTCTATACTTTAAACCGCGTCTTTCTCCTGCTGGCCATTATTTGTGCCGCTGTTTGTCCATTCATCAACCCGGAAACAATTTTCAGGCATAAGCGTCCATTTACCGGCGCTGCCATGGGGTATGTCATTAACTTCAATGACCTGCGCCAGCCTGCTACACCCTGGTTCAATGTAGTGCTGATCTATATTTTCTGGGCGGGTGTGATCGTTATGACCCTTCGCCTGCTGATGCAACTCAGTTCCCTTTGGGTATTGCATAGAAGCTCCCGCAAAGACAAAGTTTTTGAACAGCAGGTAAGGGTCACTGACCAGTCATTACAACCTTTTTCTTTCCTGCATAATATATATATCAATCCTGGTATGCACAGTCCAGCAGAGCTCCCAGACATTATGCGGCATGAGCAGGTGCATGTGAGACAGTGGCATACACTGGATGTGCTATTGAGTGAACTGAATAAGATCTTTTACTGGTTTAATCCCGGTGCATGGCTCATCAGCATCGCCATCAGGGAAAATCTTGAGTTCATCACTGACAGGTATGTGTTGCGCCAGGGTGCAGATATCAAAGATTATCAATATAGTCTTTTAAAAGTAAGTGGGATCCCATATGCGACGGCCATCGCAAACAATTTCAATTTTTCACACTTAAAACAAAGGATTATGATGATGAATAAAAAACGGTCATCAAAATATAACCTGGTGAGGTACATTGTTTTGGGGAGCATTATGATTATTGCCCTTGTATCACTGAATTATACCCGGGCCGCTATTACGGTGACAGTAAAGAATGCATTACGGGCAGATACGGGGGTGACTCCGCCGCCACCGCCACCAGCACCACCAATGGTACAGGAAGTACCTGATGGAAAGGTACCACCGCCACCACCACCCAGGCCCCCTAAGGCGCCGAAGGCACCTAAAGGAGCCAAAGAACCGCCAGCGATCACCGTGGATGTACATCCTGTTCCGGCTCCCAAACCAATGGCAGCGCCAGCCCCTCCACCGCCGCCGCCACCGCCACCTCCGGCAGATTCATTGCCAAAAATAATTTTTCGGTCATCTGCGGGTTCTAATATGGGAATCTTTGAAGCTTCAAAGCAACCCGAGGTTTATGTAGATAATCAATATAAGGGCAAAACGATGCCTGCTGAGAATACTGATATAAAATCTGTATTCGTATTTAAAGATGATAATGTACCTGCTGAATATGGTGAAGATGCCCGGAAATCAGGACTCATTTTAATATTCACAAAAGATTATAATGGGCCTGAAGGGGCGGTAAAAGAGGAAAAAGCAACAGCGGTGATGAAAGTAGAGGGTAATAAAGTGAAGGGGATAATTAAAGATGAGAAGCCAAAAGGACATTAATACCAATAAGAAGAGTTTGTACAGAAAATAGAAATACCTTTTGAGGATCGTTTAAAAGACGATACGACTCCATCAGGAACCAGAATAAAAACGTTCATGAAAGGGGGAATTCACCAGGGGGTATGAAAACTATTTTCAAAGAAAAGGGGCTGTATCGTATTGATGGTACAGCCCCTTCTTGTAAATGGATTGTTAGCCAATGAGCTTATTAACTTAGAAAGAGATCATCGTACACATCTGAAACCCAGATTCTCCAATCCTGATTCCGGTGATGATTTCATTCTCGCTGTCACCCTGTATCCTGAGCAATACTGATCTGTACACATAAATGAACCTCCCCTGATGGTATGCTTTGCTACGGCAGGATCGTCCGGATCATTTCCTTTACCTGGTCCTTTGGGGTTATGGGTGTGATCTGCATGCTTGTAGTAGTCCACATCATACCAGTCCGCTACCCATTCCCATACATTCCCGGCCATATCGTATAATCCATATCCGTTAGCAGGAAAAGACCTTACCGGGGCTAATCCTGTAAACCCGTCAATGCCGGTATTCTGGTATGGAAAATTACCGCTCCAGGTATTGGCTTTGGGCTGGCCGGAAGTGACCGGGTCACTTCCCCAGGTATAAGGCTGATCATTGAGGCCGCCCCTGGCTGCAAATTCCCATTCTGCTTCTGTAGGCAGGCGTTTACCGGCCCAGCGGGCATAAGCCTGTGCATCATCCCAGGATACCTGCACTACGGGCAGGTTTTCCTTACCGCTGATCTCACTGCCAGGTCCTTGCGGATGTTTCCAGCTGGCACCCAGGGTGAAGGTCCACCATTGGGATATATCGTCCAGTGGTACGGCATGATTGGGCGGCGTAAACACCAGTGCACCGGGCAGGAGCATGCTGCTATCCGGCTCCGGGGATCCCGGGGGCAATTGCTGCATGAACTCTTCCTTGCTGATCGGTTTTTCGGCTGTGGTGACGTAACCGGTAGCTTCGACGAACCTGGCAAATTCTGCATTGGTTACTTCATGTTCATCTATCCAGAAACTGTCTACAGTCACGCTGTGCCTGGGTTGCTCGTCCTGGCGGGCATCCGCATCGCTGGCGCCCATTATAAAGGTACCGCCGGGTATCAGGATCATGTGATTAGCAGTATCCGTCGTCGTGGCCAGCACACTGTCATTGCTGGAGATTTTCTTTTCTCTGCTTTGGCAGGCATTGAGCGAAATAGCTCCCGCCAGCAGGTAGAGTGGCATAAAACGAAACATATCTTACAAGTTCGGGAATTATTTCCTAAATCGATAGTCTATTATAAAAGTAGACTGTGCTATTTTGAATTGAAGGGAGCCCGGGGCAAGCATAGCTCATTGTTATTTTTTAAACTCATTACATATATTAAAAATTAACACTAAAATAATCACCTGTCTCCTGAAACTGTTGTAAACTGCATCAGCTTAACATATGGAACAATTCTCAGCACCCTTTCACCGCCACGATTTTGGAGAGCATTTCCGCTGGGGCATCACTATTTCTGCATTTCAGAATGAAGGTGCCCACGATCATGACGGAAAAGGCGCTTCCATCTGGGATGATTTTACCTCCCGCAAAGGCAAAATTAAAGACGGCACCCATGCTCAGGTCACCACCGATTTCTACAACAGATACCGGGATGATATTTTGCTGGCCAGGTCCATGGGTTTTAAAGTATTTCGTTTCTCTATAGCCTGGCCGCGGATCCTTCCTAATGGTACAGGGGCTGTTAACCAGGCTGGCATTGACTTTTATCACCGTATTATAGATGCCTGTATTGAACTGGGCATGGAGCCCTGGGTGACTTTGTATCACTGGGATCTGCCATTGGCACTGGAGCATAAAGGTGGCTGGAGCCACAGGGGGGTGGTTTTCGCTTTTGAAGAATATGTGCGTATCTGTGTGGAGGCTTATGGGGAGAAAGTGAAGAACTGGATTGTGATGAATGAGCCTTTTGGTTTTACCTCACTTGGCTATATGTTAGGGGTACATGCGCCCGGTAAATTTGGTTTATCCTATTTTTTTCCGGCGGTACACCATGCTTTACTGGCGCAGGCAGCAGGGGCAAAGGTGATCCGTAAAATGGTGGAAGGTGCAAATATTGGCATTGCGTTGTCCTGCTCTTATATTTTACCCCATACTCAAACTCCGGCCGATATTCAGGCAGCGCGCAAAGCCGATGCTTTATTTAACCGGACTTTTCTGGAGCCAATCCTGGGAATGGGTTATCCTGTGAAGGATTTTCCCTTGCTTGGCAAAATAGAGCGCCGATATGCGCTTTGGAGAGACAGGGATTCCCTGTCCTTTGATTATGACTTTATTGGCGTACAGAATTATTTCCCACTGGTCATCAGGCGTAATCCATTTATGCCTATAGTCGGTGTGTCGGAGGTGAAACCACGTTTCCGCAAGGTACCGGTGACTGCAATGGGTTGGGAGATAAGCGGGGAGGGGATGTATGGTATTCTGAAACAGTTTGCTGCCTATCCGAATATTCCCAGGCTGATCGTTACTGAAAATGGGGCTGCCTTCAATGATGTACTGACGGAGGGTCGCATTCACGATACAGACCGGGTCAACTACTTTATCACTTACCTGGAAGCGATCCTGAAAGCAAAGCATGAGGGGGTGCCATTGGATGGCTACTTTGTGTGGACCCTTACGGACAATTTTGAATGGGCGGAGGGTTACCGCGCCCGATTTGGCCTGGCCCATGTAGACCTTGATACGCAGGTGCGTACGCTGAAGGATTCGGGATTATGGTTCCGGGATTTTCTACACGATAAGTGAGGCAATGCGGGAAAGCAGCAATTCAGCCAGGGAATAGAAAACCCATTCCATAAAAAAAGGTCGCTCCCCGGGGGGAACGACCTCAATAAGATCAAGCCATTTGTCTTGCGATCAATCGTAAGTTCTGCGGATGAACCAGATATCTCTCAATGAGAAGTGGAATACGGCATTCATATACGTTTCCTTAATCAACCCATTGTTCAATGTGCCTCGCTGTCCGGCTTCCACGCCGATGTAATAACGGATAGCACCGCTCTTACTTGGGATGGAGATCCCGGCAGTACCGGATATATCTTTCATTTGCTCGCCATACAGCTGGAGGTAGGAGTTATTATAAGCGAAACCTGCCTGTACTACGAGCCCTTCTACACGCATATCACCATACGTACGTCTGAAAGCATATTCCAGGCCTGTAGAGTAGCGGTCAGCATCTACCAGTTTATAGTGTGTACCTGCCTGTCCGTACTGGCTCCAGTTCTGGTGTTTCCAGTCAGCAAGCCAGGTCAGGGTACCATTTGTCAGGGAGATACCACCTGCATACATTTCCGGCAGGGTATATTTTTCAGAAGCGAGGTCGTAGGAGTAAACAGTGGTTTCACTGCTGTTCTGTATAACCAGCTTCTTGTCGAAGTTCATTTTGGTCTTGAAGCGATAGGTAGCACCCAGGCCTATTACCCATTTGGAGCCGATCCTGCCGGTATATTGAGCACCGGTGTTGAAGTTTACATTGAAAGCGTAGCGTTGCAGCTTGGTGGAGATGGTATCGCCACCTACGTTTTCAAGGGTATTGAGTGGTCCAAAGAGGAAATTGGTAGATACACCGACAGAGAAGTTCTTATTCAGTTTTACTGAGTTGGTGATATACCCTTTATTGATCCCTCCGTCGCCTGTGGTGGTAGTGGTTTGTCCACTGGCATCCAGGTAGGTGGTGGAGAGTAATTTGTAGTTCACGGAGCTGAACGGAGAGAATCCTGCACTGATCCCCCAGCGGTTATTGGCTTTAAAACCAATAGCAAGGCGTCTTACGGAAAGGTCGCCGGCAGATTGGTTCAGGCTGTTGTTATTTTTATATCCTACGATCTGGCCCCTGAGGGAAACGTCGAACATAAAGTGCTGCCGCGGGATGGCGGAATAGGAGGCGGGGTTCAGCTCGTTTAGAAAGTAATCTGAGCGACGTGCAATACCAGTACTGCCTACTCCAAAGTTTCTTGTATAGTCCCTTTCTTCCAGATCGCCGATGGCGTATGCCGAGTAAAGGGAGTTAATGCCATGCTGTGCCAGTGCCTTTGTTCCCATCAAAAGCATCATTAAGCCGCATAGGCTTGTTGTATATTTTATTCGCTTCATGTAGTCTGTTCTAGCTTGCATTATTTATACAGCAGATAATATATTTTCACCTCGATCGGGTTTACCTTATGATCAGGTCCGCCCAGTATGAGACGATCAAAGCGGGAGAGGCCGGTTGCACCCGGGATCATAAGACCCAATCCCCTGGTGGTAGCATCACTTGAGCCGATTTCGTTAATCACATAGTTGGTTATATCGTATGTATATTTAGTGCCAATATTGTATACATAATCAGTGACCAGGCTGCCTGTTTGTACAGCACCGGTATTTGGATTGACAACAGAGTCTGTCACGGCATTACCGGCATTCATTCTCACCAGCGTGAGTTTAGATGGTAATTCGAACGGATAGTCGTAAGTGGCTCTGACAGGTTTGACTGTCAGTGTCGCACGCATGATTTTCCAGAATTTAGCCGTCTGGTTGAATGATTTCAGGTAAGGAAAGTCAATTCTTGTCACCACGTTGGTCAGTGGTTGTACATAAGAGACATTATTCGCATTTGCAGCCAGCACCTTATTGGTACTCAGATCGGAATTGGGAGTAAGGCCGGCCAGTGGAGAACCGCCGGGGCGGGTAAAGTCCACATGGTTGAACTGTGAAGTGGCATCATACATCGCAAAATCAATAGATTTCCAATCGTAGGTATTACCACTTACGTGATAATATAGGCGGAGAGACAGGGAGTCATCTGCTCTCAGTGGCGTGATCACCTGGCTGTTTGCCCCTGGTTTGATGCTCAGACCCGGGAACCATTCTGTGAACTGGCTCTGATTGGTAATGGAAGGCAGTTTGTTGTATGCCCTGTTAAAGAGGTCTTTACCGATCGCATCATCGATCTTGATGCTGTATACGGTATCCCAGTGCGGGCGGATATGATCGATCTGCAGGGAACCGATCGGTGATGGATCGGTGGCAAATGACATACCACTATAATAATAGGAGGTACCAAAGTTTTTCTCAATATACTGGTTCACTTTGTAGACTTCAAAGTGCTGATGCCTGGTTGTATCACCATAGTAATAGCTCTTAGGATGAATCATCAGTACCAGTGAATCATACAAAGCCTCATCTTCGATATTGGTGGAGGTCGTAATCGCTCTCAGCTTAAAAAAGGTACTGGAAGAGATGGTACCAAAGTAAGGATCAATAGCAGTACCTACGAGGGCCACGTTCTGATCGGAGGTCGGAATGGAGTCAAGGTAAACTGTACTCTGATTCATTGTAATAGTATCCGTAACTATGTACTCAGTACCGCTAGTCTCAACTTCATTACTATAATTAAAGCCTTCCTTGTCACAAGCTGCTGCGCCTGCCAATAAAATTGCACAAACCAGGTATTTATAAGCCATTTTGGCACGGATATTTTTATTCATGGAGCGCAATTTTAGACAGACCGCCAACTTCCCGGTTATTTAATATGCCAATTGGCATATTTTATCGACGAACGCTTAATGGAAATCTCTGTACTACTGCTGGGGTAGTAGCCATTTTGGTAAGCGAAAAATCCTGTTGGTAGATAAAATTGTTTGATTCGTCTGGTAAAACCACCCGAATAGTCTATTTGATGATTAAGCCAAAACAAAGGCAGATAATTTTGGCAGCTATTAAAAAAGTAAAAATTATCTATGCGCTATTTAAATGTATGTTTTCTGGGATTAGCAACCGTCTTGATGTTAGCCTCCTGTTCATCGAGCAGTGATTCAACCAAGCTGGGTAACTGGATAAAAAGGGCTGATTACGCTGGTGATGCAAGATATGAAGCTGTGGCTTTCGTAATCGGGGATACAGCGTATGTAGGAACTGGTTTTGGAGGACCACACAAAGGTGCAAAATTAAGTACTTTCTATAAATACGATGCAAGCAAGGACAACTGGTCTGTAGTAGCATCTTTGCAGGATCCTACAGATCCTTTCAGAAACCTGGGCCGTACCGGTGCATCTGCATTTGCGGCTGGTGGTAAAGGGTATGTAACAACTGGTGAGGATAGTGCACACAATTCCCTGGCTGATACCTGGTGTTACGATCCGGGTGCCAATGCCTGGACTCCGAAAGCTGATTTCCCTGGTTCTTCCCGTTACTATGCAGTTGGTTTTGCACTGGGTGATAGCGGTTATGTAGGTACAGGTGTAACTGGTGATGGTAATACGATCGTTGCTGACTTCTTCAGATTTGACCCGGTTCACAACAAGTGGGATGCTATCACTTCAATGAAGGATAAGAGAAAGAACGCTGTTTCTTTCGTTATCAATGATAGCGCATATGTGGTATCCGGTATCGGTTCTGGTAGCACCAGTGCTTACTACATGTACGTTTATGACAAATCCAAAGACGTGTGGAGAGAGAAGAGCCAGATCAGGAATGCAACTGACTACTCTTATGATGATGACTATACTACCATTGCACGTTCACAGGCTGTTGCTTTCGTTATCAACAACAAAGCTTACTTAGCAACTGGTACTGTACAGAATACCTGGGAATATGATCCGGTAACTGACCGTTGGAGTGAAAAGACTGCATTTGATGGTACCAGCCGTACCGGTGCAGTAGGTTTCTCCGTAAAAGGAAAGGGTTTTGTAGCTACAGGATCTAATAGCAGCACTGGGCTGGATGATCTCCGTCAGTTCGATCCAAATGCAGAAAACGATACGAATGACAACTAAGCAAATAGCGCTCGTAGCTTTATTAGCTACTGGGGTTGTTGCCTGTAAGGAGAACAAAGGCCATTCCGGCGATAGCAAACTTAAAAGCACAGATACTATAAGCACTACCGTAATGCCCGAAGGGGACATTACGGTAGTGCCTTTTCAGGTGGATGGAGGTGGTTGGGGTTTCGATATTAAGATCGGACCCAAAACCCGGATCCACCAGGATCTCATTCCGGTGATCTTAGGTCGTAAATCATTTGCGACAAAGGAGGATGCACTGAAGGTGGGAGAGAATATGGCTGAAAAGATGAGAACTCAACATACGGCTTTCCCGGATATTACCCGTCGGGAGCTGTTGGAAATGCATATTGCAGGTGTGGAATAAGCACCTTTGAAGAAAACCGGCTTGTTCCGCAGGCCGGTTTTCCTTAAAAAACAACGCAGGCTGACACCTCGTATCAGTTTTGCAGACATATGAAACCTTATATTAATACTGGCCGCAGTACTGTATCTGGCCACATGGGTATTCCTATCCCCAAAATTTTAACGATTCTTTTCAGCACACTTAGCAGATTTTACAGGAATTGAGTGTAAGTTTATCACGCTTTTAGGCACATGATAAATTTAAAACAACTCTATAGGAACCGACTGTTCAATATTGGTTTGCATATTGCAGTATGGACCTGTTTCCTGTTCTTTCCCTTTTTTATCTATAGGATCAGGATTCAGCATCCATGGTTTTTCGCACGCGAAATTGTGGATAACCTCTTCCTGATAGGTGTATTTTACCTCAATTTCTACTTTCTCATTCCCCGCTTTTTTACGGTTAAAAAGATTGCGTACTACCTGTCTTTTGTGTTATTGTCACTCATTTTCGTGATTGTACAGCAGGCAGTATCCGAATATGTATTCTGGAAAGTGTATGCGAAAGAGGACATGGCGTTGCATCAGCCGGGGCCGGAGCCACGAATGCCCCCGCCTATGTACCCTTATTATCATGAGCGCCCGAACGGCGGGGTAGATTTCAGGGAGAGACCTCCCCTGGCCTTCGACGATGGGGCTGTAGATGGAAAGATCCCAACCTTTGTAGACTATATTTTGTTCCCGGAAATACTGCGGAAAACGGTTTTTGCTGCCCTGCTCATGCTTTTTATGAGTGGATTTATCAAGATTGCCCAGGAATGGTTTAAGTCTGAACAGCAGCGTGAAGCCCTTAAACTGGAGAATTTAAACGCTGAATTAAAATTTTTAAAGTCTCAGATTAATCCTCACTTCCTTTTTAACTGTCTAAACACTATCTACTCACTGGCGCATAAACATTCCGTACAAACCGAGCATGCTATTATTAAGCTCTCGACCATCATGCGGTACATGATTTATGAGTCCAATGAGGACAAGGTACAGCTACAACAGGAACTGCAATATCTGGAAGATTATATTGATATTCAGAGACTTAGGCTACCTGAGGATATCGTCGTGGAATATGCAGTACAGGGCAGTCCGGCAGGATTGCGTATTGAACCCATGCTCCTGGTGCCATTTGTAGAGAACGCATTTAAGCACGGCATCAGCTATGCTGAGCCTTCTTTCATTGCTATTGCGGTAGCAATTGAAAGGAACCAGGTACGACTGGTGGTAGAAAATGCCGTTTTCAAGCAGCGGGTCGCCGAAAAAGGGGGCATCGGTTTACAAAACGTGAAAAAGAGACTGGATTTGCTTTATACTGAAGACCACGAGCTTGAAATAACAGAAGCTGAAAACCAATTTATTGTTGATCTTAAAATCGAGCTGAAAAATGATCAGGTGTATAGCGGTGGATGATGAACCACTGGCATTGGAAATTATAACAGACTTTGCGAAGAAAGTACCTTTTCTTCAGCTGGTGGCTACATTTGAAAATGCTGCTGAGGCATTACGCTTTTTACAGGAGGAGCGGGTAGATCTGTTATTCCTGGATATTAAAATGCCTGACATTACGGGTATCCAGTTTATGAAGTCGCTGAAATACCCGCCTATGGTGGTATTCACGACTGCATACGGGGAATATGCGCTGGAAGGTTTTGACCTGGAAGTAGTGGATTACCTGCTAAAGCCGGTACCATTTGAACGCTTCCTGAGAGCTGCCACCAAGGCGCTGGAGCTGCAGACCATGTCGCAGCAGAAGAATAATGACAACAATAACAACCATGTGAACGATTATATCTTCATTAAGACAGAGTATAAGATCATCAAGATCAACCTGGAGGATATTCTCTTCATAGAAGCCCTGAAAGATTATACGAAGATCTATACACCTTTTCAGCCGGTACTGACTTTGCGTAGTTTAAAGTCGTTTGAGACAAGATTGCCTTCGGACAAGTTTATCCGGGTACACCGCTCTTATGTGGTGTCTTTAAATAAGATTAATTCTGTGGAGAAGAATACGGTGATGATTGCGAATCAGAGTATCCCGATCAGTGATGGGTATAGGGAGAAGTTTTATGATGTGATCAACAGAAACAGCTAATTAAAAGGCCCGGGCTACAAGCCCGGGCCTTTTTTCTGATCTTTTTAGATGATTTCTTTCAGTTTTGCGACCACCAGGTCCACTTCCTCTTTCGTATTGTATTTGCTAAAAGAGAACCTCACTGCAATCATATTCGGGTTGCTGCTAATGGCACGGATCACATGGGAACCGGCATCTGCACCGGATGTACAGGCGCTGCCACCGGAGGCGCAGATCCCATTAATATCCAGGTTGAACAGCAGCATCTCGCTCTTCTCTGTTTTAGGGAAACCTACGTTCAGCACAGTATACAGGCTACGACCATACAGATCGCCATTGAAACTTACACCCGGGATCTCCGCTTTCAGCTTTTCTGCCATATACATACGGAGACCATTGATGTAGTGCTCATGTTCTGCCTGATGGGCGGTCACCAGTTCCAATGCTTTGGCAAAGCCGACGATGCCATACAGGTTTTCTGTGCCCGCTCTCATATTCCTTTCCTGTGAACCGCCATGAATGTAAGGGCTGATCTTCACATTCTCATTGATATAAAGAATACCTACGCCTTTAGGTCCGTGGAACTTATGGCCGGAACCGTTGATAAAGTGCACAGGGGTATTACGCAGGTCAAAAGGGTAGTGCCCTACTGTCTGCACAGTATCAGAATGGAAGATAGCATCAAACTCCTTGCAGAGGTTACCCACAGCATGCAGATCCAACAGGTTACCGATCTCATTGTTAGCATGCATTAGGGTGACCAGGCAGCGTTCTTTGGAGGTGGAGAGCAGTTCCCGGAGGTGGTTCATATCTACATGTCCATTGGAGAGCAGTTTTACATTACTCAGCTTTATATTGTCGCGAACATGCAGGTGCTCTACAGAGTGGAGGGTAGCGTGGTGTTCTATTTCAGAACTGATGATGTGCCGGCAGCCGAGGTTATGGATGGCTGCGCTGATGGCGGTATTACTGGATTCCGTGCCGCCTGAAGTAAAGAAGATCTCTCCCGGATGGGCATTCAGTATTTTGGCTACTGACTTGCGCGCGTTTTCTACGGCCAGGCGTGACTCACGGCCATAGGAATAGATGGAAGAAGGATTTCCAAACTTTTCCGTCATGAAAGGCAGCATCACATCCAGCACATCCTGGTCAAGCGGCGTGGTCGCTGCGTTGTCAAAATATATTCTTTTCAAGGTGGTTAGGTGGTTTTTGATCTGATAAGTCGCCATTGGCGGGTACAAATGTCCAACTTTTTTTATTAAAACAGTACCAATTTCTTAAGGCATAGGCACCAAAAAAAACGCTTCTGCCGTAGGCAAAAGCGTTTTTTTACAAAGCGGGATTTACATTAATGCATAAATTCCCTGATATCCTGCATGATCCTTTTTGCGATATTATCAGCAGTGGTTTCATTCTGGCTTTCAGAATAAATCCTGATAATCGGCTCCGTATTAGAAGTTCTCAGGTGTACCCAGTCCTTCTCAAATTCGATCTTCAGACCATCTTCAGTATTAACCGGCTGGTTCTTATACTTACCTTTGATCTTTTCAAAGATGGTTTTTACATCCACACCTTTATCCAGCTCAATCTTATTCTTTGAGATGAAGTAATCAGGATAACTATTTCTGATAGCCTTCAGGTTCTTCTTAGTCTGTGCCACATGGCTCAGGAACAAACCAATACCGATCAGTGCATCGCGACCATAGTGCAGGTCCGGAACGATGATACCACCGTTACCTTCACCGCCGATCACCGCGTTCACCTCTTTCATCTTCCTTACCACATTCACCTCTCCTACAGCAGACGGGTGATATTCACCACCGGCTTTCAGGGTTACATCTTTCAGTGCCTGGGTAGAAGACAGGTTAGAAACGGTGTTACCTTTCCTGTGTTTCAGTATATAGTCAGCAACCGCTACCAGGGTATACTCTTCACCGAACATGCTGCCATCTTCGCAAACAAAACAAAGACGATCTACGTCCGGATCTACGGCGATACCCAGATCAGCATGTGACTTGTTTACTTCGTTGCTCAGCGCAGTCAGGTTCTCCGGCAAAGGTTCCGGGTTGTGACTGAACCGGCCATTCACTTCACCAAACATTACTGTTACATCCTCCACGCCCAGGGCCTTTAGTAAAGCCGGGATGAAGATAGCACCAGTAGAATTTACCGCATCCACCACTACTTTAAAGTTGCGTGCTTTTATAGCCGCAACGTCTACGAGCGGGTAATTCAGGACCAGATCTATATGCTTTTGCATATAGGAATCGTTCCTTTCATAACTTCCCAGCTTGTTGACATCAGCAAAGGTAAAGTCTTCGCGGGCTGCGAGGTCCAGTACGACTGCGCCATCCTCGCCGGAAATGAATTCGCCATCGCTGTTCAGCAGCTTCAGGGCGTTCCATTCCTTTGGATTATGGCTGGCAGTCAGGATGATACCACCGGCAGCATTTTCCTGTTTTACCGCAATTTCTACTGTAGGGGTAGTGGAAAGGTCGAGGTCTACCACGTCCAATCCTAATCCATTCAGGGTGGCAACAACCAGTTGTTTGACCATTTCGCCGGAGATACGTCCGTCACGGCCAATAACTACTTTTTTGTTGTCGGATTGTTGTGTGAGCCAGGTCCCGAATGCTGCAGTAAATTTTACTACATCAAGAGGAGAAAGCCCTTCGCCGGGTTTTCCTCCGATAGTTCCGCGAATACCAGAAATCGATTTGATCAGTGCCACGAATTTCAATTTTATTAGAGAAGGGCAAAGATAAAGTTCCAATTCTCAAATGACAAATTACATATTTCCAGGGCTTTGTGTATATAATATCAATTTTTGTAAAGTGTACAAAAATTGCAATTATCAAATGACTTAATTCTCTCTTTTCTCTCCAATATACTATCTATATAAGGTAATATTACACCAATTTTGCCTCTTTGACCATGCTCAGCAGGGCTTATACCTATGTTATTGGTTTTTACCTTTTAATGGGATTTTAAACTTAACATTCGGTCATCACATGCGGAATTTGGTATATTTGCCCCCTGTTTAAATAATTGTTAAGTATTTAAACAATCTCAAGTTTTAAAAAATAGTACCACAATACATGAAATCATTTTGGAAGAATATACCTAAGTATATTCGGTATGTGATTGTTCAGGCCATATTCCTCTACCTATTCACCCTGCTGTTTCGGTTGATTTTTTATTTCTTTTTCTTTAAATCAACGATTCAGGATAGTGGAACCATTGCGAAAGCCTGGAATTTTGGTCTGCGGTTCGATTTGCGCCTCACCTTATACGTCATGACCCCCTTGCTGATCATAGCCCTGATCTGGCGGAATGGCTTTTTTACAAAAAACTGGATAAGGAGGCTTGTATTCAGCTACCTGTTTATCGTTTACTTCATCCTGGTATGGGTATACATCTTTGACCTGGGGCATTATGCGTACCTGAAGCTCAGGATTGAACCATCTGTAATGCGCTTCCTGTCTGACGGGGAGCGGGGAGATAATGCTACCATGCTCTGGGAGACCTATCCCATAGTAAGGGTCGTGATTGCCGTTGGCCTCTTTATGTGGCTGATGGGCCGTCAGTTCAAAGGTTTGTACCGCCGCCTTTCCAAAGAACCGGCTGTTTACCTGAAGGCTGGCACTTACACCAGCTGGACAGCAAGCATTGTGCTCCTGTTTGCTGCCGGTATCTATGGCAATGTAGCTTACTTTCCCCTGCGCTGGAGCCAGGCGATGTTTAGCAGAGACAATGGTATCACCAGCCTGGGATTGAACCCGATCTTATACTATGTATCGAACCTGAGTGTACAGGCTGACACCTTTGACGAACAAAAGACGAAGGAATTATACCCGACAATTGTGGATTACCTGGGTATTGACCACCCGGATGTGAATACCCTGAACTTTGAGCGGCAGATTCCCGGATCGGACGAGAAGAAGAAAATGAACGTGGTGCTGGTGATGCTGGAATCAACAGGAGCCTGTATCACCAGTATGTATGGCAACCCCATGCAGGCTACACCGAATATGAAGGCCCTGGCAGACAGCGGGATCCTCTTTAAACATTTCTATGTGCCGGCTATCAGCACTGCCCGTACGGTATATGGTGTGACAACGGGGGTACCTGATGTAACGGTGACCCAGACAGCCAGCCGTCATCCACGGATGGTAGACCAGCGGGTGATCATGGACCAGTTTACTGGTTACGAAAAGTATTATTTCCTGGGTGGGAATACGAACTGGGCAAATGTACGTGCCGTATTTACCAATAATGTGGCAGGTGTAAAAGTATATGAAGAAGGAATGTACAGCGCACCCAAGGCAGATGTATGGGGGATTGCTGACTATGACCTGGTGAACGAAGCCGATAAATTGTTTAAAAACGCCAATGACAGAAAGAAGCCATTCATTGCTTTCCTGCAACTGGCTGATAATCATCCACCATATACAACAACCAGTGGCGGTGGCGGATTTAAAAAGGTGACTGAGCAGGATATTGACATGGCGAAGTTCAAAGATGCCGGTTTTGTATCTATTGATCAGTTCAATGCGCTCCGCTATGAAGATTACAATGTGGGCCACCTGATAGACCAGGCACGGAAAAACGGCTACCTGGACAATACTATTTTTATCATGTTCGGTGACCATAACTGTAACCTGAACCCTTACCACTTTATGCCGGTACCTGAATATGAACTGGGAAGTGGTGGGGTGCATGCGACCTGCTTTATTTATGCGCCGGGTGCTGTGCAGCCAGGGGTGATTAATTACCCGGTGAGCCTGGTGGATGTATATCCAACTATGGCAAAGCTGGTAGGTATGCCGGTGAAGAACTATACCATGGGCAGGGATATGCTGGATTCTACGATCCGCACCCGTTATACGCTGAGTGTGTATTCCAAAAACCTGATGACGCACATGGCCATCATCGGGGATCAATACCAGTACGAGATAAATATGAAGACCGGGGATCCGGCGCTATATGACCTGAAGGCGAAAGATCCGCTTAAAAATGTGGTGAAGGAGCTGCCGGATACGGCAAAAGGGCTGGACAGGCTGGCAAAGGCGATGTATGAGAGTACGAGGTATTTAATGTTTAACAACAAGAAAATAAACGCAAAATAGCAATGGCAGGGGATTCCCTGCTGTATTATCATATCCGGTTGGCGTTTGCAAAGCAAACACCAACCGGATATTTAGTATCTTGCACTCCCGATATGGTAATAGAAGCATATAACGATACGGACGTGGAAGTACAAAAACAGTGGTTCAAAGATTGGTTCAATTCTCCCTATTATCACCTGCTGTACAGCAACAGGGATAATAAAGAAGCTGCCTCATTTATCGATAAGTTGCTGGAATACCTGCAACCACCTGCCAGCGCCACCATGCTGGATGTAGCCTGCGGCCGTGGCCGTCATTCCCGCTACCTTGCGGACAAGGGTTACTTCGTTACAGGTATCGACCTGTCTATTAACAGTATCAATATTGCCAAAAAACTGGAAAACGATCACCTGAGCTTTTTCCAGCACGATATGCGCCTCCCGTTCCGGGTCAATTACTTCGACCTGGTATTCAATTTCTTCACCAGTTTTGGCTATTTCGAGTCTCAAAGGGAAAACGACAATGCGCTCCGTACCCTGAAGAACGCCCTTAAACCGGGAGGGAAACTGGTCCTGGACTACCTGAACAGTACTTACGTAGCTGATCACCTGGTAGGCAGCGAAGTAAAGGAAAAGGGGGATGTGGTTTTCGACATACAGCGTGAGCTGGCAGATGGCCACTTCCACAAGCAGATGAATATCCTGGATCGTGCCCGCCTGCAGCGTGTGACCTTTACAGAAAGTGTATGCGCTTATACTTTGGCTGACTTCGAGGAAATGTTCGCCCGTCAGGGTTTACAGATAACTGAGGCTTTTGGTGACTATCACTTCAATGCTTACAATGAGCAATTATCACCCAGACTGATCATTATTGCTACAAAACCTTAGACATGAAACAAGCATTGCTTCACCTGGACCATCAGTTATTCAACCTGATCAATGGTCAATGGCACACGCCATGGACGGATGCCTTCATTCCCATGCTAAGGGAGCCTTTTATGTGGGCACCATTATATCTCTTCCTGGTAGTATTTGTTACGATCAATTTTGGCTGGAGGGGATTCTGGTGGATTGCATTTTTCCTGCTCACTTTTGGTCTTGCTGACCAGAGCAGCCTGCACATCAAGGACTTTTTTGACAGGGTAAGGCCTTGCCGGAACCCTGATCTGGCAGGAACGGTACGGATCCTGGTGAGTTATTGTCCACAGAGCGGCAGTTTTACTTCCAATCACGCAGCCAATCATTTTGCGCTGGGTACTTTTTGCTTTTTAACTTTTCGCCATATCAACAAATGGTTTGCTTCCCTGTTTTTCGTTTGGGCCATTGCGATCTGCTATGCCCAGGTATATGTAGGGGTACATTATCCGTTTGATGTGACTGGCGGTGCCATACTAGGGATATTTTTAGGATTTATGAGCGGTAGCTTTTTCCAGCGCCGTATCCGACTGGAACCTGAACTAACAACATGAACTGGGCTTTATTAATCATCATATTTGCCGCTACAGTGGGTGGTGGTATTATTCCGATGGTGGTCAGGAAGGCAAATCCCAACCTGCCCATTTACCTGCTGGCCATGTCCGGTGCCTGTCTTTTTGGTATCACCATTCTGCACCTGGTGCCGGAGGTGTATCATGAGCTGGGGCACCAGGCAGGTATATATATAGTAGCCGGCTTTTTCCTCCAGGTGGCATTGCAGCAATTATCACATGGAGCAGAGCATGGGCATACCCATTTGCCACAGGGGGATCACGATCATGTAGCTATTACCCCGCTGCTGCTGGGGCTTTCCGTACATGCCTTTATGGAGGGGATTCCACTGGGCTTCCAGTTTGCAGACCCTGCAGCCCTGTCTTCGCTGGTGATAGGGGTAGCTGCGCATAAGCTGCCGGAGGCTATGACTTTGATCACGGTTATGGTGCATAGTCATCAGCGCGGCGCCAAACTTTGGCGTATTCTTCTTATCTTTTCGGCTGTCACTCCGGCCGCCGCTATACTGGCAGCCGTTTTGGGTAGTCACTCCGTGTATATCACAAACATTATCGTTTACCTGGTAGCGTTGGTGATCGGAGCGTTTTTACATATATCCACTACCATTTTCTACGAGAGTGGCACCCGTCATCATGAATTGAGCAAGCGCAAGGTGTTGGCTATAATGGCAGGTCTTCTTTTAGCATTTCTTACTTTAATATTTGAATAATTCTTTATTTTTAGGCTTTTAATATGGAAGTCGTCGTCATTATCTTCATCCTTATTTTACTGAACGGTCTCTTCTCCATGGCTGAAATCGCCATGGAATATGCGAGGAAGGCCAGGCTGGAATACCTTGCCAATAAAGGGGATGAAAAAGCAAAAGCAGCATTACAGCTTGCAAACAATCAGGACAGGTTTCTGTCCACAGTACAGGTAGGCATTACCCTGACAAGTATTGCCATTGGACTTCTATCCGGTATATTCCTCAGAGCGACACTCGTCGACATTATCTCTAAATCACCTTTGCTTAGCCCATACAGTAATGGCATTGCCATTACCATCATCGTGGTGGTAGTGAGTTATGTAACGCTGGTACTGGGAGAGCTGCTGCCTAAAAGGCTGGGTATGGCGCGTCCGGAAGGGATTGCCAAGAGTGTGGCGAGGCCCATGATCCTGTTGTCCAGAATTACATATCCTTTTATCTGGCTGCTTGGTACTTCTACCAGTCTGCTGGTTAAGATTCTGAATGTAAAGCCATCAGACAATAATCTCACTGAAGAAGAGATTAAAGCCCTGATCACAGAATCAGATGCGATAGAAGAAACTGAGCAGGAGATCATTGAGCGTGTATTTCACCTTGGTGACAGGAATATAACCTCACTCATGACCCACCGGACAGACATTGAATGGCTGGATATACATGATAATAAAGAGGTTGTGAGGAAGAAGATCTTTGATAGCCCCCACTCCGTGTACCCCGTATGCGAAGGACAGGTAGATCATATAGTAGGGATCATTAAGATTAAGGATCTCTACATGGCTGCCGCTTCCAACAATTATTCCCTGAACACAATTCTGAGAAAGCCCCTGTTTGTTCCTGAGAACAACTCTGCTTACCAGGTATTGGAGAAATTTAAGGAAACCCAAAGCCGTGCTGCTTTTATCGTAGATGAATACGGTACATTCCTGGGGATGATCACCCTGAACGATATCCTTGAGGCGATCGTGGGCGACATGCCGGAAACGGGCCAGGAAGATGACTGGGAAATTGTACAGCGTGAAGATGGCAGTTACCTGGTAGATGCCCAGATCCCGTTCTACGACTTCCTCAGCAAGTTTGACAAGGAGGGCTGGATGACGGATTTCGAGCAGGAATTTGATACTATGGCCGGCTTTATCCTGCACCACCAGGAACACATCCCTAAAGTGGGAGAGAAGTTCGAGTGGAGAGGATTTACCATCGAAATAGTTGACATGGATGCCCACAGGATTGATAAAGTACTGGTAGTAGCCCCATCTCCGGAAGTGGAGGAAGGGTGACCTGAATGCAATATCGACTCAGTTTATAAGATTTAAAACCAGCCACAGGTACTCCGAACTCCATGGTGAGATTCGGAGATGCTTTTTTACTGGAATAGAATTAAACTGAGGCAATACCAAAAAAGGAATTAAGCTCCCGGGGGATAATTGAGTGAATTTATTAATTTTGCTCTCTCTTTTACATAAGTAAATAATTTAATTTAACACTACAATGGTCGTATTAGGAAGTAAAGAGCTTTCTTTGGAAGAAGTGCACCGGATTTTGTTCAACGGGGAGGAATTATCCCTTGATACAGCGGCTTTACAACAGGTAGAGGAGAATTTTAAATTCTTACAGCAATTTTCAGCAAAGAAACTGATCTATGGTATCAATACAGGTTTTGGGCCAATGGCACAATACCGTATCAGCGAAAGCGATACCCATCAGCTGCAGTACAATCTGATCCGCAGCCATAGCTCGGGTGCTGGTAACTACCTGAATCCAACACTGACCAAAGGTCTGATGATCGCGCGCCTCAGCAGTTTCATGCAGGCACACTCCGGGGTACATCCTGAGCTGGTGATCTTACTGAAAGACCTGATCAATAAAAACGTTTTTCCTTGTGTATATGAGCACGGCGGTGTAGGTGCGAGCGGTGACCTGGTTCAGCTGGCTCACCTTGCGCTGGTGCTGATCGGCGAGGGTGAGGTGGTCTATGAAGGCCAGCAGCGCCCGACAGCAGAAGTGTATGCAGCACTCGGCATCAAGCCAATGGGTGTGCATGTACGTGAGGGGCTGGCAGTGATCAATGGTACGTCTACCATGACAGGTATTGGTCTGGTGAACATCATCCAGGCTAAAAAACTGCTGGGATGGAGCCTGATCCTTTCTGCTATGATCAACGAGATCGTGGAAGCATTTGACGATCACCTGAGTGCAGAACTGAATGCGGTAAAGAAACATGCCGGCCAGAACAAAGTGGCAGCTGCCATGCGCGACGTGCTGAAAGACAGCAAGATGATCAGGCATCGTCCTGACCACTTCTATAAAGAACTGGAAGAAGAGATTTTCAAAGATAAAGTACAGGAGTACTATTCCCTGCGCTGTGTACCACAGGTGCTGGGACCGGTATATGATACGCTGGCACATGCTGAGCAGATCGTAATACAGGAACTGAACTCTGTAAGTGACAACCCGGTAGTGGATCACCACCAGCAGAACGTGTTCCACGGTGGTAACTTCCATGGCGATTATATCTCCCTGGAAATGGATAAGGTGAAGATTGCGATTACCAAACTGTCTATGCTTTCTGAAAGGCAGCTGAACTACCTGATGAATGACAAGCTAAATCACAAGTTCCCGCCGTTCATGAACCTGGGTAAACTGGGTCTCAACTTCGGTATGCAGGGTATCCAGTTCACGGCTACCTCAACTGTGGCAGAGAACCAGACCCTGTCGTTCCCAATGTATGTGCACAGTATCCCTAACAATAATGATAACCAGGATATTGTGAGCATGGGTACCAACGCCGCGCTGCTGACCCAGAAGGTAATTGAAAACACCTTTGAGGTACTGGCTATACAGGTGATGACGATGTTGCAGGCGGTAGATTACCTGAATTGCCAGGATAAGCTGTCATCCTTCTCACACCTGATCTATCAGGAAGTAAGGGCTATTTTCCCTAAATTTATCCAGGACAGCCCTAAATACAAGGATGCTAAAAGGATTAAGGAATACCTGCTGCAGCACGAACCAAAAGTGAATATCTAAAAGGATTCCAGCCGGTTTAATAACCAAAATACTAAAGGATGAAATGTGCTTTAATAACAGGTGGCTCGAGGGGCATAGGCAGAGCAATATGCGTGAAGATGGCTGAAATGGGCTATTATGTAATTGTTAATTATAAAGGCAACGAAGCTGCGGCCAACGAAACGCTGGAAGCGGTACGTGCGAAGGGAAGCGACGGCGAAACGATACAATTTGACGTAGCGAATGAGCAGGAAGTACAGGCTGTACTGGGAACCTGGGTGGAAGCCAACAAAGAAAAAGAAATAGAGGTACTGGTGAATAATGCCGGTGTCCGTGAAGATAACCTGATGTTTTCGATGAATTCCAACCAATGGCGGAATGTGGTGAACACGAGCCTGGATGGATTCTTCTATGTGACCAAGCAGGTGCTGAACAATATGTTGTTAAAACGTTATGGACGTATTATCAATATTGTATCCCTGTCAGGTATCAAAGGCATGCCGGGTCAGACCAATTATTCTGCTGCCAAGGCAGGGGTGATTGGTGCTACCAAGGCACTGGCGCAGGAAATCGCCAAACGTGGTGTAACAGTGAACGCGGTAGCACCTGGTTTTATCAAAACTGATATGACAGCTGAGCTGAATGAAAAGGAACTGGCAGCCCAGGTACCTATGAAGCGGTTCGGAACCCCGGAGGAAGTAGCAGAAGCGGTAGCATTTTTTGCTGGTAAAGCATCTGCTTATATCACAGGTGAAGTACTGTCCATCAATGGTGGTCTGTATACCTGATAAAGCATAATTCATTGTAAACCAATGCGCATTGCTGTCACTCTACCACACAATTATATCCTGCCTGCAAATTGGGCTGAATCCCCGTTTACTTTTTTATTTTCGCATAAAGGGTGCACTAAAAATATGTTACCATGAACAGAGTTGTGATCACCGGATTGGGGATTTATTCCTGTATAGGGAAAAACCTGGAAGCTGTAAGAGACTCATTATATAAAGGTAAATCTGGCATTATTCTGGATCCTGCCAGGAAAGAATTTGGGTATCGCTCAGGCTTGACTGGTTATGTAGACCGTCCGGATCTGAAAGGTATGCTGGATCGTCGTTCCCGGTTGATGATGCCGGAGCAGGCGGAATTTGCTTACATGAGTACCCGTGAAGCGTTGGCTATGGCTGGTCTGGACCAGGATTACCTGGAAAAGAAGGAAGTAGGGCTGCTGTTTGGTAACGATAGTTCTTCCAAACCTGTGATAGAGGCGACGGATATCATGCGTGAAAAGAAAGATACCATGCTGGTAGGTTCCGGTTCTGTATTCCAGACCATGAACTCTACGATCAATATGAACCTGGCCACCATCTTCAAACTGAAAGGTATTAATTTCAGTGTGAGTGCGGCTTGTGCCAGTGGTTCCCATGCTATTGGCCTGGGTTATATGTTCATCCGCAATGGTATGCAGGACTGTGTGATTTGTGGTGGTGCGCAGGAGATCAATATTTACTCCATGGGTAATTTTGATGGTATTGCGGCCTTTTCAGTAAGGGAAAAAGAGCCTGCAAAGGCGAGCCGTCCGTTCGATAAAGACAGGGATGGCCTGGTACCCAGTGGTGGTGGGGCTACCGTGATTCTGGAAAGCCTGGAATCAGCGCAGCGCCGTGGGGCGACTATCCTGGGGGAGCTGATTGGTTACGGATTCTCATCCAATGGGGCACACATTTCTAATCCTACCATCGAAGGCCCCGTGCGTTCCCTGGAGATTGCGCTGAAAGATGCGGGTTTAAAACCATCTGATGTGGAATACATCAATGCGCATGCGACCAGTACGATTGCCGGTGATGCCAGCGAAGCAGCGGCTATTGACCAGGTGTTTGGAGAGAGCAGGCCTTATGTAAGCTCCACCAAATCTATGACGGGGCATGAGTGCTGGATGGCAGGTGCGAGTGAGATCGTTTATTCCATGCTGATGATGCAAAATGGGTTCATTGCACCGAATATTAACCTGGAAAATCCGGATGGGGCGGCGGCCAGATTAAATATAGCTGACACTACTATTAATAAAGATTTTAATATATTTTTGTCTAATTCTTTTGGATTTGGAGGAACAAATTCCTCGCTGATAGTCCGCAAGTGGAATAATGAATAGCTTGTTGTTAACTGTCAGCACTTTAGAGTATTTATTATAACTTTGAGGCAAAGATCAACGCACAACAATTAAGAAGGGTACAGAAGATAAAGGAATACTAAAGACGATTAGGTGACGCGAACTATTTCCAAACCAATTCTTTAAATATCACAACCTATATCTGAGTTAGTTTACACTTGATTATGGATAAGAAAGAGATTATACAAACGACGAATGCATTCCTCGTGGAGGAATTTGAGGCGGACCTGGCATCGCTGACGCCTGATGCTAACCTGAAGGCTACCCTGGACCTGGATAGCCTGGACTACATTGACCTGGTGGTTGTGATTGAAAACAATTTCGGCTTCAAGGTAAACCCTGAAGATTTCCAGGGTATTATTACCTTCCAGGATTTTTATGACTATGTAGCCAATCGTCTTAAACAAAAAGAACTGGTATAATGGCTTCCTGGGAGGGAAAGTCCAAGGGGAATAAACTGGGGTACAGCATCTTTATTGGAACATTACGTTATGGAGGCGTATTGCCTGCCTACATTTTATTAAGGTTTGTAGCCGCATATTATTTCTTATTTTCCTATAGTTCATCTCGCCCTATTTTTCAATATTTTCATACGAAGGTAGGTTATGGCTGGTGGAGGTCATTGTGGAGTGTGTACAGGAATTACTATGTATTCGGGCAGGTACTGATCGATAAGGTCATTGTCATGTCCGGATTGTCTAATAAATTTACCTTTGAGTTCGAGGGGGAGCAATACCTCCGGGAGATCACCACGGCGGGGAAGGGCGGTATTATGCTCAGTGCCCACCTGGGTAACTGGGAGGTAGCGGGTCACCTGTTCACGAGGTTGCAGACCCGTATTAATATTGTGATGTTTGACGGTGAGCATGAGCGGATCAAAAAGTACTTATCCAGTATAACGGGAGAGCGTAATGTAAATATCATTGTTATTAAGGATGATTTGTCGCACATTTACGCCATCAATGAAGCGCTGAGCAATCAGGAGCTGGTATGCATGCATGCGGACCGGTTTCTGGCAGGTAATAAAACGGTGAATGCCACTTTTATGGGGCAGGAAGCCAGTTTTCCGGCAGGACCATTTCTGCTGGCAGCCACCTTCAGGGTACCGGTATCACTGGTTTTTGCATTTAAGGAGACCAATACCCATTACCACCTCTATGCTACGCCACCCCATGCATATCATGGCAGGCGCCGGCAGGGGGTAGAACTGGCTGTACAGGACTTTGTGCGGGAGCTGGAAGGTATGGTGAAGAAGTATCCTGAGCAATGGTTTAATTATTACGATTTCTGGGAACAGCCTAAAAACAATTAATAAGCAAGATGTTCATCCATACAGACGATATTACAGCATATATTCCTCAGCGTGCGCCGATTGTAATGGTCAGTGGCATTCTGGAAGTAAAAGATAATATTACGCGTACCGGCCT
Source organism: Chitinophaga sancti (assembly GCF_034424315.1). Taxonomy (GTDB): domain Bacteria; phylum Bacteroidota; class Bacteroidia; order Chitinophagales; family Chitinophagaceae; genus Chitinophaga; species Chitinophaga sancti. The sequence continues at coordinate 6,881,413 of NZ_CP139972.1, forward strand.
TCAGATAGCGTCGGATAATTTGTTTGTAGAAGATGGTGTACTTAAATCTCCCGGTCTGCTTGAAAATATGGCACAGACTGCCGCATCCAGGGTAGGCTATATAGCGCAACAGGAAAATACGCCTGTTCCGATCGGGTTTATTGGTGCGGTAAAAGATTTTGAAGTGTTTGAATTTCCGCCTGCGGGTTCTTTTATAGAAACGACCACGGAAATTGTGAGCCAGGTATTTAACGCTACCATGGTAGCTGCAAAAGTTCAGTTAAACGGAAAAGTGATGGCTCAATGTGAGCTCAAAATATTTATAAACCCCTAATCACTTAAAACCATTCTTTATGATGCATGTTAGAAAACAACCTTTTCTTCTGCTGACATTGTTCGTGTTATGTAGCGCAAGCATAACCAGTTATGCGCAATCCCTGAAAGAATTTTTCGCCAACACTGCTACTCCGCTCACTTACCTGGGTGTAGACTTTTCATTGACGAAGATCCAGGGTGAAACTGCTACCCCTACAGAAATTAAAGAGAAGTTTGAACCTATTAATGCTGTTATCATTACTGAGGCAAAGAAGTATGATGTAACCGGCGCTTTCAAAAGAACTGCGCCTGTTACCAATTACACTGAAGCGATCAATAAGGTAAATGACGATGCCAATGTAAGCAAAATGAAAACTGACAATGTCAGCGATCTGGGTACATTGACACCAGCGGAAATAGCAAAGCATGTAAAGGTGTATAACCTGAGTGGCAAGTCTGGTATCGGGCTGGTATTCATCATGGATGGTATGAGCAAAACCAACAAGGAAGCGGCCATGTATGCGGTGCTGTTGGACCTGGGCACGAAGAAGGTGCTGAATTCAGAAAAGATCACTGGTAAGGCACAGGGTTTCGGTTTCCGGAATTACTGGGCTTATACCGTTTACAAAGTACTACACACAATAAGTACCGATAAATATAAGGACTGGGCTAACGCAGCCGCAGCAGCTCCTGAAGAAAAGGTAGCGGAAGCGCCAAAAGCGGATACCGCAAAGCCGAAGGCCAAAAAAGGCAAGAAGGCGGTGTGATAAAACAGATGAATATATGTACCCGACACTAACGGAAAAGGCCAATATACTGGTTAGGTTTAACGAAGCAGATCCGCTGGGAATAGTATGGCATGGTCACTACATACGCTATTTTGAAGATGGCCGTGAAGCTTTTGGAGAAAAGTATGGGTTCCGTTACCTCGATATATATAATCATGGTTATTCGGTGCCGGTAGTAAAGGTGGATTGTAATTACAAACGCTCTTTACGCTATGGCGACCGTGTGATAGTAGAAACCACCTATATAAATACCCGGGCAGCCAAACTGAAGTTTGAGTATAAGTTATACAATGCTGCCACCGGTGAACTGGTGGCGGACGGTAGTTCTATGCAGGTATTTCTTGATGTAGAGGCAAATTCATTACAACTGACCCTGCCTCCTTTTTTTGAGCAATGGAAAAGGGAGCATGGTCAGCTGTAGCAGATTCATATAAATGAGCGGATATGAGGAATGTGTATGTAGCGGCAGATAATATCTTTTCTCCGCTGGGCAGTACGACAGCTGAAAATTTTGCACAGGTATGCAATGGGCAGAGCGGGATCCGCCTGCATGATGATCCGGCTTTTTCGCCGGGTCCTTTTCATGCTGCCATGTTTGCACCCGGACAGCTGAATATGCCTGCCTTTACACGTTTTGAACAGATGCTGATCCGTTCTGTACAGCAGGTGTTAGATCAGGCCAGTGTAGATATTAACGATGGACGTACTGCGTTCATCGTATCTACTACCAAAGGAAATATCGAACTGCTGGAAGAACAGCAAAACCCTGTGATGGCGGAAATGGAGTTATCCCATACTGCCCGCAAGGTAGCTAATCACTTTGGTTATACAGCTGATCCGATTGTGGTCAGCAATGCCTGTATCTCCGGTTTGCTGGCGATCCTTACGGCCCGTAGGCTGATCCTGTCAGGAAGGTATGATCAGGCAATAGTAACGGGAGCAGATGTACTGACGAAGTTTGTATTGTCCGGTTTCCAGTCATTTCAGGCAGTAAGCCCGGAGCCCTGCAAGCCATTTGATGCTTCCCGTAAAGGCGTAACATTGGGAGAAGGGGCTGCTACTGTGCTGCTAACTATTCGGGATATGGGTATCCGGGTGGGTGCAGGTGCAGTAACAAACGATGCCAACCACATATCAGGGCCCAGCCGTACAGGCGCAGAACTGAGTTATGCGATGGGGCAGGCACTGAAAGGTACAGGTGTAACGCCATCGGATATAGGATTTGTATCTGCACATGGTACAGCTACTATGTATAATGATGAGATGGAGTCCAAGGCCTTGCATCTCGCAGGTTTGCTGGACATACCAGTGAATAGTCTGAAAGGATACTATGGACATACCCTGGGTGCTGCCGGCCTGATAGAATCAATTATCGGCATGCAGGCATTACAGCAGGATACCGTGATCCCTACCCTGGGATTTGAAACACTGGGTGTAAGTCAGCCGGTGTTAATCAATAATCAGATAACCTACAAACCAATGCAGCATTTCCTGAAAACAGTGTCGGGATTTGGAGGGTGTAATGCTGCGATGGTATTTTCTAAATAGATATACACACAGCATGGAGCTTTTTAGTAAAGAAACAAAGACAGCCCTACAGGCACAGGAAGCAGCACTGAGACTGGCATTTGCACCGATCGCATTTCAGGCCACCCGCGCATTGCGTGATTTTGGTATCCTGGAAGAGATCAGCAACAGTGGTCCTGGAGGCCTGACGATTGAAGAAGTGTTAGAGAAGGTAAAACTGTCTCGATACGCTGTACGTGTATTGCTGGAGGCTGGTCTGGGGATGGAATTGCTGATCGTGAGCGAACAGAAGAAGTATTCACTGACGAAGACAGGGTACTTTATTCAGCATGACAGGCTGACCCGTATCAATATGGATTTCTCCCAGGACATCTGTTACCTGGGTATGAACCACCTGAAGGAAAGTTTGCAGGAAGGCCGTCCGGCAGGTTTGAAAGAACTGGGTCCATGGGATACAATTTACCCGGGTTTACCGCTGTTGCCACCTGAAATAGGCAAGAGCTGGTTTGATTTTGACCACTATTATTCCGATCTCGCCTTTCCACAGGCACTGAAGATCGTATTTGCCAATAAACCCCGCACCCTGCTCGACATTGGCGGTAATACAGGGAAGTGGACACTGGCATGTACAAAACATGATGCAGATGTACGTGTAACCATGTTTGACCTGCCAGGTGAAATTGAAATTGCAGCGCAAAAAATGAAGGATGAGGGAGTAGCGGATCGTGTATCTTTCCATGAAGCGAATATCCTGGATGAAAGCCTGCCTTTCCCACAGGGATTCGATGCGATCTGGATGAGCCAGTTCCTTGACTGCTTCTCCGAAGCACAAATTGTATCTATCCTGAAACGTTGCCGCGAAGCACTGACAGAAAACGGTACGATCTATATCCTGGAACCATTCTGGAACAGGCAGCGTTTTAAATCAGCGGCATTTAGCCTGCAGCAAACCAGCCTATACTTTACCGCTATGGCCAATGGGAACAGTCAGATGTATCACACTGACGATTTCTTCAAATGCATTGCTGATGCAGGTTTGCGTATTGTAGAGGAAAATAACGAATTGGGCTTAAATTATACCCTCTTAAAGTGTCAAAAATGAGAGAAAAAGTAGACGTACTGGTCATTGGTGCCGGTCCTTCCGGAACTGTAGCTGCTTCTATCATTAAGCAGGCAGGCTATTCTGTGAAAATCGTCGAGAAATTGCAGTTTCCCCGTTTTGTGATCGGGGAGAGTTTGTTGCCCCGCAGTATGGAAGCGCTGGAAGAAGCAAAGTTCATCGATGCGGTAAAGGCACAGGGTTTCCAGCAGAAGTCTGGTGCCAAGTTCGTGAAGGGCGACAGGATCTGTGATTTTACTTTCAAAGAACAATATACAAAGGGTTGGGATTGGACCTGGCAGGTAACCAGGGCTGATTTCGATAAGGCACTGGCTGATGCCGTTGAAGCGATGGGGGTGCCGGTATGTTATAATACCACTGTTACTAATATTGAATTCAGTGGCTCCGATTCTGTTACCACAGTAGAAGAAGCTGATGGCAAAAAGTATGAGATCGAAGCCCGTTTTATAGTAGATGGAAGTGGCTATGGTAGGGTGATTCCACGCCTCTTTAACCTGGAAAAGAATTCTGATTTACAACCACGCAAGGCATTGTTTGCCCACACGGTAGATGTAAACAGGGCACAATACGATGAACCCAACCGCATCACCGCGGTGGTGCACAGACCGGGTACCTGGATCTGGATCATTCCATTCAGTTCCGGTAATACCTCTGTAGGTTTTGTGAGCGATCCTTCTTTCCACAGTGAGTTTGCAGGTACACCGGAAGAGCAATTCCGTGCTATGCTGGCGGCAGAACCTTATACCAGGGAGCGTTTTAAAGATGTAGAGCTGGTATTTGAGCCACGTATCCTGGAATCCTGGTCTGCTACGACAGATAAGTTCTATGGCGAAGGATTTGTATTGACTGGTAACGTGACCGAGTTCCTGGATCCAATATTCTCATCAGGTGTAACTTTGGCCTGCGTGTCTGCACAAACAGCGTCCAAACTGGTGATCCGCAAGCTGAAAGGCGAAGCTGTAGACTGGGAAAAGGAATATATGCAGCCTACCCTGCAGGGCGTAAATACCTTCCGTTCATATGTGATGGCATGGTATGAGGGAACTTTGGATAAGATCTTCTTTGCAAAAAATATTCAGCAGGATGTGAAGAACCAGATCTGCTCTGTACTGGCGGGTTATGTATGGGATGAAAGCAATCCGTATGTACAGAACCACGAGAAGGGATTACAGCGGCTGGCACGTACCATTGAACTGATTGAGAAGATAGAAGAAGAAGGTAAAAATCTTTAAACTTGGATAGCACCGGGCTAAATATAACAGGAAGGGTGGTGATCCGGAATAACCGGATTTACAGGAACGATGTAGTGGTCTTTGAGACAGGAGAAGATCAGTCATTGCCTGATTTTTTGCGGGCAGCATATGATCATTTTTCAGGGCATTATCCCAAATTTCATAAGATGGATCATCTCAGTAAACTGGGATGGCTGGCTGCAGAAGCCCTGTTACAGCACCGACCGTTTACCGGGTATGCACCTGAGCAGGTAGGACTGATCTTAGCTAATCGTAGTGCCAGTCTGGATACAGACCTGCGTTATTTTGATTCTATTAAGGAATTTCCGAGTCCGGCTTTGTTTGTATACACGCTGGCAAATATTGTGATGGGAGAGATCAGCATCCGTCATGGATTTAAAGGAGAGAATGCATTCTTTACTTCAGATACCTATGATGAGGCGCTGCTGATGAATTATACAAAACAATTGCTGACAGAAGGTGCAGTAAGTGCTGTATTGTGTGGATGGGTGGAGGTGATGGGAAGTGAGTACGAGGTGATCCTTCATCAGGTAGAGGGCATTCAATAATTTTTAGGACACTGCATGGTGTCCAACTGTGTTTTGCAAAACGAAACACGACATACTAAATAACATTATCATGGAAAAATTGATGGCTACACTCAAAGCCCAGATCGTAGAGCAACTGAACCTGCAGGAAGTAAAACCGGAGGACATCGGCGACGATATGCCCCTGTTCAAAGATGGCCTGGGCCTGGATTCCATCGATGCACTGGAACTGATTGTTCTGCTGCAACAGCATTACCGCATTCGTATTGCAAATCCTGAAAAGGGTCCTGAGATCTTTTATTCCGTGCGTACGATCGCCGATTTTATCACGGCGAACCAACCACAAAAACAATAGACCATGAGCGAACACGATGTTTGGGTATTAGGCGGCGGTGTCATTTGCGGTATTGGTAACAACGTACCCGAATGTATTGCCTCTTTCCGGCAGATGAAGCCAGGTATGAGCACTATGCAATACCTGACCTCCACACATCGCGACAGCTTTCCGGTAGTAGAAGTAAAAGCTGACAATGCTGCGCTGGCTGTAAAGTCAGGGCTTCCGGCCCACATCAGCAGAACTGCGCTGCTTAGTGCAGTCGCTGCAAAGGAGGCATGGGAAAGTGCGCAACTAGGTAATATCCGCGAATACCGGGTAGGCCTCGTCTCTGCCAATACCGTGGGAGGTATGGATAAAACGGAAGACTTCTTCGCCGAATACCTGCAGGATAATCAATCCGGCAGATTGCGCGATGTAGTCAACCACGAATGCGGCAGCATCACTGAACTGGTAGCCGATACGCTTGGTATACGCCATCATGTATCTACGATCAGTACTGCCTGCTCCTCTTCAGCAAATGCTATTATGTATGGTGCCAGGTTGCTCAAAAACAACCTGGTAGACGTGGTAATAGCAGGGGGAACGGATGCCCTGACCCGCTTTACACTCAATGGCTTTAACACCCTCATGATCCTGGATCAGCAGGCTTGTCGTCCATTTGACGATACCCGCACTGGTCTGAATTTAGGAGAAGGTGCCGGCTATATCGTTATGGTGAGCGATGCCATTGCACAGAAAGTGGACATCCATCCCTGGTGCAGGCTTACCGGTTATGCCAATGCCAATGATGCTTATCACCAGACGGCTTCCTCACCTGATGGGATAGGAAACTACCTGGCGATGCAGCAGGCAATGGAAATGGCCGGGATCAGCCCGGAGGATATGAGTTATATCAACCTGCATGGTACTGGTACCCTCAACAACGATTTGTCAGAAGGTACAGCCATCCAGCGTTTATTTGGTAATGCGGTACCACCGGTAAGCAGTACCAAATCATTCACCGGCCATACACTGGGTGCCAGTGGAGGAATAGAAGCGGTATTTGCCGCAGTGGCTGTGAAAGAGGGCTACCTCTATCCAAATGCCAGGTTCAGCCATCAAATGAAAGAACTGCACTTTTCGCCTGTGACAGTATTTTCTGAAGGCAATGTGATCAACAATGTGATGTCAAACTCTTTTGGATTCGGCGGAAACTGTTCCAGCCTTGTCTTCTCGAAGGAAATTAGTGCGTAACTATGAACATTTATATCAACGGAACGGGTTGTGTATCGCCGCTGGAGACAGCGGTGGAAGGGCGTTTGCCCTCGGCCGCACCTGTGTTTGACAATGTCCGTCTCAAAGCGGCAGAACCTGATTACAAACAATGGATCGACATTAAGATGATCCGCAGGATGAGCCGTGTCATTAAAATGGGCGTAGCCGCAGCACAACTGAGCCTCCGGGAAGCAGGTATTAAAAAACCGGAAGGGATCATCACCGGCACTGCTTATGGTTGCCTGGATGATACAGGTGTGTTCCTCACCAAGATGATTAACCAGCAGGAGGAAATGCTGACACCTACCGCTTTCATTCAGTCTACCCACAATACAGTGGCCGGCCAGATCGCGCTCCTCCTGGAATGTCATGCTTACAACAATACTTTCGTACATAAAGGTTTTTCCTTTGAGCATACGCTCATTGACAGCATCATGCAGCTGCGCGAGGGAAAGATCTCCAATATACTGGCAGGAGCGATGGATGAGCTGACCAATCACAGTTTCAACATCCTCTCCCGCTTCAATTTATTTAAACACACGGCTGCCGGCGAAGGTGCGGCCTGCTTTGTGTTGAGTACAGAGAAAGGTCCTAATGCCGTTGCCAAACTGAAAGGAGTATCTGTGTTATATAAACCAGGTTCTTTTGAAGAAGTAGCTGCTGATATCGTTGGTTTCCTTGCAGCCCACAATTGCAGCCAGGAAGATGTAGACCTGGTAATTACAGGTCGTAACGGAGATCCGGTAGGTGATGCATGGTATGAGCATGTGGAAAACAATGTATTTCCTTCATTGCCTGTTGCTCATTTTAAGCATCTGTGTGGAGAATATCCAACTGCGGGTGCATTTGGTACCTGGATGGCCAGCAGGATCATTGCCAGCCAGGAAGTAACACCAGCAGTGTTATTCAAAGGCAATCCACCGTCGGCCATTAAAAGGGTACTGTTATACAATCATCACGATGCCTCGCATCACTCGATGATCCTCTTATCTATATGCTGACACACCGGAATACAAATATCGCCCTGATTGCACTTATTGCACTGTTTCTATGGCTGTCACTGCCATGGTGGGCATTTGTACTGTTGTTCATTCCTTATTCCGGCGCACTCGTATGGGGTGCTATGCAGATCCGGTCAGGTTTTTTCCTGAAAGCAGTATGTGCTGCTGATACTTCAGAGAAAGTAGTGGCCCTTACATTTGACGATGGGCCCCTCACAGCGTTTACCCCTCAAATACTTGATATCTTACACAAAGCACAGGCGCCTGCAGCTTTCTTTTGCATTGGCAACAGGATAGCCGGACAGGAAGCCCTGCTGAAAAGAATAGATACAGAAGGTCATGTGATAGGCAATCATAGTTTTTCACATCACTTCTGGTTCGACTTATTCCCTGCTTCCAGAATGCTGGCAGAGTTGCAACAGGTCGATACTGCCGTTGAGCAGGTGACAGGCAAAAGGCCAAGGCTTTTCCGCCCTCCGTATGGGGTGACGAACCCTAATGTGCGGAGGGCTGTACAGAGAGGAAAATATACAGCTGTTGGCTGGAATATCCGTTCACTGGATACTGTAGCCAAACAGGCGGATGAACTGATGAACAGAATTTTGTCCGGCCTGAAACCCGGCGCTGTCATCCTTATGCACGATTCAATACCCCTTACAGTAGCAATACTGCCGTCATTGATCGCGCATATTCGTGAACAGGGATATACTATCAAAAGAATTGATCAATTACTAAATATACCCGCATATGCGTAGATGGATAATAGCATTGATTATGATGTGTGGTGTGGCGCAGGCAAATGCCCAACAACATCCGGGATACAAACCGGTAGCAGATATAGCTGGTTTCAAACAGCAGTTTGCCGCTGCCTCCCGTCAGACACAGTCTATACAATGTGACTTCGTGCAGGAAAAGAACCTGAGCATGCTGGCAGACAAGATCACCTCCAAAGGCAAGTTCTGGTTTAAGAAAGAGAATAAGGTAAGAATGGAGTACAATACGCCATCGTACTACCTGCTGGTGATGAATGGCAAAGACATAAAGACCAAAGATGGTCAGAAAGAAAGCCATGTATCTACCAAGGGCAACAAGCTGTTCGAACAGATCAACAAGATCACGGTGGATTGTGTACAGGGCAATGTTGTAGACAATGCAGCATTCAAAACTAATATCCTGGAGAACGGCACCGGCTACCTGCTGGAAATGACACCAGTAAATAAGCAGCTGGCGCAGTACTTTAAAACCATCGTACTGCTGGTAGATAAGAAAGATCTGACTGTGAATAAGATTGAGATGTATGAAGCAGGTGGTGATAATACCACCATCAGTTTCCTGCACAAACAACTGAATGTAAATATACCGGATGCGACCTTTGCTGCTAAATAGTCTGTTGCTGTTATGCATACTGACCAGCTGTACCAATGTTTATAAGGGCCTGCAACAGACCACTGGCGATCCTGCCTGCATTACGCAGTTCAGGCCACAATTTGACAATACGCTGTATAGCACACAGGTAGATGTGATGAAGCATCACCTGAGTGGCCTGTTATTCTTCAAGCAAATGCCTGATAGCAGTCAGCGTGTGGTATTCGCCAATGAAATGGGCTTTAAGTTCTTCGACTTTGAGTTTACGAAAGATGGTCAGTTCATCAAGCATTATATGATGGACAAGATGGATAAGAAAGCAGTCGTAAAAACACTGAGAGGGGATTTTGAGCTGGTATTGTTACAACCTGATCTGTCAAAGGCAAGCGTGAAGCAGGAGGGGGCACTGCGCTATGTAGTCGTGCCTACAGCAAAAGGTAACAACTATTATATCACCGACACCAGCTGTACAAAGCTGGAGAGAATAGAGAAATCATCTTCCCGCAAACCGGTAGTGAAGGCCTGGCTCAGGGATTATAAGAACGGTGTGCCGGATACGATCCTGATCAGGCATCAGGGTTTTAAATTTAATATTTCATTACAACGCGTACAGAAATAATGTTAGCAGGAAAATTATATACACTGGAACAGACATTACAGGAGGCCGCAGATAGCGCCACTTACCGTATCGTGCTGCATGCGCAGCATCCTGTATTTGAAGGCCATTTTCCCGGTCGCCCTGTGGTACCTGGTGTGACGATGATGCAAACCGTACAGGAATTACTGGAAAGGAAATTACAGCATCAGGTAGTGCTCAAAAAAGCCAGCCAGATGAAGTTCCTGAACATGATCGATCCAAATGCGCATCCGCAGATAGACGTAACTATCCAGTACAGGGAACAGGATGGAGATATTAAAGTGACTGCCTCGCTAAAGTTTGAGGAGCTCACATTTATGAAATTTCAGGGAACATTCGTAGCCGCCTCATGACGGAACAGCCAATATACAACGATCAGTTTTCGGCACGCAAAGTAGCCGTACTGATTCCTACTTATAATAATGCGGGCACGCTAAAAAACGTGCTGCTGGATGTGTTGTCTTATACCCACCACGTAATTGTGGTGAATGATGGCAGCACAGATAATACTGCAGCTATCCTGGATGAGTGTCCGCATGTGCAGCGGGTGGAATACATGCCTAACAAAGGAAAGGGTATTGCCCTGCGCAGAGGCTTTAAATACGCTGTGCAGCAGGGTTATGACTATGTGATCACCATGGATGCTGACGGGCAGCATTTTGCCTCAGACCTGCCGGTGATGCTGGAAAAGGTGAGCACACATCCTAAATCCATTGTAATTGGTGCACGTAACCTGCAACAGGAAAACATGCCTGGGAAAAACACGTTTGCCAATAAGTTTTCCAACTTCTGGTTCTATGTGGAAACAGGCTTAAAAATGCCGGACACACAATCCGGTTACCGCCTGTATCCGGTATACGCCATGCAGGGCATGCACTTCTGGTGTACCAAGTATGAATTTGAAATAGAAGTGATGGTGCGTTGTGCCTGGAAGGGAATCGGTATTGATTCGGCGCCTGTAAAGGTGTATTATCCGCCGGCTGATGAAAGGGTCTCTCATTTCCGGCCGCTGCGCGATTTTTCCCGTATCAGTGTATTGAACACGGTACTGGTACTGATCACGTTCCTGTATATCAAGCCTCGCGACTTTATCCTGTATCTTTTTAAAAAGGAGAACTGGAAAACGATCTGGAATGATCATATTCTGAACAGGAATGAATCCAATGCGAAGAAAGCCGCAGCCATCGGGTTGGGCGTATTCCTGGGCATCGTTCCTATCTGGGGTTTTCAGCTGCTGAGCGCTTACCTGCTGGCGGCGAGGTTGAAACTGAACAAGGCCCTGGTACTGATAGCTTGTAATATCAGCGTACCACCCATGATTCCTTTTATCATCTTTGCTAGCTTCCTGACAGGTAAGTTCTGGATGAAGAATGGCAGCACCACTATTAACTTCAGCAAGCAACTGAGTTTTGAAACGGTGAAGATGAACTTTGAACAATATCTCTATGGTAGTATTACGCTTTCGATTGTGGCCGGCCTGCTGGCAGGATTGATTGTGTATGCATTACTTTCTATATTCAGGAACGATCCTGTAAAACAAGACCAGCCAATTTAGTTAAGCATTATTAGTATGGGCAAATTATTCGTCGGCATATACAATTTCTTTGATCGTCACAAAGCATGGTGCTGGGCCTGTATGCTCTTCAGTTTCGTGCTGGTAGGCATTGGTGCATGGCAGATCAGGCTGGAAGAGGACATTACCCGTATTCTGCCACAGGATAAAACCCTTGATAAGCTGCAGCAGGTGTTCAACGATAGCCATTTTGCTGATAAGCTGGTCATTACAATTTCACAGAAAGATAGTACAGCTGTTGCGCAGCCGGATAGTTTGACCGCATTTGCAGCTGAACTGACGGATTACGCGCATGTAAGACTGGCACCATGGGTGAGCCAGATCCAGGCACAGGTACAGGATAGTACGGTACTGGATATGATGCAGGTGATGCAGGAGCACCTGCCCGTATTCCTGGAAGAACAGGATTACAAGCGCATCGATTCTCTCATCACCCCGGATCGCCTGCAACAATCACTGCAAAACAATTATAATACCCTGATCTCACCGGCTGGTATGGTTGTGAAAAAGGTGATCGCGGTAGACCCTACCGGTATGTCCTGGCTGGGGATTAAGAAACTCCAACACTTACAGTACGACGATCACTTTGAGCTATATGATGGTTATATCATGACGAAAGACCATCAGCACATCCTGCTGTTTATTACACCTAAATTCCCTCCCAGTGCAACGGGAAAGAATACAGTGTTCTTAAAAGAATTACAGGCGCAGATCGATTCCCTTCAACAACAGCATTCCTTTACGACAGCTTCCTGTTTTGGGGGCACAGCTGTATCAGCAGGTAATGCAATCCAGCTAAAGCAAGACCTGATCCTGACCCTGAGCATTACGATTGTTGTGTTCGTGATATTGATACCGCTGTACTTCAGAAAGAAGAGAGCTGCCCTATTACTGATGTTGCCGGTGGTGTTTGGTGGATTATTTTCACTGGCATGTATCTGGCTGGTGCAGGGAAGTATCTCAGGTATTGCATTGGGGGTAGGTGCGGTCGTATTGGGTATTGCGATTAACTACTCCTTACACGTATTTAACCACTATCGCCATTTCCCCGACATCCGCGAGGTGATCAATGACCTGGCTACCCCTATGACAATCGGAAGCTTTACAACGATCGGAGGCTTTCTTTGTTTGCAGTTTATAGAGTCTCCCATATTGCAGGATGTGGGCATTTTTGCTGCATTTAGTTTGATTGGTGCTGCTTTGTTCTCTTTGGTTTTCTTGCCACACCTGATTGTGCTGGGGAAAAAAACGGATATAACTGTTCATCATGATACCTGGTTAGATAAGATCTCAACTTACAAACCAGAGAAGAATAAATGGTTGGTAGGCGGTATTCTCGTATTGACGGTGATCTTCTTCTTCACCATGAAGAATGTAGGTTTTGAAAGTGATATGATGCGTATGAACTTTATGCGTCCTGAGCTCAAAGAAGCTGAAACGACGCTTAATAAAGTTAATGCTTATACTGCACAATCCGTATACTTAATCACCGAGGCCCCTGACCTGGAAACAGCCTTGCAACGCAGTGAAGCACTGTTGCCAAAGGTGAACCAGTTACAGCAACAGGGAGCAGTGAAAAAGTATACAGGTGTAAATGTATTGTTGCTTTCCAACCAGGAACAACAACGCCGCATACAAAGATGGAATGCTTACTGGACACCTGAGAAGAAACAACAGGTAATTGCCTATATGCAGCAACATGGTCCTGCTGTCGGGTTTAAATCCGCTGCCTTCGATGCCTTTGCACAGTGGCTCACACAGGATTTTACAACTATTCCGGATGCAACTTTACATAATTTACGTACAGGTACCTTAGGCGATTTCATCACAGAAAAACATGGCAAGGTATCGTTGGTGACCCTGCTAAAAGTAGACCCTGCCCAAAAGAAAACGGTTTACGAAAAGCTGGAGCATGATCCCAATACCACCATCCTGGATAAGCAATATGTAACGAACCGCCTGGTAGTGGTATTACAAAGTGAGTTCAGCCGAATCGCCTGGATGACTTCATTGCTCGTATTCTTTGCATTATTACTCTCATATGGCCGTATAGAACTTACCATCATCACCTTTATCCCCATGGCCATCAGCTGGGTATGGATCTTAGGTATTATGGGTTTGTTCGGGATTAAATTTAACATCGTAAATATTATCCTCAGTACATTCATCTTTGGTCTTGGTGACGACTACAGCATTTTTACCATGGATGGTTTATTGCAGCGATATAAGACGGGTAAAGATGAAAACCTTTCTTCATTCCGTTCTTCCATTTTCCTTTCTGCTATCACGACAATCATTGGTCTGGGTGTAATGATCTTTGCAAAGCATCCTTCCCTGAAGTCGCTGGCATTGATCTCTATCATTGGTATCAGTTCTGTGGTATTGGTATCACAGGTATTGATTCCATTCCTGTTCAACTGGCTTATAACGAACCGGGTGAGTAAGGGCAGAGCACCCTGGACACTGCATGGCTGGCTGAAATCTGTATTTGCATTTACATACTTCACCTTTGGCTGTCTGCTGATGACAGCGATAGGATGGTTCCTGCTCCGCATCCATCCATTCAACAGGAAAACAGGTAAGCGATTGTATCATCGCGTGTTGTCAAAATACACATGGTCTGTGATCTATATCATGGGTAATGTGAAAAAGAAGATCATTAATCCACTGGGTGAAAAGCTGGATAAGCCAGCTGTGATCATCAGTAATCATCAGTCATTTCTCGATATCCTGGTGTCTACTATGCTGCATCCAAACGTAATATTGCTGACCAGTGAATGGGTATGGAACTCCCCTGTATTTGGTGCGGTGGTAAGGATGGCAGATTACTACCCGGTAGCAGAGGGTGCAGAAGGAAGTATCGAAAAGCTGAAAGAACAGGTAGCCAATGGATACTCTATCGTGGTATATCCGGAAGGTACACGTTCACCTGACGGTAAGATGAAACGCTTCCACAAAGGAGCTTTTTATATTGCAGAACAATTAGGGCTGGATATACTACCTATCCTCATTCACGGTACAGGTTATACCATGAGCAAGAACGATTTTCTGCTCAAAGACGGTCAGATCACCGTGAAATACCTGCCTCGTATTGCACCTGGTGATAACTATGCCGCACGTACCAAAGAGATCAGCCGTTATTTCAAAGCTGAGCATGAAGTGCTGCGTCAGACGATTGAAACACCTGCATATTATCGTGAACAGATGATCTATAACTACATTTACAAAGGCCCGGTGTTGGAATGGTACATGCGTATCAAAACAAAGCTGGAAGGCAACTATGAGCTCTTTGATGAGTTGTTGCCAAAGCAGGGCCGTATACTGGATGTAGGTTGCGGATATGGATTCCTGAGCTATATGCTTCACTGGATGTCATCTGGCAGGATTGTGAAAGGGATCGATTATGATGAAGATAAAATCATCACCGCGCAGCATGGCTACCTGAGAGGAGAGCAGCTGTCATTCGAATGCGTAGACGTAACCAATTATACATTTGACGAGTACGATGCATTCATCATTACAGATGTATTGCATTACCTGCAAGCGAACGAGCAGGAGAAAGTATTGTCAGCGTGCATCAATCAACTGGAACCGGGTGGGGTGATCATTGTGAGGGATGGAGACAGTGACCTCAAAGAAAGACATGAGGGAACCCGTCTCACTGAATTCTTTTCCACCAAACTGCTCGGGTTCAACAAGACAAAAGATAAGCCCTTGTCTTTCTTTTCCTCATCAGCAATTGCCCGCATTGTGGCAGCTAATGGCGCGGTGATGGAGAAAATTGATAACACGCGTTATACCTCGAATGTTATTTTTATCATTAAAAAGTTACCCCCTGAAGATGCAGCAATATGATGTCATAATTATCGGAAGTGGCCTGGGCAGTTTAGTTTGCGGAGCCATCCTCGGCAAGTATGGTTATCGTGTTTGTTTATTTGAAAAAAACAGACAGATAGGTGGTTGCCTGCAAACCTATTCGCGCGACAAAGCTATTATTGATTCCGGTGTGCACTACATTGGTGGCCTGGAAGAAGGACAGACCCTACACAAAGTATTTCGTTATCTGGGCGTGTTCAATAACATGAAGTTGCTGCGGATGGAGATAGATGGTTTCGATCATATCTCTTTTGGCAATGAGCAGCATGTATATAAGATGGCCCAGGGCAGGGAAAATTTTATTCAGCAACTGGTAGCCGATTTTCCAAAAGAAAAGGAAGCCCTGCATGCTTATGTGGATAAACTGGAAGAAGTATGTGGCAAGTTCCCGCTCTTCAATATGAGACTGGGGAATGCCGCAGAAAAGGAAAGTGTGATGGGGGAGGAGGTCTCGGCATTCCTGCGTAGTATTACGAGCAATGAACGCCTGCAAAATGTACTGGCAGGTAATAACATGCTCTATGCGGGTTATCCTGACAGAACACCTTTATATGTACATGCCCTGGTACAACATAGCTATATAGAAAGTGCCTGGAAATGTGTAGATGGAGGTTCTGTTATTGCGCGCAGCCTGAGCAAGACTATCCGTGCACAGGGTGGCGATATCATTCGTAATACAGAAGTAAAATCGATTGTTGAGTCAGAAGGGAAGGTGAGCCACATTGTACTGGAAAATGGTCAGGAGGTGGGCGGTAAATACTTTATTTCAGGTCTGCATCCTGTGCGTACCATTGGTATGGTAAAGGGAGAAGGGCTTCGTAATGCGTATAAGAGCCGTATTAACTCGCTGGAAAATACGCCGGGTACCTTTATGATCAACGTAATACTAAAGCCGGGTACATTCCCGTATCTGAATCATAACATCTATCATCATGCCACTTCCAATGCATGGGATGGCATTAATTATACGGCGGACAACTGGCCGCAGACCTATGCGATGTTCGTATCTGCAGGTACAGGTAAGGAGCAGTATGCTGATAACCTGTCTATTATGACCTATATGCGTTACGAAGATGTGGCGCAATGGCATGATACCTTCAATACCGACGATAAGCCACATGAAAGGGACGCCAGTTACCAGGAATTTAAAAAGGAGAAGGCTGAAAAGCTGCTGGATATGGTATCTCAGCAATATCCGCACCTGCGGAGCTGCATTCATGCGATGTATGTAGCCACGCCACTTACATACCGGGATTACCTGAATATTCCGGAAGGTAGTATGTACGGAATTGTTAAAGATGCAAGAGAACCGTTAAAGTCAATGATTCCTGCAGCTACCAGGCTGCCGAATTTGTATCTTACAGGCCAAAACCTGAACTTACATGGTATTTTGGGGGTCACGATGAGTGCGGTGCTTACCTGTGCCAGCTTAGTCGATTTGGAAACTATCGTGGAAGAGATAAACAGGAGTTAAGTCATTTATAATATGAACAAGGGGAAAAAACGAAGCGGATGGCGCAAATTGGGGAGAGCGCTGTTATTTATTTTTGGCGGCATCTTATTGTTGCTGATAGCATTGATCATTTACGTGGTGAGTGTAGGGCATATCAACCCACCTGATATTGCTGACAAAAGTGCACTGAAACTGGAGCGTAAACAACTGGATCCATCAGCTTATACCATTGGCAATAACTGGTTCCGTAAGAGCAACAGCGGCTTGTATGAAATGTATGTGGAAGGAAAGCCTTTTGAAAGAGGCGTGATCTATGGCAAGCTCTCTGCTGAACTGGTGAAAAGACAGGAGGATAACTTCACGGATCAGATCAAAAAGATGATCCCTTCGCAGTCTTATTTAAAGTTCCTGCGCTACTTCGTAGGTTTCTTTAACCGTAACCTCGCAAATAATATAGAAGAAGAAAATAAGGAAGAAATATATGGTATCTCTTTCTCTGCTTCTGATAAATACGATTTTATTGGTACCAACTATGAGCGCCTGCTCAATTACCACGCTGCGCACGACATAGGTCACGCATTGCAGAACATGGCACTGGTAGGTTGTACTTCCTTTGCCACCTGGAATGATGCTTCTGCCGATAGTAGCCTGATCATAGGCCGCAATTTCGACTTCTATGTAGGCGATAAGTTTGCAGAAGATAAGGTGATTGCTTTCTATCATCCTGACAAGGGTTTCAATTTTATGATTGTAACCTGGGCAGGTTTTACCGGTTGTGCTTCAGGTATGAACCAGGAAGGGCTGACAGTGACGATCAATGCTGATAAGAGTAAAATTCCTACCGGGTCTGCTACACCTGTGTCGCTGGTAGCAAGAGAGATCCTGCAATATGCGAAGAACATTGACGAAGCTTATGCAATAGCAAAGAAACATACGATGTTCGTATCCGAATCCTTCCTGATCGGCTCTGCATTTGACAACCGTGCAGCCATCATTGAAAAGACGCCGGATAGCATGGAACTGTATGATCCCAAAAAGAACTTCATCACCTGTACAAATCACTTCCAGGGAGAGAATTTCAAGGCTACACCTGAGAATATCAAACAGAGAGATGAAACTGCTTCCGGATACCGCTTTGAGCGGCTGACTGAATTGCTGAAAGAGAAGGGTCCTAATACAGTTCAAAATACGGTAGACATTCTGCGTGACCGTTTCGGTCTGCAGGGCAGGGATATCGGTGTAGGTAATGAGAAAGCCATCAACCAGTTCATCGCACATCACTCTGTTGTGTTTGAACCTAAGAAGAAACTGGTATGGGTGTCGACTGCACCATGGCAGATGGGTGAGTATGTATGCTATAACCTGGATTCTATTTTCAGCATGCATGGTTTGCATACAGATCATGAGGTATACGACAGCAGCCGAATGATAGCGCCGGATCCATTTATGCAGACGAAAGCCTTTATTAACTTCAAAGCATATCGTTCCTTAAAACAGGCAGCACAGGAAGGTGCTCAGTTAGATCCTAAACTGATACCGGCACTGGATCCTGAGTTCTATCATGCATATGTGGTAGCTGGTGATTATGCTTTCAAACACGGTAACCTTGAGGAAGCGAAAGGATTTTATGAAGTGGCACTCACAAAAGTGATTGCCAACAAATCAGAGGAAATCCATATCCGGAAACAAATAGAATTGTGTAATAAAAAATCATGATCTACGGCTTAGGTACAGATATCGTTGATGTGGCACGCATAGGCGCCAAAATAGCCAAAGGAAACGGCTTCAGGGAGCTTGTGTTTACCCCTCACGAGATTGCGTACTGTGAGCAGCAGGTACATAGCGAGGAGCACTATGCTGTCCGATTTGCAGCGAAGGAAGCCCTGTTAAAAGCACTGGGCACCGGTTTCATGCACGGCGACATACTTTTTAATGAAATAGAGATTACCCATGATGCTAAGGGCAAACCCTTACTACAGCTCATAGGCAATGCCAGCTCCCGCTACGAACAGTTACAGATCAAACAGATTTTGGTTTCATTGTCACATATCAATACCACAGCGGTAGCGACAGTGATCATTGAAATCTGAAAACCTGATACCATGTATATACCCACCATAGAATTGCAGCCCTCTTCTTCCATCAGGGCATTTCAGGAAAAAGAAGTCCTTCACCTGCTGGGCTACCTGCGGGAGTTCTCACCTTTTTACAGAAATTGGTTTGCCGAACACGGCGTACATCCTTCTGACGTGAAATCGCTGGATGATCTCTGGCGTATTCCACCAGTCACGAAGGAGCATCTGCAACAGCAGAACTGGGAATTCCTGTGCGTGGACAAGCGTAAGATCGCTGAATATACAACTACCTCCGGCACCCTCGGCAGACCTGTGATCATTGCACTGACACAGAAAGACCAGGACCGCCTGGCTTACAATGAATACATTTCTTTTTGCTGTGCAGATGGTACGGAGAATGATACCTACCAGCTGATGCTCACGCTGGACAGGCAGTTTATGGCCGGGATGGCTTATTATAATGGTATCCGCAAACTAGGTGCTGGCGTGCTGCGTGTAGGCCCGGGAGTACCTTCACTGCAATGGGAGAATATACAGCGTATACAGCCTACTACTATTGTAGCAGTGCCTTCATTTATCGTGAAACTGATCGCATTTGCGAAGGAACATAACATTGATATCAACGCTTCTTCAGTGAAGAAGGCTGTATGTATAGGGGAGAATATCCGTAGTGCGGATTTCACCTACAATGTATTGGGTAAGAAGATCACGGAGCAATGGGATATCAAGCTCTATTCAACTTATGCCAGTACAGAAATGCAAACGGCATTCACGGAGTGTAATGCAGGTCATGGTGGACATCATCATCCTGAATTACTGTATGTTGAATTGCTGGATGATAATAATCAACCCGTAGGCCCGGGACAGGATGGCGAAGTGACGATTACGACACTGGGTGTGGAAGGCATGCCCTTACTGAGGTACAAGACCGGGGACATCTGCCGTTACTTTGAAGAACCTTGTTCCTGTGGTCGTCATTCAAAGCGTTTATCGCCGGTGATAGGCCGTCGTAAGCAGATGATCAAATACAAGGGAACAACCCTGTATCCACCGGCACTCTTTGACCTGCTGAACGATATGGAAGAAGTGAAAGAGTTTGTAGTAGAAGTATTCTCCAACGAAATAGGCACAGACGAAATCCTGCTGCACCTTTGGCCGGTGCAGGAATCAGAAGAAATAGACAGAAAGATCCGTTCTTATCTGCAGGCGAAACTGAGAGTGATCCCCCAGATCAGGTATGTAGGGCAGGCGGAGATCATGAAGATGCTGATGCCGGAAGGCGTACGTAAACCACTGAAATTTGTGGATAAGCGCAGCTAGAAACTTACGGAGACAGTGGCTTTTGGATTATCCAGTTTATTGCTCTTTCTCACACCATCCCTGATCACATGTATCATGTTGATCTGGTTAGGATGTTCGCCGTACAGGATATCGTCTTTAACTTTCACCTGTTTAAAGGGCGTCGCATTCTGGGCTACGAGAAAGCACCAGGCTGCCTCTTCTTCAATTTTATAGCCCAGGTAGGTCAGTTTAATCAATTTGCCATCTACATTTACAACCAGGTGCCGGTTGATGTAACCGGCTATGAGGCTATCCATCCGGGCCTTATTGGCAGGATGGATAATGTCCAGGGGGAGTTTAGACTCCTTTTTCAGTACATTCTCCAGGTCGTCGGCAAAGATCCGGCAGCTGACCTGGATCTCGTTTTTAGCTTTTATGTGCTCGATTTCTGTGACACTCACATAGAATGGGTGAAAGGCGAAAAAAGCTGGCAATAACCATTTATATAATATTAAACCCACTTGCCTAAAAAATTTTAAATATTAGCAGTAACCTTGTATAATTACCAAAAATAGGAAATTGTGAGCACCGAATTCGGGATGTATTTTCAAATGGGCTGGCAGCATATAATTGCCTGGGATGGCTACGATCACATCCTGTTTATCATGGCCTTATCCGCAATTTATATGCTCCGGGACTGGAGAAAGGTTCTCGTACTCGTCACCGCCTTTACCATTGGTCATGCAGTTACACTGGCGCTGAGCCTCACAAACGTCGTCTATGTTCAAAGCAGTCTGATAGAACTGCTCATACCAATTACTATCTGGATAACCGCTCTTTTCAACATGTTTAAAAAAGAGCTGTCACCACAAAAAGTCCAACTGAACTATTTGTTCGCATTGTTTTTCGGCCTCGTGCATGGTATGGCTTTCTCCGCATACCTGAAGAGTTTGATCGGAACCCGGGAAAACATTCTGCAACCCTTATTAGCCTTCAATCTCGGGCTGGAAGCAGGACAGATGGTGGTCGTGGCAGGGGTATTATTACTGGCCGGAATCATTGTAAATGTTACAGGTGTAAAGCGCAGGGATTGGAATATTTACCTCTCTGCAGCCATTTTTGGGATCGCTGTCCTGATAACCATTGAGAGATGTAAAGAATTTATAACAAAATAGACAGGGACAACCAACTGTCAGTAGATTTCTTATGAGAAAAAAAGCAATCAAATTGGCTCTGGCGGCTTGTTGCATCACCGCCGGGGCGAGCGCGCAATCCTTAGCACCTACCGGCTCTGACCATGGCAACAAGTTTGAGCAATTAGGTACCATCCTCCAGACGCCCAACGAATACCGTTCCGCTTCCGGAGCGCCCGGTCCTAAGTATTGGCAACAAAGAGCCGATTACGACATCTCCGCGACCCTGGACGATGACAAGCAAAAGCTGACGGGAAAGGAGACTGTTACCTATTTCAACAACTCTCCTGATCCGCTGACTTACATCTGGTTGCAACTGGATGAAAATGAGCATAACCCTAAAAGTGACAATAACAGCTTTGACGGGAGCGCCATGAAATCCAAAATGACGATGAGGGATGTAAACCAGATCCTTGGCCCACGCCCTGGTTTCGGTACCAACATTGTAAAGATCACCGACGAAAACGGGAAGGATATTCCATATACCATCAACCAGACCATGCTGCGGATGGATCTGCCACAAACCCTGCAACCCGGTCAGAAATTAAGGTTCAAGGTAGAGTGGTGGTACAACATCTCCGATCGTACGATCGAAGGCGGTCGTGGCGGTTATGAGTACTTCGCTGAAGATAAAAACTACCTCTACACCATTACACAATGGTATCCCCGCCTGGCAGTGTATTCTGATTTCCAGGGCTGGCAGAACCATCAGTTTACCGGTCGTGGCGAGTTCGCCCTCACTTTTGGCAACTTCCATGTAAGCATGAATGTACCTGCTGACCACATCGTAGGTGCTACCGGCGAATGCCAGAACTACAAGGAAGTGCTGACAGGCGTACAATACCAGCGCTGGCAACAGGCACAAAGTGCAAAAGAGCCGCTGGAAATCGTGACACCTGATGAGATGAAGAATAACATGGCAAGTCATGCGACCGGCCGTAAAACATGGGTGTATAACGCTGAGAACGTACGTGACTTCGCACTGGTATCTTCCCGCAGACTGGTATGGGATGCGATGGCCACTAATGTGGAAGGGAAAAAAGTGATGGCCATGTCTTACTACGGTCCGGAAGCTTACCCGCTGTGGAAACGCTATTCTACCAAGGTAGTAGCCAATACCCTGAAAGTATATTCCAAACATACCATTCCATATCCTTACCCCGTAGCCATTTCTGTAGAAGCTGCCAATGGCATGGAATACCCGATGATCTGCTTTAACTATGGCCGTACTGAAAAAGACGGCACTTATTCCGAAGCCGTGAAGAATGGTATGATAGGTGTAATCACTCATGAAGTAGGTCACAACTTCTTCCCTATGATCGTGAACTCTGACGAAAGGCAGTGGACATGGATGGATGAAGGACTGAATACGTTCTGCCAGTTCCTCGCAGAACAGGAGTGGGATAACAACTTCCCTTCCAACCGTGGTCCGGCTTACAAGATAGCAGACTATATGCGGATGCCTAAGGATCAGCTGGAGCCTGTCATGACGAACTCTGAAAACATTGAGCAATTTGGTCCTAATGCATATGCAAAACCATGTACAGCGCTGAATATTCTGCGTGAAACTGTAATGGGCCGTGAACTGTTTGACTTTGCTTTCCGTGAATATGCACGTCGCTGGGCATTCAAACATCCTACACCGGCAGACTTTTTCCGTACAATGGAAGATGCATCTGCGGTGGACCTGGATTGGTTCTGGAGAGGATGGTTCTTTGGTATTGAACCAGTGGATATCTCTATTGATAGCGTGAAAATGTTCCGCCTGGATACGAAGGATCCTCAGACAGCAAAGGCTGAAGCAAAAGCGAAATACGACCATAATGCAGACCATATCTCCCGCTCACGCAACAAAGCTGCAGGAATGAAATTCACCGCAGAGCAGGATACCGCGTTACAGGATTTCTATTATAAATGGAATCGCTTTAATGTAAATGAAGAAGATAAGCAGGCATACGGCAATTTCTATGCAGGTCTGAGCCCTGAAGAGAAGAGATTGTATGAAAGCAAAAAGAACTTCTACCAGGTATCATTCAGCAATGTAGGCGGGCTGGTAATGCCGCTGATCATAGAGTGGACATATGCAGATGGTACAAAAGAAACAGATCGTATTTCGGCATATATCTGGAGGCATGATGAAAACCATGTAACCAAGGTATTTGCAAAAGATAAAGAAGTGGTGTCTGTTAAACTGGATCCATTGAGAGAAACTGCTGATATTGATGAAGCAAATAACAGCTGGCCAAGAGCGTTGACACCAACAAGGTTCGAATTGTTCCGTAGCGAGCAGGCAGCAAGAGGTTCTTCTACCGGAGGTAACCCCATGCAGCAGCAACGTAAATAATCTTTACATCGCTTAATAATGAAGCGCTTTTGCCCAGGAGGCAAAAGCGCTTTTTGTTTAATCCCTTTTAGAAATACTTAACAATTAGTTAAGGTATACTAAACAAATTGTTAAAACTCCTTTTGGATATTTGCACCCATTATAGACCATAGGGATTGTAGAAGCTAGCCTAGCCGTTAAAAGAAGTCTTAAACATTTAAATCGCTTTATAGTAGTAATTCACATCAACTAAAAAACAGTTATGCCAAAAAGATGTAACGCATTCGCAAGGATGTTAATGGTAATGCTATTGCTGCCGTTTTCCTCCTTCGCGCAAAAACTAATTACCGGCCATGTACTGGCTAAATCAGACCAGACACCTATACCCAGTGCGAGGGTCATTGTAAAAGGCACAAAGAACGGAACAGTCACCAATGTAGATGGGAGTTTCTCAATCAAAGCTGAAAAAGGAAATGTATTATCGATCAATGGACTCGGGATTACTCCATCTGAATATACTATCAATGGCGAAGATATTACAATCGCTGTTGAAGCCAGCACCAAGGATCTCAACGAAGTAGTAGTAACAGCGACCGGGGTAAAGAAAGAAGTAAAACGCCTTGGATACGCTATCCAGGACGTAAAGGCCAATGACCTTACCCAGGCTCGTGAACCTAGTGTGCTCAACTCACTGAAAGGTAGCGTAGCAGGTCTCTCTATCAATATCACACCTGAAATAGGTCACTCTCCCAACGTGGTAATGCGTGGCGAAGGTAGCCCCATGTATGTAATAGATGGTGTACCTATGAGCTCTGATACCTACAACATCAACCCGGATGATATCGAAAGCTTTACCGTGTTGAAAGGCCCAAGTGCCTCAGCATTGTATGGTTTCAGAGGTAAATTTGGTGTGATCATCATCAATACCAAAAAAGGTACGAAGAACAAACGTGGATATACTGTTGATTTCAATAATAGTACACAATGGAATGGTGGCTTCATCGCACTGCCTAAATACCAGGATGATTATGGTGCTGGTGAATATGGTAAATATGCCTTTGGAGACGGTAAAGGTAGTGGTGTAAACGACTATGACTATGACATCTGGGGGCCAAAACTGGATGGCCGTATGCTGCCACAATATGATGGTGTGTATGATGCAAATACGACCTATACCACCAGCTTTGAAGATGGTACTTCCTTCCAGGGCCACATTAAACCAACTGCATGGACAGCCCGTGGTAAAAACAACCTGAAACGCTTTCTGCAAACAGGGATCCTGAACAGCACCAGCATTGCGGTGAGTTCTTCTACTGAAAAGGCAGACCTGCGTTTTTCAATGGGCAACAGTTACCAGAAAGGAATCGTTCCCAATACACAATTAAACAACTTTAACGCTACTGCAAGCATCGGTTATAAATTTACAAAGCGATTCTCTATCAGCACTTATATTAACTACAGCCGCCAGTCTACTCCAAACATTCCGGATGTAAACTATGGTCCTAACAGTATTATCTACAACATGATCTTGTGGGGTGGCGCTGACTGGAGCGTAGATGATATGCGTGATTACTGGCAGCCTGGTAAAGTAGGTATCCAGCAGAAATATGCTGAATACTATCGCTATAATAACCCATGGTTCATGAGCTACGAGTGGCTGAGAGGTCACTATGTAAACAACGTAAGTGGTTATGCCGCATTGAACTATAATGTTAACCCCAATATCGACCTGACCTTACGTCCAAGCATAACAACTTACAATTTTACCAATACAGAAAAATTGCCTTACTCTGCTACTGTTTATGACAGGGCGGAGCACAAAGGGGATTACCGTGTGGATAACCGCTCCCTCTTCGAATCAAACGTAGAGTTCCAGGCTAAGTATCATAAAAATGCAATCCTCGGTTTCCTCGATGTGCAGGGTATGTTAGGTGGTAATGCCAGGACTTTCCGCTTTAATTCTGAGTTCACCACTACCAACTACCTGAACGTACCAGGTGTATATGCATTCTCTAACTCACTGAACTCTGTACAGGCTTCTTCTTACAACGCTGAAATGCTTGTACTGAGTGGCTATTATTCACTGGATCTGGGTTATAAATCTTATGTGACGGCGAACATCACGGGTCGTTTCGATAAGTCTTCTACATTACCTGCACAGAACAATACCTATTTCTATCCTTCATTCAACCTCGCTACAGTTATATCTGACTATGCAAAATTGCCTAAAGCGATTTCCTTCCTGAAACTGCGCGGATCATTTGCCAGCAGTAAAGCAGGTGGTACTAAAGGATTCTTCTCTCCAAATGTATCTAACCTGGCAGGTGGTGGTTATGGTTATACTTACCTGTCTCCATACGATGGCCCTGAATATGCTTTCTCCCAGGTATATGGACTCAAGCCTTATTATAATAACCAGAACAGTGCATCTTATACTGATATCCTGGTGGATAATGACATTAAGACTGATGAAAGAAAAGCTTACGAAGGTGGTCTGGATGTACGTTTCCTGGAAAACAGGTTAAGCCTGGATGTGACCCGTTATCGTTATACAGATGACCTGATCTTTAAAGGAAACGTATCAGAATCAACAGGATATTCACAGTTAACAAAGAACCAGGGCCGTACTCAGAATGATGGTTGGGAAATTACCCTGGGCGGTGCTCCCATTCGTAACAAAGAGGGTCTGAACTGGGATGTTAATGTAAACTGGTTCAGGTTCGTAAGGAAGTGGGTAGATAATCCAAGTGGTGACAACTGGGTACATAGTGGAACCCGTACAGACCTGGTATATGACAATGCATTTGTACGTACCTCAGATGGTAAAATGGTAATTGACAAGGCTTCAGGTTTGCTGCTGCGATATGCAGATCTGGGTGTGAATGCGAAGAAAGTATATGGTCACTCAGATCCTGACTGGCAGTGGGGTATCACCAATACCTTTAGTTATAAGAGCTTCTCTTTCCGCTTCAGATTCGATGGTATGGTAGGTGGTGTGGTACACGACTACGTACGCCAGAAATCACTGCAGGGTGGCCGTCATATCGAAAGTACACAGGGTAAATTTGGAACAGCACGTCCGGATGATTCAAAAGGTGCTACCGGCTTCTCCTATGTGGGTGAGGGTGTAAACCTGACTGGTGGTACTATTCAGCTGGATCCTGTGACTGGTAGAATTACCAACGAAAAAGAACTGACTGTATCTCAGAATACAACCAAAACTTCTGTACAGCAGTATGTAACCAGGATGGCTTCTATCAATGACCTGGATAATATCAAAAAGACCTATGCTAAACTGAGAGAAGTAACCCTGACTTACAGGCTGCCATCCAATCTCTTTGGCAGTCATGCGGTATTCCAGAATGCTTCCCTGTCTGTAGTAGGTCGTAACCTCCTGTATTTCTTCCCTGGCCGCTACAAGGATATGGACGTAGACCAGTACACACAGGATAGCGGATCCGGTCTGCAAACGCCTACTACCCGCAGTTACGGTGTGAACCTGAATATTACCTTTTAATACCCGAACACAATGAGAAGATATCAACATATACTTATCATAGCATTAGGTTGTCTTATAATGACAGCTTGTAATAAAAAAATTGAAGAGCTACAGGCCAACCCGAATCAGCCAGGTAGCGTAACCGCAGAACTGCTGCTGGGTGCTATACTGACAGATATGTCGGGTACGCAGGACAAAGGCTCGCTGCAAGGTTATGGTTCATGGGGTGCCGTTCAGCGCTGGAACCAGTATTATTGCCGTAACTATGAATATTATGGTGATAACCAGTATGGATGGGCGAGTGGTAGCTTTGATAGCTATATCGTACTGAAAAACGTAGTGCAGATGGAAAAAGAAGCTGCTTCACGTGGTGCAGATTCTATCAATCCTTATGAGTCTATTGGTAAGTTTGTACGTGCGTATTACTATTACAACATGACCTCCCTGATGGGAGATATTCCGCTGAATGGCGCTGTACAGGGTACTGGTAATCTTACCCCGGTTTATGCTGCACAGAAGGATGTATTCAGGTTTGTGCTGAATACGCTGGATACAGTGAATAACCACCTGGTACAACTGATCAGAAAAGGGGATAATACCATCTCCGGTTCTGGCCAGGATATTTATTACAAAGGTGACCTGAACCAGTGGCGCAAACTGGTGAACAGTTTCAAACTTCGTGTGCTGATCAGCCTGAGTAATAAGTCTGCAGACAACGAATTGAATGTCGCTGCTCAATTTGCTGCTATCATCAACAACCCTTCCAACTACCCGGTTTTCACATCAGTAAGTGATGATTTCAAGTTCACCTATGTACCTACCTATAACGTTTATCCACAAAGCCCTAACAACTTTGGATCGGATGCACAGCGTTATAACATGGCGAATACTTATGTGCATAACCTGACAGATCTGAATGATGCACGTGTGTTCATTACCTGTGAGCCAGCGTGGAATATCATTGCTACCAAGGGTTACAGTGCGGTAGACTATCGTTCATTTGTAGGAGCCAGCACAGGTGAATCTATTGCTAATATGTATTCTGATGCAATCGCAGGTAATACTTCCCTCATCAACCGTAAGCGTTATTATGATACTTACACTGGTGAGCCGGATGTACTGGTAGGTTACAAAGAGATGTGTTTTAACATCGCAGAAGCGATCAACAGGGGTTGGATCAGTGGTGATGCAGAAACCTGGTACAATACAGGTATAACCGAATCATTTAAGTTCTATGGTATTACTGCCGCACAAACCAGTTATACAGCGTATTTCCTGAAGTTTGGTAGTTCGCTGGGTGATTATACCTCTTATCCGTTTACATTCAATTTAAGCACCTATTTAGCACAATCTACAGTGAAGTATGCAGGTGCTGATGCCGGGTTAAAACAGATCCTCACACAGAAGTACCTGGCTATGTTCCAGAACTCCGGTTGGGAAGCTTATTTTAACTACCGCAGAACAGGCGTACCTGCTTTTGACCAGGGAACTGGTATCGGTAACAATGGCCTGATCCCTAAGAGATGGGGTTACCCGAGTACTGAACAGAACCTGAATGCAACGAACTGGAAAGCAGCGTTGACAAACCAGGGATTGAGCAGCGATGATATCAATGGCTCAATGTGGTTGATAAAATAAAAAAACAAAAGCCGGACCTGAACAGGTCCGGCTTGTTATTGCTGCTTTTTATAGCGGTATAGATGGCTATACTAAATTATTTATCCCACCACACCTTCGTCATCAACGAATTACTTCCCTGCCTTGCAATTGCCTCCTGGTAATTCGTTGCATTGCTGGCCGCCTCTGATGCGGGATATAACATCCTTCTTGGAATCTGCCCACCAGTTGCATTGCCCACATAATTTACCGGAGTTAATGCCGGATATCCACTTCTTCTCCAGTTCGCCCATACCTCATACCAATCCAGCATACTTGCTGCCCAATACTGGGTATTGATCTGGTTGTAACCATCAGCATCATTATAAGGATGTGCTGCCAGGTAAGTCTGAATAGCAGTACTGCTGATGGCCGCTGACGCATCGTACTGCGCCAGCTGACCCATTGCAGCGCTCACCCCATTAGCATAATGTGTTGCAGCATCTGCTCCCACATTCCAGCCTCTTTTAGCGGCTTCTGCCAACAGTAGCTCTACCTGTGCATAAGTAATTAAAAACGTCGGTCCGTTCAGTTTCAGGAACACGTTCTTATTCAGAACGGAATATTTTGCCAGGTCACCAGGGTAACCCGGTGCCTTGGAAATGTCTGTCGCACTACCTTCGCCATTGGTATCATAGCCATTCGGCATCCCCAGCTGATCAGCAGCTGCTGTGCTGCCTGTAGCCGGTACAGTGCCGATATACGCCAGGCGGGGATCGTTATTAGTTTTGAAATAGTCAATAAAAGTTTTGCCCAGACTAGCCTCCCCTTTATTAGCAATCGCATTCCATTCACCGGAAAGGATATTACTATTCCTGTTTACGGTAGTTCTGCCACCCGCCGCATCGTGCAGAATGTAAGCATTCGCACTGTTGGCAGAGATCACACCACCCGCATACGCTTTCTCTACTACCTGCTGTGCAGTGGCCAGGTCTACTTTTGTGAGACGCATACCAATA
Organism: Chitinophaga sancti; assembly: GCF_034424315.1. Lineage (GTDB taxonomy): Bacteria > Bacteroidota > Bacteroidia > Chitinophagales > Chitinophagaceae > Chitinophaga > Chitinophaga sancti. The sequence goes on from NZ_CP139972.1 coordinate 6,911,404, forward strand.
CGAAGCATCAGGGAATAAGCCAGTTTCTTCCAGTTATCCACTACCACGCTGGCGGTGGCACTACCTCCTTTATTATAAATGAGGTCACCCTGACCCGGTACTGCTTTAGTAGCATCCAGTGCTTTGGCAGCAGCATCCAGTTCATTGACCATATCGGTATAGATGCTTTGCTGCGCATCGTATTTAGGAGCATAGTTCTGAGCACTATACCCGGCACCTGCTTCAGAATAAGGAATATCACCGTATACATCTGTCAGACGCTGAAAGATCATTACACGGGCAATGCGTGCCATGTTATACTGATTGGAAAAATACGCATCAGATTTAGTCAGGCGTATTACATCCGTAATGTATTTCACCTGGTCAGTATATGCTTTGTCAAACAAGGCATTGGACCATGCATCGTTCTGTGTATACTTATCACCTGCATACCAGCTTACATTTGATAACTGTTGCATCATCATTGCACAGTAGATGATGTTCACGCGCCAGGTATCGTAACTGTAATCACTGTTACCTGTATATTCCAGCAGTGCACGGGTAAAGTTGTACTCCGGTACACCTGTGCTTTCACTGGATTTGTTCTTATCTGTGTTAATGCTTTCAAAGTTCTTAGTACAAGATGGCAGCAGCATTAAAGCAGGAAAAGAAATAGCAAGGATCTTTTTATATAGAGCGTTCATTGCAGCTGGTTTTAGAATTTAACATTCAGGTTAACACCAAAGGATTTGCTTGTAGGCAGACCGGCATATTCAAGACCCTGTGCATTACTATTGCTATAGTTTGATTCAGGATCGATGTTGGGTGTAGATTTCTTAAAGTAGAACAGGTTACGGCCAACCAGCGACACACTTACACCATGCAGCTTATTGTGCAGGGCAGCACTGCTGAAATCGTAGGTCAGGCTCACGGAACGGAACTTGATGAAATCAGTCTTATACACCTGGAGGGCTGAGATACCTCCCAGCTGGTTGTAATAGGTCTGTGCATCAATAGTCTTTGTTACCGGTGCACCTCCATCATCTACACCAGTTACGCTGATACCACTTTCGCGGCCGGGCAGTGTTTCTTTCTGCAAGCCGTATTTGTAGGCATTCGCATTTGTACCTGAGTAAATGTGGCCGCCTGATTTAAAGTCGATCAGGAATGAGAGGTGGAATTGTTTGTAAGCAAAATCATTACTCCATCCGCCGCTCCATGGTGCTACACCAGTACCTGCACTCACCAGTGCATCTGTACGCTGTGGCAAACCGGAGGCGTTCAATACCAGGTTACCCTTTCCATCTTTCTTATAATCATACACCATGATCTGCGCATACGGCTTACCCACCACATGCTCTATGAAAGCTGATTCAGTGCGGGATTCCCCATTCTCCACCACCATTTCGTTCTGGCCCGGTGCTAACTGGATCACCTTGTTTTTATTGTTAGCAATATTCACCGTAGTGGCCCAGGTGAAGACACCTGATTTTACCGGACTACCACCAATCATAAATTCGAAACCGCTGTTCTCCAGCTCGCCCACATTCACCAGCGCGCTGGAATAACCGGAGCCTAAGGATACGGTTGCTGTAACGATATCGTTCGTTGCTTTCTTATTGTAATAACTGAAGTCACCAAACACGTGGTTGTTGAACAACTTAAACTCAGCACCCACTTCCAGTTCTTTTACTTTCAGTGGTTTCAGCGCCTTGTTAGGGATCTTGTTGTCGATATCACCGATCGGCGCACCGTTTACAGTAGCTCCCAGTGTGCTGTAATACAGGGCTGTTTTATATTCATCGGCATCACCACCTACCTGTGCATAACCGGCACGGAGTTTACCGAAGTTGAGCCAGCCTGCATGTACGTTTTCAGAGAAAACATAAGAGATAGTAGCCGATGGATAATTGTAAGAGTTGTTCGCCATCGGCAGGGTACTGCTCCAGTCGTTACGATCTGTCAGGTTCAGGTACAAGACATTGCTGTAAGCCAGTTCCAGCGCACCATACACAGAGTGTACTTCTTTCTTGTATTCGATAAGTGTGCTGTTCTTTGTACCTGCAGTAGATGGGTTGTACACAAATGGGAAGGCGAAATTAGATGCGGTGACATCATTGACCTTATCAGTTTTTTGCAACAGGTTCGCGCCGGCATTCAGGTTCATGCTGATCTTGCGGGTAATATTTTTATTTACACCAATCAGCACATCGGCATTCATTTCATTGAACTGCCTGTTACGCTCCAGGTCCAGGCTACCGGTAGGGCGGTAAGCTGTACCCCATGGCGTAATAGAAGTAGCATTGAAGCTGAAAAAGTCATTGGCCACACGGCCCTGGATGTAGAACCAGGAAGTAGGTGCGTAGCGCAGACTGGTCATACCAATCACGCGGTCTTTCTTCGTATTGTTCATAAACCGGTAAGCAGCAAAGTAAGGATTGGTGCTGAACAGGTCACTGCTAAACACGGTTTCTTTACCCTGTGCATCATAGCCAGGAGCAAGGAGAGAAGCCTTCACATTCGCAGGTAAGAACGCAATGGCATAGTTACCATTACCGGGAGCGTCACTCAGGTTAGAGCGGTTGTTGGTCACTTCTTTAGCGTATGTGATGTTCGTTTGTCCGCTCCATTTCTCCGACATTTTGTAATTAAGATCCAGGTTCACGTTATCACGGATGTACTGTGTATTTGGGTAAATACCATTGCTACGCAGGTCACCGAGAGATACGCGATAAGTGGTCTTGTCAGATCCGCCAGCTACAGAAATTGTATTGCTGAGTGTAGACCCTGTTTTATAGAAATCTTTTAAATGGTTACCTTGTTTGGAGTAGGGATGTGTTTGTCCGTCAAAAAGCGTGACAGCAGAATCATCCAGTTTGGTGCCCCAGCTGGAGAGACCACTGTTCAGGGCAGAAGTTTTGTCAGTGGGGTGTGCTCCCATAATACCCTGTCCGTATACTTCCTGGAAGTCGAGGAAGTCGTTCAGTTTATCAACTGTAATGTTGCTGTTTAGTTCTACAGCCAGCTGACCTGCTTTACCTGATTTGGTAGTAATGAGGATCACCCCGTTTACACCTCGCTGACCATAGAGGGCAGAAGCTGCCGCACCTTTCAGGATGGTCATATCTTCGATGTCATCAGGATTGATACTGGAGATCCCATCGCCAAGGTCAGCGCCGCCCCACATGGTGGCAGAGCCGAGGTTCGCGTTGTTCATAGCGATACCGTCTACTACATATAGTGGCTGGTTGTTGCCACTCAGCGATGAGTTACCCCTGATAGTTACGCGGGATGAGCCACCTGGACCGGTGGACGGAGGGGCACTGTTCACACCGGCTACGCGCCCTTCCAGCGCATTTGCCACGCTTATTTCGCGGGCTTTGGTCATATCAGCGCCCTGTACTTTTGATACAGCATAACCCTGACTGCGGGCTTCTCTGCGTATACCCAGTGCAGTTACTACCAGTTCGTTCAGACCTTTTACTGTTTCTTCAAGAACAATGCTGATGGTATTGTCTGCACCTATAGTGATTTCCCTGGGAGTATAGCCAACGTAAGAGAATACCAGTACATCGCCCGCCCCTGCTGCGATGTGGTATGCTCCGCTTATATCGGTTTTAGTTCCCTTGTTACTATTTTTGAGCGTTACGGTTACGCCGGGCAATGGATTGCCGTGAACGTCGCGCACTATACCCGTAATGTCTCTCTGTTGCCTTGCGGCATACGTTAAAAGAGAAGGAGCCGCAACGGCCGTCTGTATGCCGTTTGAGAGCATGAGGCCTAGCACAATGCCTGCGGCACTGCATGCTTTTGACAAGCGTAGTGTACGTTTCATAGATACTGCCTTTAAAATTGACCTAATGGATGTTGTTGCTCATAGGAATGACAGTGGATGTAGTACATCCATGCATTCCAGGTAACTGTTAGTGATGTTGATTGTCGACTTTAGATTTTGGTTGATAAGCAGTATGACATAATCTTTTCAGCTATGGGCCCGTTTAGCAGAAAGGAAGTGATGTGATACGATGCGCCGTTACAGGCGCATTTCACCTATACCATTGTGATGATTTACTAACATGTTCAATACGTGCTGCCCTGATTTGATTCCCCCTTTGTGTCTACAGGATTTTTTTTCAGGTGCATAATGAGGTGTCGTGTGGAAATTAAAATAGTACCATCGCAGGAGAAAAAAATATTTTCATCTTAAATATATTCATGGCACATCCCACCACAATCTCGTTCCCCCATTATCAGGCCCCTTCAATGTGGCTACTGCTCTGTTCACGCCCGCCTGGTTTGTGGTGTATTCAAACTGTATAAAAGGAATTCTCCTGATAAACGTATTCGTAGGGATCTTCCCACTACTATTGTTCACTACTATCGGGAATAAGCCCGGATACCCCGTACGCCGAAATTCAGACCAGGCCTCCTGTCCGTCAGGAAATACCGCAATCCATTTCTGCGTAATAATCCTTTCCAGCTTGGAGGCGGTGGTTGCAGCAGGATCCCATTGAATGGTAATTTTACTTAATGGTGAGTCTACATTATTCAGTGCATTCTGTGGGTCAACATATGGCCTGGCTACGTAAGTACTATTGTGGATATAATCAAAAAAGGCAGTAGTAATACCATATTGCTGAAAAGACATATAGATCCCCAGTTCATAATTGTTTTGTACATCGCTTGCACCTTTCCATCCGTATAATCCTGCTTCTGCTTTTAGAAAATAGGCTTCTGCTGCTGTTAATAACTGGATATGCGAAGGCAGCAATGCCAGTTTTGAAAAACCTGCGTACAGGTCTTTACTGGGAATTGCAATCCCATTCCTGATGCCATGATAAACCGAATCCTTTGCATCTGCCGATCTGAAATAATAAGGTAACCTGGGATCATGGTACCCTGTCAGGATCGATTCCATCGGCGCTCCCATTCGTATGTCATTCCAGGAATTACAGATCACATTCACCGGGTGTGTAGCCGGGCTAATATCAATATTAAAATTATCTGCTACAGAACTGATCAGTCCATAAGGATGTGAAAGGGCTGCTTCACCTTCCAGTTTTGCTTTGACGGGATCTACTTTTGAAATACGGATGGCCAGCCGCAGTCGCAATGTATTGGCCAGTCTTACCCATTTGGTATAATCTCCTTTATAAGACAGGTCAAAATCTGCAAAGCGCCGCGTACCTGTGCTGTCTGCAAAATGAGTAAGTGTATTGATCGCTGAATCGAGATCTTTAAAGAAAGCAGCATAAGCATGCTGCTGGGAATCGTAATCAATACTATGATCTTCGTTGATCATGGCATAGTGTGTATAAATCACCGGGCCATAGATATCACTGATGCGGTGCATAGCAATGACTTTCAGTAGCTGTGCCCATGCATAGAAATCCATGTATTTACCCCGTGCATTATCCATTACGAATTTGCAATTAGGCATCACACTGCCATAGGCAGTCAGCCATGCGTCGTCGTTCCAGCTATCCAGCAGGTCATACGTCATATTGTTCCTGTTATCCTGAAAGGGATTAGGTGTCATCATGTACCCGGAGAAAACATCACCCATCAGGTTCTGCTGTAATTGCGCCACACTCACATCACTGCTGGAAAGTATATTCAGCATGGCTTGCGTAAGCGGATCGCCCAGCAGTTTAAAATTACCTTTCAGTTCATCGTCATACAGATCATAAGGATTCGTATTAATCTCTTCAAATTTACGCGTGCAGGCAGTAAGCAGCAAAACGGCCATACACATCAGAATCGTGTTACGCATAAAATCATTTTAAAATGCAGCCTTCACATGTACGCCTATACTTCTTGTAGCCGATAGCCCAAATACATCAATGCCCTGCAATGCATTGCCACTGCTCATCGCGACTTCCGGATCAAAGGGAGCATTCAGTTTAAGGAAGCAGAGGTTCTTTCCAAGCAATCCTATCTGCAGGCGATTAATGTACTTGCTTTTGACAGGTACTTCATAAGTCAATGACAATTCCCGTAATCTTATATTGGTAGCATCATACATATACATTTCTCCGATGCCCGCCCTGCCTCCTATAGTAGAGAAGTACTTACGGGCATCATAAGGCACCGTCAGCGGTGTGCCATTTTCATACACCGCATTCAATGAAACACCGCCATTATCCCTGGCTCGGGCACTACGCTCACTCACGCCGTAATTATCCAGCACAGAACTGGTCACACTCATCACATCTCCGCCAAAGCGGCCATCTATCAAACAGTTGAAAGTGAAATGCCGGTATTCCACCGTATTACTCCATCCTGAGATCAGGCGCGGGTTTGGGTTCCCTACTTTCTTAAATATATTTCTTGTCACCAGGTTTCCCTGTTCATCAATTACATACTGGCCTTTCTCGTTTTTATACAATTCCTTGTTAGTATAAATATCTCCCCAGCTACCACCTTCCTTGATGAAAGAGCCATACATATTGGTATTGAATTCCGTGAGAATATAATAGTTGTCAGGACCTGCACCGGGAATCGTATTACTGCTTAACTGCACGACCCGGTTACAGTTTACCGTGCAGTTGATGGTGGTGGACCAGCGGATATGAGTATGTTGTACTGGTACAACAGTGAGCGTAGCTTCCACTCCCTTGTTCTGGATATTGCCAAGGTTCAGGTAGTAATAAAGATAACCGGAGCCAGAGGGTGCCCGCACTTCCATGTACTGCTGATAGTTATTATTCTTATACCAGGTAAAGTCAAAGCTGATCCTGTCTTTCAATAACCTGATTTCAGTACCTGCTTCCAGCGAACGGTTATCTTCTGGTTTTAAGTAGATTCCCGGGTAAGGGGTGCGGATATTAAAATTCACCCTGGATACACCTGCCGTAGTTTGTAAAATAAACCTGGCAGGTCTGGAAGAATAAGGTGCGATATCATTCCCTGCTTTCGCATAGGATAACCGCACTTTTGCAAAGCTCACCGCCTTCGGTAATTTAAGCAGCTCGCTGATAATGGTACTGATCCCTGAAGAATAATAGAAATAACCCTTGTCTTTGATAGGTGTAAAGGCAAAAGTGCTGCTCCAGTCATTACGACCGGTGAGGTCCAGGAAGATACTATTTTTGAAATGTACCTGGGCGCTGCCAAAGAATGCCTGCAGTTGTTTCCGTTCCACACTCTGCTGTGCATCAAGTGCATTAGAGGCAATGTTTTTGACGGAGAATTTATTCACTACGATCAATCCTTCAGCAGCGGTTGCATTCGTACTGATCAGGCTTCTGTCGTGTGCCCTGATATCTGTGATGCTGGCACCCAGCATGCCTTGCAGTTTCCATAAAGGGGATAGCTGTCTGCTGGCAGTCATCATCATATCAGCATACAACTGTTTGTTACTTTCTTTCTCCAGTGTATACCTGCCATTAGGAGGGGAGAGCACCTGTTGGGTACCGGCATAAGCTTTTAATTCGTACTGGTCATCGCTCTTATCAAAATTAGCCCTGGCTTGCAGTGTAAGCCAGTCATTGAAGCGATACCTTGCTGAAAGAGAGGCCAGCCCCCTGTAACGATTATCTTCCCGCTCGTCTCTTTTCTGGATCCAGTAAGGGTTTTGCTGATCATCCTGCCCGCTCCACCCCATGGCATTGTTGATATTCCACCAGTTTTGCATATACATATTCCTGGCATCGTCAGAGTATTCGTAGTTTTTATAATTATTGAAATCCAGCCCGCGGGGGAATGTATATAAGCCAGTGAGCGGGTTATAATAAAGACCACTTGAAGGCCTGTTCACAGCATATTGTGCCAGGTAGGAAATGTTCGCATCTACATGTAGTTTGTTCTCCAGCAGATCGCTGGTGACGCGGATATTGAAATTGTGTTTTTGCAGGCGGTTGACAGGCATAATGCCCCTGTTCATCGTATTCGAGTAGGATATATAGTATTGGGTTTTTTCAAGACCTCCGCTGATAGAAAGACCATTCATAGAAGTCAGGCCCGTGTTGAAAAATGGTTTCACATGATCGCCCGCCTGTATAGGAGCCCCCCAGCTATCAGCAGAACCGGGCTGTTTCTCAGCAGCATAAGGAGGCACTGACTGACCATAGCGATATTGCAATGAAGGCAGCAGCAAGGGTGTTTCAGTGGTCAGGTCTGAAGAAACCTCGATATGCCCTTTGCCAGAATGACCTTTTTTAGTAGTGATCATAATCACGCCATTTGCGGCCTGGCTGCCATACAAGGCAGCGGCAGAAGCGCTCTTTAGTACACTGATACTTTCAATATCATCTGGGTTCAGGTTCGAAATACCATCTCCGCCATCGCGGCCACCATTCCCGGTGATACCCGAGGATTCACCCCAAATGTCCGTAGGTTGCGAGGGTGTAAAGTTTGCCATCGGTACCCCATCAATGATATACAAAGGTTGATTTTCGCGGGTCGATTTATTCCCCCTCAGTACAACTCTTGCAGAACCACCGATACCCGAGGCACTGCGGTTGATCATTACACCAGCTATTCTGCCGGAGAGGTTATTGATCACATTGGCATCTTTTACGGTAGAGATATCGTCACTATTCAGTAAGCCGGTAGAGTAGGGGAGTTCTTTATTGTTTTTGGGGATGCCGAGTGCAGTAACGATCAGTTCATTCAGCCCTTTGATATTTTCGGTGAGGGTAACATCGAGTTTAGAACTGGCCAGGGGTGCCAGGATCTCCCTGTTGATGTAGCCTACAGAGCGGAAGATCAGTACATCACTAAGGCCCGTAGCAATTGTATAAAATCCCGCGTCATCAGTTTTCACCCCTCTTGTAGTATTTTTAATCATCACCGTTACACCAGGTAGTGGTGAGCCATGCATAGAAACCACCCTGCCATTGATCTCTTTCTGTGCCAAAGCCGGGTTATGCAGTTGTACGCTTTCAGGGGTGTCACTTATTGTGCTGACAATTACATTTTCACCCCTGGGAGTAAATTTATAACCCGTCAAGGTGGATAACTGATCGAGGACCTGCGTTAAAGTGAGATTGTTACAGTGGAGCGAGACCCGCTGTTCTACATCGATGCTGGCTTTATCGTAGTGAAAACTAATGTGTTGCCTGGCAGCAATGGCATCCAGAATTTCCGTTACCGGCTGATTGCGAAAGGAGAGGCTAATCTGGGCCATAGCATTCCTGCCTGCTAATAATGCTATTAACAGGAAAATTACGACAACACATACTTTCATTAAGTATGATCTTCCCTTCATTTCAGCCCCGGTGATTTTAACATAATAAAGCAGCAATAAACATTTATGGGGCTACCCAAATACTACATGCAGGAATGCTCCGGGGAGCGGATTATAAATAGCCGGCATCCTCCGCATTACGGAAGACACCCTGGTAATAGTATCAAAACGTGTTAGATGTTAGAAGGAGCCTGAATGAAAAGTAATCAGAAGATGCTGAGAATGATGGAACGAAAATTCTCTTCCTCTGGTATCCGGATTCAACCGGAGAAATTTACTTCTGATCCACGCTCACCTGATTGTAGTGCCGGGGCTAACCCCATAAATTATTTCTTATTTTTTAAAATTATAGTGTCACGCTCTTTTGACCAGGCCAGCGATTCCGTCAGACAAATTGTTTCCAGCACATTTTGCAGGGTTTCCTGCCGGAAGCTTCCGGTGTAGGTCCATGCTTTCTTGTCACTTTGGTTGATGATAGTTACTGCAAAGGTGTTTTCAATGGCGTTGCGCACTTGTTCATACGATGCATCTTTGAATACCAGGGTGCCCTGTTGCCATCCGGTGGCTTCTGGCGTATTAAATTTCGACCTGGTTACCTGCAGGCTTTGCAGGTCATAACTCAACTGCTCACTTGATTCAAGTACGACTGGCTTTTTACCGGTGGCGGTTACTTTTACTTTTCCACTCAGCAGTGCTACAGTGATTTTCTGTTCGTTACGGTAAGCGCGTATATTGAAAGAGGTGCCCAGCGCTGTGGTACTGAGGCCTCCGCTGTGTACGGTGAATTGGCGTGCGGGGTCGGGGGCTACATCAAAGTAGGCCTCACCTTCTTCAAGGAAGAGATCACGACCTGTGCTGAAGTGTACAGGATACCTGAGCCGGCTGCCTGCGTTCAGTACAATGGTGCTGCCGTCTTCCAGTGTCAGGTGTTCGGTTTTACCTTTTACGGTAGTAATGATATAAAATCCGTCGATAATTTCTTTGTGGTTGTCAACTTTGGCAATGGGGGCTTGACCGGCAGGGAGGACGCTGCGGGTGTAGTGCTGGAAAAACCAGCTGGCGGCAGCTACCAACAAAGTGATAGCGGCAGCGGCATAGTACCACGGGCGCATGGTGCGCCGGCGGGGCACGTTAATATTCTTCTGCAGTGCAGCGTGTACATCTGCAAGGTCCTGCTGGATGACAGTGTCCGGAATGTGTGTAACAGGCTGTTGTATCCCTTCAAACCACTCTTCTATCAACTGTTTTTCCCCGGCTGTGGACTGTTCTTCGTTATAACGTTCCAATAATTTCTTTATCTGATCAAGGTTCACAGCGTTGTAATTTAAATAATGTCCTAATGTATCTGTTGTTTGTCCCTAACGTTAGTGATGCTCTTAATGGAGTCGTACCAGGTTGCAGTAAGTACCATCAATTATAAAAAAAAGCGGCGCTCAGCAGCAACAATACGATGTCTGTCTGTGCATGGTTGGTACGTAAAATTTTTAAGGCCTTGGTAATCTGGTTCTTAACTGTTTGCTGAGATAATCCCATGCGTAGTGCGATCTGTTCCACCGTCTGGTGTTCCACCCTGCTCAGGATGAAGACTTCCTTCATTCGTTCAGGAAGCTGGTTGATCGTTTCAAACACGTCTTCTGTGCGGGTTTTGCTGTCCAGCAGTTCGGTAATACTACCGGGTTGTACATCAAAGTGTTCGATGAGTTGCTGCAGGTATTTACGATAAGTCGTGTTCTTCCGGTAGATATCTATGATCTTGTGACGGGCAGACTGGTAGAGATATGATTTCAACGATTCATTGACACTCAGCGTCTGCCTTCTTTCCCAAAGGGAGGTAAAGAGTTCCTGTAATACATCCTTGCCTGCTTCGGCAGGTTCAATCTTACTAAGGATATAGAGGTATAACGGCTGACTATAACGTGCGTAGATAGTATTGAAGGCCATTATGTTATCTTCCTGTAGTAGTGAAAGTAATTGGGTATCTGAGTAATTACTATACATGGATTACAGTCGTGACATAGATTTGGTTAAGGTTCTCAACAAGCGTATATATGAGGGGAAATTACCACATTTATTGATAATACAAAAACAAAAAAGCCGGCCATTGGCCGGCTAAAAATTTATGCCTCTTTCAATCTCAATTCATTCTTATATTCTTTGGGTGTTTTCCCCACTATCTCTTTAAAAAACCTGTTAAAATTCGAGAGGTTCTTGAACCCGCACGAATATGCTATCTCTGCTATCGACCAATCTTCTTCAGTGAGCCGCTTACAGGCATGCCCGATTCTCACCTCATTCAAAAACTGCACGAAAGACTTCTTTGTTCTGTTCTTAAAGAAGCGGCAGAAAGACTGTGGAGAAAGGTTGGTGATACTTGCCACATCCTGCAAAGAGATCTCCTTGCTGAAGTTACTCATCACATACTTGAACACTTCATCGATCTTATGGTTATCCTTCGCATTGAAAGCATGTGAATAACCTGTACTTGCCAGGTATTGTACATCCTTGGTTTCTGTCAATACTTTCAGGATATTCAATAATGAAATAATTCTTTCCAGTCCTTCTTTTTTTGGCAGCTGCAGGATCTGGTCTTTCAGCAGGTCATAGGTAGGGCCTATGATCTTCATGCCGCGTTGTGCGCGGTGAAACAGATCTGTTAATGCCTTTGTTTCCGGCAGTCCGTAGAACTTATCTCCGAAAATATCTTTCGGAAAATAAATCACCACAGATCTTGCTTTCAGCGCTTCATTGTTTTTGTAGTAGCTTTCATCATTGTACCATACGTGTGGAATGTGTGGCCCCAGAAACACCATGTCTCCTACGTCAAAACTCTCAATGCTGTCGCCTACAATTCTTTTACCGTTGCTTTCTGTAACGTATACCAGCTCGCACTCCGGGTGAAAATGGAATGGAGTATTGAAATAAGGATCACTTCTCTCAATGATCGTGATCTGATTGTCGGCAAATGCCCCCACTTTAATAAGAATGGGTTTCATGTAGTATAAGTTTAAGCTGTTTGTATTCTAGCTCCGTTGTGATGATGATTCGTCTTCTTGCCCCAGACAGGACATTATCTCCCGAAACAATTCAATTTGTATAGTAATAATTCCATGACCATTTCCAAATGGATGTCGGTCTCCAAATTCATTCCCCCTGACAGAAGTTTTTCTGTGAAAGTGGCAAATTATCAAATTTTGGTTAAAAAAACATCATTTTTTAGTAAATATCATTTATTTCCTGTTGAAACGCCTATCCGGGCCACTTAAGGAGGCATGATTGATATCATTCCTCCCGGGACAGCCTCTACTGGAAATAATTTGGTCGTTTGCTACTAAGATTATAATTTTCTAACGAATCAAACCAAATCTGAATCACGTGAAAGGAATATCGATTAAAGATATAGCCCAGCAGGCCGGCGTTTCTCCCACCACCGTTTCTTTCGTTCTGAATGGTAAAGGAAAAGAAAAAAGGATCAGCGAACAGGTAAGCAAACGTATTCTGAAGATAGCCGGCAAGCTAAAGTATAAACCTAACCAACTGGCACGTGGTTTACGCACTGGTAAAACCAAAACAATCGGGTTAATCGTAGAAGACATTGCTAATAATTTCTTTGCCAACGTAGCGAAAGTAGTAGAAGACGAGGCAGACAAATATGGCTACAAGGTACTCTTCGGGAGTACTGAAGACAATGAAGAAAAAGCCCGTGGCTTGCTGGAAGTACTTCGTTACCGACAGGTAGACGGCTACATTATCACGCCTACCCTCAATCTGGACAAGGACATTGCTTCCCTGCAAAAGCCGGTTGTCCTCATGGACCGTTATTTTCCGAATGTCAAAGATTCCTCGTATGTAGTGGTAGATAACTACCAGGGGGCCGTGACTGCTGTAGACCACCTGGTGGCCCAGGGGTATAAGCACATTGGTATTATTACCACCACCTCGCACCAGATCCAGATGCAACAGCGCCTGGAAGGTTTTAGTGCAGGCCTGAAGAAGCATGGGCTGCCTTCAGGAAAGAATGTGATCAAACGCCTGCCTTTTGACCTGGACCGACCAGGTTTTACCCAGGAGATCACCAAATATTTGCAAAACAACCGGGAACTGGATGCCGTGTTCTTTGCCACCAACTACCTGGGTATTTGTGGTATAGAAAGCATTCGCTCGATAGGTTTGCAGATAGGCAGTGAACTGGGTATGGTAAGTTTTGACGACCATGACATTTTCCGCTTATTAAGCCCTGCAGTGACCTGCGTAGCACAGCCGGTAGAGGAAATAGGCAGAACATTGATCAGGATCCTGATGGAGGAGCTGGACGAGACCTCCGAAGGGCCTAAGCAGGTTGTATTGCCACTGGAATTGCGGGAACGGGAATCTTCCGTACTTGTAAAGAAGTTGCCGAAGGCCTGATGTAATCGTTTACCTTAAATTATTTCATTTTATAATCGCTTTTGTCGCAGGCAGAAGCGATTTTTTTTGTCATGAATTTGACATACTGTATAAATATAATTTGTTCATTATGAAAACTTTCTATAAGTTGCAAAAAAACACCTATACCGGAACCCGTGAAGTTGCTTAGAACCCATTTTATCTGCTTTTTATAAATAATCACAGGAAATCATTTTTGTAAATGCTTATACCATGAAAAGAGTGAAATTTCTACTGTCGCGTTACGGATAAACTTCCCACTATTAATTTTTCGTAAAGTCTTGGGACAGGAATGAAATTATATTACGATTTCTTCAATTTGTGTTTTTTTCTCCAATAGTATTTTCTCATGAAAGGGTGTTAATTTACCTGGATTAAGCGTAAATGACTTATTAGATAAAAAAATGTTAAATCTTTTTTGTTTCTAAGAATTATTTGGGTAGTTTGGCGCTGTCAATTTAAGAATGTAGAGAAAAACTATGTCATTTTAGAGAAGATGAGTGTACTGGCGGACAATATGGTGAAAATACCACCAATAAAGAAGAAATCAAAATGGCCTATACCAATAATAAAGAGAAGTAATACGTAAACGGTGACTGCCGGAATGTGCTAAAAAATAGTTACAATTTCAGCGATAGGGTCCCAACTTTAGAAGAGAAAATAACATCACATTTCAGGAAAAAGAGCTTGTCTGCTCCTTGTAAAAAAGGAGCCATCCTATGCCGTGCCTTCCTGTATGTAATCACATTGTGACTAAACACTTATCATACTTAAAATCTAACTAAAAGAAAGCTATGCGAAGATCTCTATTAGTAAGCACACTGCTTCTTTTGTTCTGCTGCTTTACTGCTTTGGCGCAAGACAAAAAGGTTGTGTCCGGAACTGTTAAAGACGACAAAGGAGCACCTGTTCCTGGTGTGACTGTTGTGGAAAAAGGTACCAAAAATGGTATTCAGACAGCTCCAGACGGTACATTTAAACTTTCCGTAGGTCCAAATGCCACCCTGATTATCTCCTATGTAGGTTATGCAAAACAGGAAATTGCAGTTGCAGGCCAGTCAACCATCAACACTACGCTCGCTGTAGACAACAAAGGTCTGAATGAAGTAGTGGTCACTGCGATGGGTATTAAGAGAGAAGCCCGTGCACTGGGTTATTCTGTTAGTACTGTAAACGCAAAAGATCTCACACAATCCGGTTCTCCGAGCTTCTCTTCCGCTCTGTACGGTAAAGCTGCCGGTGTAAAGGTAGTTGCTGCTCCGGGTGGTGCCAGCTCTGGTGTTGCTATCCAGGTGAGAGGTGTATCTTCTGTGTCTCTGAACACTCAGCCACTGTATGTTGTGGATGGTGTGCCTATCAGAAACTTCGCTGATCCTACCAAATCAAGTTTCAATACCACTAACAACCGTATCGATGGTAACGGTGCACTGGATATCAACCCTGAAGATATCGAAACCCTGACCGTACTGAAAGGTGCTTCTGCATCTGCACTGTATGGTTCTGAGGCTACAAATGGTGTAATCGTAATCACTACCAAGAAAGGTATTAAAGGTAGAGGCTTAGGCGTCGATATGAACTATTCATATACTGCTGAAAATCTGCAGAATAGCCCTGATTACCAAACTGAATTTGGTCCTGGTTATGAAGCACAAACAAACGTAGCAAACGGTGCTACTGCTGAAGGCTGGATCGCTGACTCTGATGGAACTTTACGTCCTTACTATAGGGCATATGGTCAGTTCGGTCCTAAATACGATGGCAGAACTGTAAGATACTGGGATGGTTCTACAAAGACCTACTCTGCTCAGAAGAATAACTACCGTAGTTTCTTCCAGACTGGTTATAACTCTATGTTCAACGTAGCAGTATCTAACTCCAGCGATATCGCTACTTATCGTTTCTCTTACAGCCGTAACGATTATAAAGCTATTCTGCCAGGTTCTAACCTGAACAAGAATAACTTCAACCTGAACGCTACACTGAGACTGCATAAGAAAGTAACCTTAGATATCGTATCTACATTCAATAACAACTTTACGCACAACCGTCCTCAGTCTATGACTAACCTGTTTAGCTCATACGATGGTTTCTTTAGCCGTATGGATGATATGGATGCTTACAAAACCAGGTACCAGACATCTCATGGTTACAAATATGTTAGATATAATGAAAGTACCTATGATCAGGACGAGAAGTTCCGTTATAATATCAGAGCTTACAACTTACTGGACTATCTGTACACTCAGTTGAGAAACAGCTATGATGAAAATCAAAACCGTTTCATCAACAGTGCAACCTTAACTTACTCTATCCTGGATAACCTGAAGTTCCGTGGCCGTATTGGTAATGACTTCACTAACTGGAAAGCTGAAAATAAGGAACATAACCAAGTGCCTACTTATGCAGGTACAAGCGGTAAATATGGTGTAGAACAAAGAACCAACAGCCTGCTGTACGGTGATGCGATGTTAACTTACAACCCTAAAATTGGTAAGAACTTCGATCTGGGTGTTAGCGGTGGTTTCACTGGTAGAAAACAAAACTTCCAGTACGGTTACAACTATACAACTGTAGGTCTGGGTACTGAAAACTGGTTCTCCCTGACTAACTCTGCTGGTACCCTGGGTTCTGAGAGTGCACGTGGCGAGCAGATCGACATCGCTGGTTTCGGTATCGTTAACCTGAGCTATAAAGGCTGGTTATACCTGGAAGGAACTGGACGTACTGAAAAAACTTCTACCCTGCCTAAAGGTGCAAACTCTTACACTTATCCTTCTGTGAATGCAGGTTTCGTATTCTCTGATGTGTTTAAGATGCCAACATGGTTTAACTATGGTAAACTGAGAACCTCTTATGGTTTAACAGGTAACCACCCAACCATGTACATGTCTCCAATCGCATTTACACAATATGGTATAACCATCGATGGTAACTATATTGCATACCAACAGCCTAATGCCAGCACTTTCGGTAACGAAGGTCTGAGATCAGAGCAGAAGAGAGAGTTCGAATTTGGTCTGGAAACAAGAATCCTGGATGGTAAAGTAGGTGTTGACCTGACTTACTATAATAACAAGATCAAAGATCAGATCCTGACTGCTACTACACCAATGACAGCTGGTGCTGGTGCACAGATCGTGAATGCAGGTGACCTGAGCAACTACGGTTTTGAAGGCGCTATCAACGCAACTCCGATCCAAAACAAAAATTTCCGTTGGAATACACGTTTCAACTTTGCGATTAACCGTAACAAGCTGACCAGACTGGCTCCTATCTTCCCGAACATTACAAATGACCTCGAAGGTGGTTATGTAATCGCAAGATCTGAAGTAGGTGATCCACTGGGTAACCTGTACGTTCACCCTCATAACACCGATGCTAACGGTAACTATATCGTAGATAAGGATGCGGGTATTTACACTTACAATACCGATAAATATATTTATGCTGGTAACGTAATGCCTAAGATCGTAGGTGGTTTCTCCAACACTTTCACTTACAAAGCATTCTCCGTGGATGTGACCCTGGATTACCGTTTTGGTGGTAAACTGGTTTCTATTCCTTCTTATTATGCAGTGGGTGCAGGTATGTTTAAGAGCACACTCCAGTACAGAGATGCTGCCCGTGGTGGTCTCCCTTACGCTGTTGTTTCTGATAAAGATGGTAATTACGCTCCTGTTGCTGCCGGTCAACCTGGCGATCGTCAAAATGGTGTAATCCTGGAAGGTGTAACTGACGAAGCAGGTACTAAGAATAGCAAAATTATCGATGCTGGTACTTACTACAGGAACCAATTCGGATGGCACTCTGGTGATTATACCGCTGCTATCTTCAACAATAATTACATCAAGGTACGTGAGGTTTCTGCTACTTACACAATGCCTAAAAAGATCGTTGACAAATTACATTTCCAGGGCCTGCAGGTTTCTCTGGTTGCACGTAACCTGTTCTACATTCACAAATCTCTGCCTTATGGTCTGGATCCGGAATCTGCTACAGGTTCTTCCTGGTTGGATCAGGGTCAGGACAAAGGTGCTCTTGCTCCTACAAGAAGCTTTGGTGCTAGCTTACGTGCACGCTTCTAATGTAATTTTTTGCTAAATGATCAAACAAAAAAACTAATGAAAAAACTTTTGATAAATGCATCTCTTCTTGTCTTATTAGTAGCTGGCTTCAGCTCCTGTAAGCAAAGAATTGAAGACGATTACCAAAACCCGGAGCAAACGACAGTGGCAAACCCGGGTAAGCTGTTCAACGGCTTGTTCCTGAATGAAAGGATCCATCCTTCCTACTGGGATTACTATACTTACCTGTTCGCGTTTACAGCTCCTTACTCCGGCCTGCAAACCATCCTTCCATCCAGCACTATGTACCTGGCTAACACCTCTTACTCAGATAACCGCTGGAGAGATTATTATAACGGTGCTAACGGTAACGACTATAATTACAATGGTCCTGGTATCCTGAACAACTACCGTGAAATGCAGACTGCTTTCAACACCATGTCTGATGCAGAACAGAGAAAAAATCTGATATATCTGAAATTATCTGAAGTGATCCTTTGCGATCAGACATCTCAGATGGTAGATGCATTTGGTGATATTCCTTTCTCAAAAGCAAACTCCCTGAACCTCGCTGACCGTTCAATCGTGTTCGCTTCTTATGACGATGCTGCACAAATCTATGATACCCTGATCTACAAACTGGATCAGATCAATAACTACCTGGATACCGCTACCGTAGTTTCTACTGAAAGCGCTAACCTGAAAATCTATGACAGAATGTATGCTGGCGACCTCACCATGTGGCGTCGTTATACAAACTCTCTGCGTTTGCGTCTCCTGATGCGTATCTCCAATGTTAGCGAAGCAAAAGCTAAACCTGAGATCGTTAACATGCTGAACAACTCATCTAAATATCCTGTTATCACTTCTAACGACCAGGATGCACTGGTATGGGAAAGCCCAACCAACCTGAAAAGTGATCTGTATGATGTATTCAAAGATTTCAGATGGGCTCCTAAGTACCTGATCGATTTCATGACCACCAACAATGACCCTCGTGTTGAAGTATTCTTCGATGCAGATGGAACCAACGGTTACAAAGGGTTCCCTTATGATGGTACTGAAAAAGATTATACCAACGGCGGTTACGCATCTTATGACTCTGCAACTTTCTTCTATAACTATAACCTGCCAGGTGTACTGTTCACTGCCGCAGAAGTTAGCTTCATCAAAGCTGAAGCTAACGAAAGATGGGGCCTTGGAGCTGCTGAAACTCCATATGCTGAAGGTATCGCCCAGTCAGTTAAGTTTTTCTACAACCTGAACTCAAGGATCTACGCTCGTAGCGGTGCTCCAAGAAAATGGGCAGCGCTGATTGAACCATCTGCAACAGCCGTTAGTGCCTACGCAAGCAGCGCTAACATCGCGTTATCTGGTTCTACTCAGGAAAGACTGGCTAAGATCTATACACAGAAATGGGAAAGCTTCTTCGTTCTGCAGACTGTGCAGGCATGGTCAGAATACAGAAGAACCGGTTATCCTGAAATTCCAGTGTATACCTCCACTGGTACCCAGACTAAACCAGGTGTTCGCTTCCTGTATCCTTCAAACGAATCATTGTATAACACTGCAAACTACAATGCCGTTAGAGCTAAAGATACCCGCGATACTAAGATCTTCTGGGATCTTAACTAAGATATCTTAGATAAAATGATAAAAAGGCCCTGGCATTTATGCCAGGGCCTTTCTTTTTTCCAAAATGTCTAAACATTATACATTTGAGAAAAAATTATCTATTTTGGGTAAATAAGTATGAAACGCCTGTTCCTGTTCCTATGCCTGTTCACGATCCTTTCGTTAGCTGCCAGCGCGCAGCACATTACCTGGTACCAACACATTGCACCCATTATTCACACTAACTGTACCCCCTGCCATCGCCCGGATGAAGCCGGCCCTTTCTCTCTGATCACTTACGAAGATGTTGCGAAACGTGCTGCTATGGTGAAAAGAGTGACCCAAAGCCGGTACATGCCACCATGGAAAGCAGATCCACATTATGTAAACTACGCGAATGAAAGAAGGCTTACCGATGAGGAAATAGCACTGATCACTGACTGGGCCGATCATCAGATGCCGGTTGGGAAAAATGGCAAGGACAAACCAGACACCATCCTTACGTCCAAAGTATCACGCCTGCCTGACCTGGAATTGACGATGAAGCAGGCCTTTATCGTGAAAGGCGATAATGTAGAACGCTTTGTCGTATTCAAGATCCCATTTGAGCTGCCTGACTCTATGAATGTAGAAGCCATCCGCTTTATTACTAACAACCGCAAACTGATCCACCACGCGAACTACGAAATTGACGATGTGCCTGCCGAAGATCTCTATAACACCCAGGACTATGTGAACCTTACAGAAGAGGGGAACATCAGAACCGCCCAATACATTCCCTACCGTAAGCGTATGATTTATTATGGTGGCTGGATTCCGGGCGCCTCCTATGAATCATATCCACCCGGTATTGGCTGGAAAATGCCAAAGAGAGGCATTATCCTGCTCACGCTACATTTTGCCCCCCTTGGTAAAGAAGAAAAAAGCATCAGTGGCGTGCAGGTATATTTTACAAAGAAAGAAGTAAAAAGGAGTATCCGGGCAGCAAGCATTGGCTCCGGTGGAGCAGGAGAAAAGGATATTGATCCGTTTTTCTATATCCCTGCCAACGTTGTAAAAACTTTCAGGGTCAAAGTTGGCGTTCCCGCTGATGAATCAATACTCTACGTCTGGCCCCATATGCACTATATCGGCAAAATCTTCCGGGCCTATTGTGTCACACCTGAACAAGACACCATTCGCCTGGTCTCCATTCCTGACTGGAATGTAGCCTGGCAGGAAATGTACTGGTTCCCTCAATTGAAAAAACTACCAAAGGGATCCACGATAGTCGTAGAAGGAACATATGATAATACCGCAGAAAATCCGTCGAATCCGAATAACCCTCCTCAGTTGATTTATAGTAGTGGTGATATGAAATCGACTGATGAGATGATGACACTCGTGATGGTTTACCTGCCCTATGAAAAGGGAGATGAAAAGATGGAAATTAAACGATGACTTATATCATGAATAAACAAAATTGATATTGATAACTTACCACTGTCAACCAATGAGCAGAAATGTTAAGAATACTGATATTATCACTGCTGATAACAGGCCTTTGCATGCAGTCGATAGCGAATCCACATGGAACTGCCTTTAATGAGAGATTAAAAGATTATACAGGCAAAACTTATGACATCAGGCCACAGGGAAAGATTGTTGTGTATTTATTTCTTTCACCTGAATGTCCACTATGCAGAAACTATGCACCCATTGTACAAAAGCTGTCAGAAAAGTACAAAAGCGTACAATTCTACGGCATCATCAGTGGTCGCACCTTTACCAGAGGGCAGGTCGCCGCTTATGCCAAAGATTTTAATCTCTCCTTCCCGGTCCTGATGGATACGGATAAAGAAGTCGCTAATTCACTTAAAGCAACCATTACGCCCGAAGCGCTGCTGGTAGGAAGTGATGGCATAGAATATTACCGCGGATTGATCGATGACTGGATTACCGGTCTGGGTACCAAGCGTGCAAAGACCACGCAACTCTACCTCGATCAATCTATACAAAATCTGGTGGCGGGTGTGCCCACTATTACAAAGACCACACCAATTGGTTGTCTGATCAGTAATTATTAAATTATGCGTGTTGTTACTACGATAGCACTGGCGTTATCTTTCTTTATTTGCGAAATGGGGAAGGCACAGGATATTACCTGGTATAAACACATTGCACCCATTATTCATCATAACTGTACTCCTTGTCACAGAACCGGGGAAGCAGCGCCATTCTCGCTGCTAACCTATGATGATGTTGCTAAAAGAGCCAGTATGATACAGCGGGTTACAGAAGCCCGGTATATGCCCCCCTGGAAACCGGATCCTCACTATGTGCAATATGCCAACGAAAGGCGGCTTTCAGCTGCCGATATTGCAATGATCGCCAACTGGACAGCCCATGATATGCCCAAAGGTAATGCGACCGATGCCAGAGAAGAAGACCTTCAATTTGTAACAGGTACCCGCTATAACCGAAAGCCCGATATTGTGCTGCAAATGAAGAATAGTTATCACCTGGAAGGAGATAACAAAGACCATTATATTGTATATAAGATCCCCTTTGAGCTGGCGGATTCTATGAACGTAGAAGGGATAGAATTCATTACCAATAACCGCAAGGTGATCCACCATGCAAATTATGAAATAGATGATGTGCCAGGCCTGGATCTGTATAATACAGTAGATTATATAGATCATGAAACTGAAACGACGAAGTACTTTGAAAACTTTGTACCCTATCGGAGCCGGATCAGGTATTTTGGGGGCTGGATACCTGGTGCTTCCATGGAGTCCTACCCAAAACATATTGGTTGGGTGATGCCTAAAAGAGGCGTGATATTACTGACCCTGCATTATGCTCCATTGGGGAAAGCGGAAGATGTGATCAGTGGCGTGCAGATATGGACTACAACATCAAATATTACCAGGCAGATCAAAAATGAGAACCTGGGATCAGGTAGTGATTCTCAAAAGGATATTCAACCGTTTTTCTATTTGCCGCCGGATGTGGTGCGCACTTTTACATTGAATGTAAAAACCGGGGAAGATAAATCCCTGCTCTATGTGTGGCCGCACATGCATATGTTGGGAAAAGTGTTTAAGGCATATGCCATTAAACCCAATAAAGATACCATTCCCCTGGTGCATATTCCTGCATGGGATTTTAACTGGCAGGAGATTTACTGGTTCCCCAAAATGCTGAAGATTCCAAAAGGATCCACCATCCACATTGAATGTACTTACGATAATACTATCAATAATCCTTATAATCCTAATTTGCCACCGGCGCTGGTAATGGAAAATATGAATACAAACAATGAAATGATGACGCTGGTAATGGTCACGCTGCCTTATCAGGATGGGGATGAAAACATTTCACTGGAAAAATAGCAGCCACAAAGAGTGGAGAAAGCCGCTTTTACTTACAGTAAAAGCGGCTTTTCCTTTATAATAAATTCTTTATCTCACTTAACTTCAGCAGTGCCTCCACCGGCGTCAGCCTGTTAATATCCACATTGTCCAGCATATCCCTGATATGCTTAAACGTATCGCTGTGCGCATCAAAAATACTCAGCTGCACCTTCTGTGCAGGACCACTGATATGCTTTACATGCTCCTGCATAGGCCCACCAATCTGCTTCTCTTCCAGGTGTGCCAACACTTCGTTTGCCCTGTCAATCAGCTTTGGTGGCATACCTGCCATCTTCGCTACATGAATACCAAAACTATGCCTGCTGCCACCCGGTGCGAGCTTTCTTAAGAAGATCACCTTATTGCCAGATTCCTTGTTGGTAATATGGAAGTTCCTGATACGTGCATGCTTGTTCTCCAGTTCATTCAACTCATGATAGTGCGTGGCAAACAAGGTCTTTGGTTTGGCCGAAGTCATATCATGCAGGTATTCCACAATACTCCATGCAATAGAGATCCCATCGTAGGTACTGGTACCACGCCCGATCTCATCGAGTATCACCAGGCTACGCGGTGTAATATTGTTAATAATACTCGCCGTTTCATTCATCTCTACCATGAACGTAGATTCGCCGCCACTCAGGTTATCAGAAGCGCCTACACGGGTAAAGATCTTATCTGTCAACCCGATTTCCGCCGCCGCCGCAGGTACAAAACTACCCATGTGTGCCATCAGTGTAATCAGTGCCGTTTGACGTAACAGGGCAGATTTACCACTCATGTTTGGACCTGTAAGAATGATGATCTGCTGGCTTTCTTTATCCAGCATAATATCATTCGCTACATAATTTTCTCCCGGCGGCAATCCTCTCTCAATGACAGGATGGCGGCCTTCCCGGATATCCAAATGAAAGCCATCTGTAATATTCGGACGACGATATTTAAACTGTACCGCATTGTTTGCAAAACTCAGCAGGCAGTCTAATCTTGCCATCACCTGGGCATTCTGCTGGATCGGTTTGATGAAAGGTTGTAAGGCTGACAGCAGTTCTTCGAACAGCTGTGCTTCCAGCGCCAGGATCTTTTCTTCCGCACCTACAATCTTTTCTTCGTATTCCTTCAGCTCAGGTGTAATATATCTTTCTGCATTCGCCAGCGTTTGCTTACGGATCCAGGTTTCAGGTACTTTATTCTTATGTGCATTCGTCACTTCCAGGTAGTAACCGAATACGTTGTTGAATGCTATTTTCAGGCTTGGAATACCCGTGATCTCAGATTCTTTTTGTTGGATCTGCAACAGGTAATCCTTGCCGGAACGGGCTATCTTGCGCAGGCTATCCAGTTCGGTGTGAATACCCATCTGTATCACCTCACCTTTGCTCACCAGGATAGGTGGTGTCTCCGTAATTTCGCGGAGGATCCTGTCCAGTATTTCATTACACCCATCCATGTTCATAGCCAGTTTGGCCAGGTAGGGATGAGGTACTTTTTCCAGCATTGATTTTACGCCACACACCTGTTGCAGCGCCCTGGCCAGCGACATCACTTCCCTTGGGTTGATCTTTTTCAAAGGAATTTTGGATACCAGCCTTTCCAGGTCACCGGTTTGTTTGAGGTGATGACTCAGGTTTTTGGCGAGGTCATTTTCTTTGATAAAGTACTCCACCACATCCAGCCGTTCATTGATCTGGTTAATATCGCGAAGCGGGAATATAAGCCAGCGTTTCAGCAGGCGGGCACCCATAGGGCTTACCGTAGTATCGATGGTGGTGAGCAGGGTATGCCCGTTTTCCACGCTGCTGCCTAACAGTTCCAGGTTCCGGATGGTGAACCGGTCCATCCACAGGAAATCGTCCTGCTCTATGCGCTGGATGTTGGTAATGTGTTGCAGGTGAGGATGTTCTGTATCGCGCAGGTAATGTAGTGCAGCACCGGCAGCGATGATGGCATCGTTAAGACCATCTACCCCAAAGCCTTTCAGGCTATGTGTTTCAAATTGTTTGAGGAGTACTTCATGTGCATAAGTGGAAGTAAAGATCCACTCATCCATGGTGTATGTATAAAACTTAGTACCAAAATGCTGCCGGAAGTTTTTCTGTTGTTGTTTGGCATAAAGTACTTCGGCCGGTTTAAAGCTTTGCAGGAGTTTGTCAGCATACTCAATGGTACCCTGTGCTACAAAGAATTCACCGGTGGAGATATCCAGGAAAGCCACGCCGGCTGCGTCATCATGAAGATGAACAGCTGCCAGGAAATTGTTATTGGCATTTTCGAGGATCTTGTCATTTACGGCAACCCCGGGTGTCACCATTTCGGTAACGCCACGTTTTACAATTCCTTTTACAGTTTTGGGATCTTCCAGTTGATCACAGACCGCAACGCGGTATCCTGCTTTTACCAGTTTGTGGAGGTATGTGTCCAGTGAATGGTGTGGAAAACCAGCCAGGTCAACGTAAGAGGCAGAACCGTTTGCTCTTTTGGTCAGCACGATCCCCAATACTTTGGAGGCTATGACTGCGTCTTCATTGAAGGTTTCATAAAAATCGCCCACGCGGAACAAAAGCACGGCATCCGGGTAACGGGTTTTAATAGCCTTATGCTGTTGCATCAGTGGGGTTTCTTCCGATTTGCTTTTCGCCATTCGGCAAAAATATAGAAAATGTGCTTTATTTCCCGGAAGGCGGGAATATCCTACCTTTGCAAAATGCGCAAACTTAGCATGGACGAACTAGGCCGCAAAACAATCGAAGAATTCAGGGCCGCCGAAAAAACACCACTCGTACTCGTACTGGACAATGTCAGGAGCATGCACAATGTCGGCTCCGTATTCCGTACCGCCGATGCCTTTTTAACGCAGGGCATTATACTGTGTGGCTATACCCCCGTTCCTCCTCACCGCGATATTCAGAAAACCGCCCTCGGTGCTACTGAAACCGTACACTGGCAATACTATAACACCACTGTAGAAGCAGTAAACGCCCTGAAAGAAGCTGGTTACCGTGTGCTGGCTATCGAACAGGCGGAAAACAGCATTATGCTTGACCAGTTCCAGATGAACAACGATCAGCCCCTGGCCCTCGTATTTGGCAACGAAGTAGCTGGTGTAGATGCAGCAGTGATGAAACTGGTAGACGGGTGTATTGAGATCCCTCAGCTGGGTATGAAACACTCTTTGAACATATCTGTTAGCACAGGTATCGTAGTTTGGGATATCTTTGTAAAGTTAAAAAAGTAACCGGAAATGATTACGACTGTAAATAAATACCTCTCGCTTGTAAAATTCAGCCATACCATATTCGCCATGCCTTTTGCGCTGACGGGTTTCTTTATGGCTACAGCAAAGGCTGGGTACTCGTTCAGCTGGCAACTGTTTGTACTGGTAGTATTATGTATGGTGTTTGCAAGAAGTGCGGCAATGGCCTTTAACCGCTGGCTGGATGTGGATATCGATAAGATCAATCCCCGTACCGCAAAACGCGAGATCCCTGCAGGTGTGATCACTAAGAAAAATGCCCTGCTGTTTATCATTATCAATTGCGCGGCATTTATTACCACCACCTGGTTTATCAACATGATTTGCTTTGTCCTCTCACCGGTTGCTTTGATCGTAGTGCTGGGATATAGTTATACCAAGCGCTTCACCGCTCTGTGCCACATGGTACTGGGCTTAGGCTTATCACTGGCTCCTATCGGTGCTTACCTGTCAGTAACGGGCCATTTTGCGGCATTGCCTATCCTGCTGTCCTGCCTGGTGCTCTGCTGGGTATCCGGTTTCGACATCATCTATTCTCTCCAGG
Source organism: Chitinophaga sancti (assembly GCF_034424315.1). Lineage (GTDB taxonomy): Bacteria > Bacteroidota > Bacteroidia > Chitinophagales > Chitinophagaceae > Chitinophaga > Chitinophaga sancti. Next base: position 6,937,868 of record NZ_CP139972.1, read on the forward strand.
ATGAAGATTTCGACCGTTCTCAGGCCCTTAATTCCGTGCCTGCCTGGTTAGGAAAGGCAGGTGCCCTGCACTTCTCCGAAGGACTGCATGTGGTAGCAGGCGCATTGGCTATTACCATTGGATTAATGGGGCAGTTCCACTGGTTGTATGCTATCGGGGCAGCTGTGTTCATTATAATGCTGATCTCTCAGCACCTGCTGGTAAAACCAAACGATCTGAGTAAGGTGAACATCGCGTTCATGACCACGAATGGTATAGCAAGCGTGGTATTTGCCATATTTGCCATTGCTGACATGTTATTTTTAGCTTAATGGGAAGAATACTGGCAATAGATTATGGGAAAAAGCGCACCGGCTTGGCGGTCACAGATCCTTTGCAGATCATTGCAACGGGGCTCACCACCATTCCTTCACAAACGCTGATCCCTTATTTAAAGAAATACTTTGAAACTGAGCAGGTAGAGATGATCCTGATAGGGGAGCCAAAGAACCTGGATGGGAGTGATACAGACGCGACTGCTTTGGTAGCCGAATGTGTGAGGATATTGAAAAAGAATTTCCCGGCAATGCCCCTGAAACAGGTAGATGAGCGCTTTACATCTAAAATGGCCTTTCAGACCATGATAGATAGTGGCTTGAAGAAGAAAGACAGGCAGAACAAGGGCCTGGTCGATGAGATCAGTGCTACGATTATATTACAGGAATACCTCCGTTCTAAATAAATTTATTGAAGCTGGCCGCGGGCCCGCACAAAAAAATAGCTTCTGCTAAAGGCGGAAGCTATTTTTTTGCCATTTTCGTAACTTTGCACTTTTAAAACAATTCTATAGAATGATTTTACCAATCGTCGCCTACGGCCATCCGGTACTCCGCAAAGTGTGTGAGGACATCACACCAGAATACCCAGATTTAAACAAGCTGATCGCAAATATGTGGGAAACCATGTATGCGTCCAGCGGAGTAGGCCTCGCAGCACCCCAGATTAACAGGCCCATCCGCCTTTTCGTAATAGACAGCGAACAAATTATCAATAACCTGGAAGATGATGAAAAAGACGAATACCCTGGCGATGCCGGCGTAAAACGTGTTTTCATCAACGCACAGATCATAAACACCGGTGGCGAAGACTGGCCTTACAACGAAGGTTGCCTCAGTATTCCGAAGGTAAGAGAAGACGTATACCGTCCTGAAACCGTCACCATTAAATATGTGGACGAAAACTTCCAGCCGCACGAAGATACCTTTACCGGTGTCACAGCCCGCGTTATCTTCCATGAATATGACCATATAGATGGTAAATTATTTATTGATCACCTGAAGCCACTCAAGCGCAGAATGATTAAAAGCAAGCTGGATGATATATCAAAAGGAAAGATCAAGATGGATTACAAAATGATATTTCATAAATAAAATGTGTTAAAATTTTGTAATGTTAGAAATCCCTATTATTTTAGTGCCTGCAAACTAATCAACTATTATTGGGAGCAGCACTTACATATACTGAAGCCGAACTGGTCACTGGATTAAAATCCAGGAATGAAAAGTTTTTCGGTTATTTATATGATCATTATTCACCGGCATTGTATGGCATCGCCCTCAAAGTGGTGGTCGATGAGTCACTGGCCGGGGATGTGTTGCAGGAAATCTTTCTCAAAATCTGGAGAGGCATAGACCGTTACGATACGGAAAAAGGCCGTCTGTTCACCTGGATGGTGAACATAGCCCGCAATACAGCTATCGATACCCTCCGCTCCAAAGGCCACAAGCTGGGCCAGAAAGTTCAGGAAATAGGAAACAATTCCCTTATAATAGATCAACTGGCGGTACACCCGTCTGTTGATCACCTGGGATTGGCCAAAGTAGTGGAACAGTTGAACAAGGAACAACGTGTTATCATAGACCTGGCCTACTACAAAGGCTGTACACAGGACGAGATCTCCAAAATTCTGGATATCCCGCTTGGTACGGTCAAGACCAGAATGCGTAATGCGATCATACAATTGCGGAATATTTTAAAACAGATGTAAGCAAGTGGATGTTCAACGTTACATATCATCCGGTATTATTGAAAACCACGTGATCGGTTTGGTCTCCGAAGCGGAACACCGCGAAATGGAGGCAGCGATCCGGCAGCATCCTGAAGTAAAGGCTGCTGTAGATGCTGTACAGCAGGACCTGGAAAAATACGTGATGATGTTGGCGAAGAAGCCACCTGTAGACCTGAAAAAACAAATACTTGAGAGACTAAAAGACGACACTGCTGCTGAAGAGCCAGTTACTCCGATAGCTCAACCCGTTGCATCCGACGAGGAAATTCCTGTAATCGACTATACACCCCAAACCCCGGTTTCCCCTTTAAAGATCTGGCAATATGCTGCCGCTGCCGCATTTACCTTGCTTGTAGCCAGTGTGGTCATGAACATTGCCTATTACACCAAATACAACGATTCCCAAAATCAATACGCCAGTCTTCAGAACAACCAGGCCAGTTTTACCACCGAAAAGGATTCCCTCTCGGCACAACTGAATCATGCCCGGGAAGAACTGAAGATGATGAAGGACCCTGCTTTTAAATGGATAAAAATGCTGGGCACGCCCAAACACCAGGGCATCATAGCCACCATTTGCTGGAATCCTGAATCGAAAGCCACATTTATACTCGCACAAAAGCTTCCAGAACCGCCACCTGATATGCAATACCAGCTATGGGCAATCGTCAATGGCAAATGTATAGATGCGGGGGTATTCGCCACCGGCGAACTCGCCACCGCTATGCAGAAAGTCAAAGACGTAGTTACCGCGCAGGCATTTGCAGTTACCCTCGAAAAGAAAGGCGGCAGTCCAAGCCCTACACTAGACCAGATGTTTGTAGCTGGAAAGGTGGCTGGATGATACAAAAAAGTCTCTTAGTCCTTCATTTTCAATTATTCCGCAATAATTGCTATATTTCCTTTATTATTGCATTCCCTTTAACCATTAATTATTATTTGTATTTATTTGTAATCACACGCAGCTGTACCGGAACACGGGTACTTTTTTTCTGTAGCGTTTACGGCTATGATGTGGGAGCACTTGTGAAACGTAATTTTTAACATAATTCTTTATTTGTTTTGGAATCCGCGTTTACATATACGGAATCTGAGCTGATCCAGGGCTTAAAAGCTAAAGACCAAAAGGTGTTTAGTTACCTGTATGACCGTTACTCTCCTGCATTGTACGGCGTTGCACTCAAAGTGCTCAACGACGAAAGCAATGCAAGTGATTGTCTGCAGGAAGTATTCATGAAAATCTGGCGAAACATCGATCGTTACGACGAAAGTAAAGGTCGATTGTTCACCTGGATGCTGAATATTACCCGTAATACAGCCATTGACACACTTCGTTCTAAGGCACATAAAATGGATCAGAAAATCCAGGACATCGGAGATGACGTACATTTATATACAGGCAATCTGGCTGTACACCCTTCCGTTGACCATCTCGGACTCTCCAAGGTTCTGGAAAAACTGACAAAAGAACAACGTATCATCATTGACCTTGCATACTACAAAGGTTGCACCCAGGAAGAAATTTCCAGGTTGCTGGAAATCCCGTTGGGTACTGTAAAGACAAGGATGCGCAACGCGATCATTCAATTAAGGAATCTGTTAAAATTAGTTTAAGAAGTGAATGCAAACAGTTACATATCTTCTGGGTTAATTGAAGCCTATGTAAGCGGACTCGCTTCCTCCAACGAAAGGGAGGAGCTGGAACAAGCCATAGCACAATACCCGGAGCTTGCTGCAGAATACCAAAGCTGCCAGCAGGATATGGAGCAATATATCATCTACCAATCAGTCACACCACCTGCCACCTTAAAAGAAAGGTTATTCACACAGCTCGATACTGAAGAAACGGCACGCGCCAATGGTACTTACGTCGATGAAGACGCAATACCAGAAACGCCTGTACGTAAAATCCTCGTCAGCAGCGCATGGCGCTGGGTAGCTGCTGCATCCATCCTTTTACTGGTAGGAAGTGCGCTGCTAAATTATAACCAGTATACACAGTACAACGGTTTACAACAGCGCTTTGATGCCATGGTGGTGTCCAATACCTCCATCGCATCAGAAACCAACGTATATCGTACAAGACTGGAACAAGCCGAACAAAATTTACACATTGTGCAGGACCCTTCCATGAAAACGGTAAAAATGCCGGGAACAAAAACATTCCCGACTGCACTCGCTACCGTTTACTGGAGCCAGACTTCCAAAGAAGTTTTCGTAATGGTCAATAACCTGCCACAACCTTCTTCTGATAAACAATACCAGCTGTGGGCCATCGTAAATGGTAAACCCGTTGATATGGGCGTTTTTGAAACAGGCACCGCCGCAAAACTTATGCAGAAAATGAAATCTGTCGACAATGCGGAGATGTTTGCCGTTACTTTGGAGAATAAAGGCGGTAGCCCGGAACCAACTTTAGACCAGATGTACGCAGCAGGTAAGATATAATCCCCCGGTATTTCGTAATTTGCAGCATGCGATTATTGTTGTTATTCATTGTTGCTCTCTTGATCAGTAACATTTCACGTTCCCAGGATACGGCTAACTACAGAGGGATGACTGTCAACCTCGACGAAGTTGTCGTGCAAGCCAAACGGGTAGGCTTTGATGTCAATAGCTTTATCAAAAGGGTAGAAACTGATACTACCTTTTACAGGGCTTTCCGTAACCTGCATCTTTTAGGCTATTCGGCCGATAATGATATCCGCATTTATGGGAAGAGAGGAAAGATCGAAGCCTTCCTGAAAAGTCAGACCCTCCAAACTATGCAGGGAACCTGCCGTAGTATGAAAGTACTGCACGAAGAAACCGGTGGCGATTTCTATACCTCCAAAGGCGATTATAGATACTATACGGCTGAACTGTACGCAAACTTCTTCTTTACCAAAGGAACCATCTGTGCCAAAGCCAACGGAGAATCTATAGAACCATCCAAGGGCAACCTGGCCAAACACAAAGCCCAGCTGAAACAACTTATTTTCAATCCGGGTCAGCCTATCAAGGGCGTACCTATCGTAGGCGGTAAGGTGGCCATCTTCGATCCAGAAGTGATGCGCCTCTATGATTTCTCCATTACTTCCGAAGAATTTAATGGCGTACCCTGCTGGGTGTTCTCCGCATTTGCGAAAAAGAACCTGGGTTATTTCGACAAGAATGATATCGTGATCAATGAGTTAGTCACCTACTTCTCCAAAGAGAACTTTGATATCGTAAACCGGAAATATTCACTCTCTTACAAGACCATGGTGTTTGATTTTAATGTGAAGATGAATGTACAACTGGTAAAGAGACAGAACCTGCTTACACCGGTATTAGTGACTTACGAAGGTACCTGGGATGTACCTTTCAAAAAAAGAGAGACAGCAATATTTATAGCGAAGTTTCATGAGTTTACAAGATAAAATAGAAGAGGCCCGTTCGTACGAACGGGCCTCTTCTATCTCTGAAAATGGTTTTCATTCCCTTGGGTGAATACCGCCTTTCATGAATGTTTTATCAACGTATAAGTGTAATTGCTCCTGTTTTCCTCACATGTTCCCCTGACTTCTGTACCGTATATTCCATCACATACACATAAGTGCCAACTGGTACCCGGGTGCCGTTCCTCGTACCGGTCCAGCCAATATCCGGATCTGTTGTATAGTAGATCTGTGCTCCCCAGCGGTTGTACACACTAATGGAGAACGACTGCAGAGGACATTTATATTTCGGCCGGAACAGGTCATTGTTACCATCCCCATTCGGACTAAAGCCACTTGGTAACCATACCTGGCAATCACAGTCCTTAAAACCTACTTCTACTGAATCAATCGCAGTGCCACAGGTATTTTGGGCTACCACGGCATAAATGCCTGCTGTATTGACTTTAAAGACAGAAACAGTACTGCTGTCCTGCCATTTATAATTACTACCTGCACCTTTAGGATACAGGGTATATACTTCCCCGCTGCACAATACCGTGTCTCTACCCAGGCTTACCCGCAGGGTATCTTCAATCTGTACATGCACGGTATCGCTGCTTACACAGCGGCCAATTTGTGCACGCACATAATAGTATCCTGTTTTGGTCACATAATAGGTAGCCTGCTTACTCGTATCCTGCCAGCGGTAGGTACCTGTTCCGAAATCGGCGGTCAATACCAGCTTTTCACCTTTACAGATGATGGTATCATTACCCAGGTTTACATTGCGGAGGGCATTGTAGCGAACACGGATGCTATCAATTACATTGCAGGTATTATTGATCGTGGCATAGCACCACAAGTCCGCCGGACGGCTTGCCGAGACGGTAGGTGTAGTCGCCCCTGTGCTCCAGAGGTAAGCGGTGGCACCACTGGTGGCGCCATTGATGATCACCGTTTCGCCGGGACAAAGTAAAGTATCCGGGCCCAGTGAGTATGGGTGCACAGTACCTCCAAATGCAATACGGATACTATCGATAAAAGTACCACAACCTTTGGCGTTTGCATTCACAATATAGGTGAAAGCGGCACGGGCAGTATCGCTGTGTACAATGATGTCAGGAGTCGTCGCGCCCGTGTTCCAGGAGAAGGTACAGTTCTGGGCAGTGGCATCCAGCTGCAGGGTTTCGCCCAGGCAAAGGATCACATCATTCCCCAGTTCTATTTCCGGCCTAGGCGTATAAAACACGTTCATAGAATCGGGTACCAGGCAGCCATTGATCTTTACCTTGTAGGTCTGCATCGAATCTACCACTATACTCTGGCTGGTAGAGCTATCCTGCCACATGTAAGCGGCCCCGGCTACATAGGGAGCCGTCAGGGTGATAGTTGTTCCTTCGCAGAGAGTAGAGTCGGTAGGGCCAAAATCGTAAGGTACGGGAGCTACGACGGTAATCGTATTGGTAGAAATGTCTTCCACACCGCTCCGGTAAGCAACCAGGGTAATGGTGTAATCGCCCAGGGTATTATAAAGATGAACCCCGTTGATGGCTTTGGAAGAATCATACTTGCCTGATGCCGGATCACCATAGTACCACTTAACGGAATCAATTCCGGCACGATCTGCAGTGGCGATGATAAAACGAATACTATCATTCTGGCAAGTGGTATTGTAGGTAAAGGGCGTAGATGCCTGCGCGGTGGTTGAACCGAGTAAAACGAGCAAAAATACTAGAAAGGGATATAGGTTTCTCATGCTTGGGACATGGGTAAGCCATAAAATTAACAGAAATTCATGATATATGGTATTTTTTTAATAGAAAGCTAAAAACTTCGTGGTGTTAACATCCGGTTAGCAAACGTACCATATCATTATCCTATTTTTACTCCTGAGAGAGAAGTAGAGCAGCGTCCCATGCTGCTCAGGCATCCCGCATTGCGGGATGCCCTTTTAAACAGCTAATCTTCCAGCGGTCTTGCAGAGATATATCTTCTCCACTTTTCTAACACCGCCTTAAAGTCTTCCGGCATTGGGCTTTCAAAGTGTACCGGCTTGCGGGTACGCGGGTGAATAAAGCCTAAGGTTTGGGCATGGAGTGCATGCCTTGGCATCAGCTCAAAGCAGTTATCCACAAATTGCTTGTATTTATTGAAAACGGTGCCTTTCAGGATGCGGTTGCCGCCATAAGTATCGTCGTTGAACAGGGAGTGCCCGATATGCTGCATGTGTACCCTGATCTGGTGGGTACGACCTGTTTCCAGGCGGCATTCGATGAGGGTCACATAGTTAAAGCGTTCCAGCACCTTGTAATGGGTGATGGCATCTTTACCATATTCCCCGTCAGGATAGGCATCCATAATCTTTCTAAAGCGTTGATGACGACCCACATGTGCTTCCACGGTGCCTTCATCTTCTTCAAAATCTCCCCATACCAGGGCAATGTATCTTCTTTGTACGGTGTGATCAAAGAATTGCTTGGCCAGGTCGTTCATGGCCTTTTCTGATTTGGCAATGACGAGGAGGCCACTTGTATTCTTGTCAATACGGTGTACCAGGCCAAAACGGGGAATCTCCGGTTCAATCACCTCGGTAGTTTGTCCACCCAGGTACCAGGCCAGCCCGTTTACCAGGGTACCGGTATAGTTACCACAACCCGGATGTACGACCATCCCTGGTTGCTTATTGATGATCATAATGTCTTCATCCTCAAATACGATGTTCAGGTCCAGTTGTTCCGGGATTACGTCGGTATTCTCAGGATTCTTAGTGGTCATTACCACGATCTTGTCGCCGGCTTTGACTTTATAGTTGGACTTTACCGGTTTATCATTGACGATCACCCAGCCTGATTCACAGGCTTGCTGAATCTTGTTTCGGGTAGCACCTTCTACCCGGTTCATCAGGAATTTGTCGATACGGAGAGGTTCTTGTCCCTTATCGGCAACAATATTGACACGCTCATACAGTTCTTCACTGCCTTCGCCGCTTTCCAGCTCATCATCCAGTTCAATCGGATCTTCGTGCATTTATTTCAAAAATTTATGCAAAGGTATGTCATTTTGGCCGCTTTTATGGGTGGTGGTCAGGTGAAAAGTATCGGGGCATTAGGGGTAACAGCTATATTTCCCGCAGATAAGCCGCAGATATCCCGCCTTCTTAAAGAGGCGGGTTAAAGGCGGCTTATAGGCGGGATATCTGCGGGTTATCTGCGGGATATCTCTCTTTTTTCGCCGAAGCTGAGATCGGTTTCAATTTGGATTACATCCCCAAACCAGCTCATTACCCAAAGGCAACATTTCAGTAACTTTGTACAGTTATGACCAACAGAACTATTCATATCCAGGACCTGGGGGTGATTGCGTACCAGCCGGCCTGGGATTACCAGGAACAATTGCTACAGGAGAACGTAAGGATCAAGCAGGCAAAGGGCAGGGGAGAGCTTCCTGCCGATAGTGCGGTAACAACGAACCATTTTCTCTTTTGTGAACATCCCCCCGTATACACCCTCGGTAAGAGCGGGCATATGGAAAACCTGCTGCTTAACGAAGCGCAGCTGGTAGACAAGGGTATTACCTTCGTGCCTACCAACCGGGGAGGCGACATCACCTACCATGGCCCGGGGCAGGTAGTAGGGTATCCGATCCTGGATCTTGAACACTTTTTCACCGATATAGGCAAATACCTTCGCTTACTGGAAGAGGTGGTGATCCGCACGCTGGCAGATTATGGCATCAAAGGGGATCGCTCCCCGGGAGAAACCGGGGTATGGCTGGATCCTGGAGATCCGAAAAAAGCCCGCAAGATCTGTGCAATGGGTGTACGCTGCAGCCGCTGGATCACCATGCATGGTTTTGCACTGAATGTGAATACTGACCTGAATTACTTTAGTAATATCATTCCCTGTGGTATAGTCGATAAGAAAGTGGCCGCGATGCAGGAAGAGCTGGGCAGGGAAATTCCCCTTGCAGAAGTGAAGGAGAAACTATTGAAGCATTTTGCTGAAGTCTTTGACGCGGTGATCGCATAAAACATTCCTGAATGGTGGAATTCACCCAGGGCCATGAAAACCATTTTCAAAAGAACATTCATGAAAGAGGGAATTCACCAACGGTAATGAAAACCATTTTCAACAAAAAGAGCTTGTATCAGCATCCTGATACAAGCTCTTTTTGTTGCTGAAACTAATTTTAATTTCTATAGCTAAGCGGAATAAACACATTCCACTTTTCCAGTACTTTTCCGTCTTCAAGTATTTCGAAATTGAACCAGCCGGCATGGAGGAAGATAGCTTTTTCCAGGATGAGGAAAGGCTCTTTTACTTCCCTGATGTCGAACAGGAAGGATCCATCCGGTTCAAAAAACTTAATGATATACTTTTTATTTGGTGCATCCGGCAGTTTGATATTCACATTGCCATCTGCAGTGGTATAAATGTAATTGGAAGGATGCCATACGATCTTCTCTTCTTTTGGTGCTTCCTTTTCCTTCTCTTTTTCAGGCACTTTCCCCTTGTCCGTGACTACCGTAGGCGGTGCGGTGGTAGTTGTTACACCAGCAGCCTTTGCAGCTGCAATAGCGGCCTTCACATCGGCAGCAGTGAGTTTCTCCCTGTCGTTGATGGTGGAGTCCGGTATAGCCAAAACTACTTTGGTAAAGAAATAACGGCCGTTGTTAAAGATGATACACATACGGTAATAGTTGGAGCCGGGTAATGGCTTCCCATCATCGTATGCACACCTGATCTCTCCAGGATTGCTGATATAACCAATCGTATTAAAGTTCAGGACGCTATCCAGCGAGCGCTGAACGCCGATCGATTTTACGTCTCTGAAACCCGATATGAATTCAAGACGGATCTTTCCTGTTTGAATCAGGGCCGAAAACGCCGGAAATACCGGTGGATTTTTTTGTTGAGCCCTTACTGAAAATACTAATGCTAATAGTGCTGATACTGTGACGATAAAAATTCGCGACAACTGCTTCATAAATTCCTGATTCCTGTAACTACAATTAGCTTCAAATATAGTAAACGCCCCTTTAAATATTCGTTAATATAGTAATATACCGGGCGGAAGCTGACAAATATTTTTCCTTAATAGCTTAATTCTCCTGGTTTGAGTGAAAGATTCCCCTGTAATCCTCCTGAATGGATCAGTAAAACCCGGCTTCCCGGCGGGAATACACCAGATTCCAGGTCCTTTTTAAATCCCTGTACCAGCTTGCCTGTATACACGATATCCAGGGGGATCTGCGTCTCCTCGTAGAACTGATTCATGAAGGCGATCAATTCCGGTTTCACCTTTGCATAACCACCGCCATGGTGCTCATGAACGAGTTCCCATTGTGGGGATTGATCTCTTAACAAAAGGCTGCGCACTTCATGTTCCAGGTAGGATGCCCCTTTTAAAACCACATACCCTTTCAGCTGCTGCTGTGGCTGCGCACTATTAATCAATCCAGCCAGCGTAGTGCCGGTTCCTACCGCACATAGAATGTGTGTAAAAGCCGAACAATCTTTAAGAGGCAGGATCTCTTCACATCCCTTTGCACCTGCTGCATTATGCCCTCCTTCAGGAACGATATACGCATTTGGAAACAGGCTCGTCCAGTCTGTAGTTTCCTTATCCCTGTAAGCCTCTCTCGTTACAAAATGCAGCCGCATACCCTGCTGCTGTGCCAGCTGTAGTGTATGGCTTAATTCCGGCGCAGCAGCTCCTCTTACTACCGCTGTACAACGTATTCCCAATAACTGGCAAGCCGCAGCTGTGGCTGCCAGGTGGTTGGAATATGCGCCTCCAAAGGTGACGATATGCTCCCTGCCCTGTGCTTTGGCGGCCGCAACATTACATTGCAGCTTGAACCATTTATTGCCGGATACAGCGCCATGTAAAAGGTCTAAACGCAACATGGCTGCCTGTATTGTACCGGGCAGCCATGTTGGAGAGATATATTGTAACCGGATATTGTTATAATCAAACATCAATTGAACAGGCTATTGCGCAAAATTAATGCTTGTCCGCCTTTTGACAACAATACATTTATCCATCCAATTTCGCCGGTGTTGAAATATTGTATTTTAATTTTGTGGTAGCCCTTTTTCAGCCCGATCACGCCTACTTTTTCTGTTGTACTATGTATGCCATCATTATCTGCTACTACTTCATCATCGATGTATAATACAGCACCATCGTCAGAGAGCAGGTTGAAGGTATACATGCCATCTGCATCTACTTTTACATAGCCTGTATAAGTGATACCAAAGTCTTTCTTTGAAGCAAGGAAAGGACGTACATCCAGCCAGGCCACTGTACCTGAACTATCACCTTTTTCCGGCAGTTCTTTGGCTGTTTTAGGTAGGTTCTTATACACGGCAGAGAAACGTAATCCATTGTTCGCAGGTTTTACACTTACTGCTTCCCTGTATGGTTTACGGGTATATGTAGTGCTGTATACATTACTCTTACGGCCGCCGGGCGTCACTTCTATATATTGTAACACCACTGTTCCATTGTCCGGAATATTGATAGTGAATGGCTGCGTATATTGTTTACTGTTAGTATCCGGTCCCCTGCCATCGATGGTGTAATAAATGGCAGCACCTTTTACCCCCGGCGTGAGTGTGACGCTTGTGCTGGCAGTTGCGATCAGGGTATCTTTTAATTGTGCAGGTTCCGGTATTCTGAAGTGCACCCCTTGTTTATCGATCGCTGCTAATGCAGTGGGTGCTTTCTTCTGGAAGCGGCTCCAGCTGCGCTTTGCAACAGGAGACCAGGCGATCTCTGACAAAGCCAGTGCCCGCGGCCATGCCATGTAATCTACATAAGTCTGATCAGGCATATATTCTGTCCAGATATTCGCCTGTACACCTTTGATGTATTGTTGCTCTTCCGCATTCAGGGAAGGTGGTAAGGGCTCGTAATTATACACGGTATTCAGTGAAAGATAATTACCGATTCTACCAGGTTCGGTAGCTTGCGGGCTTTGGTAATAATCGAGGTAGAGATAAGTATTAGGAGACATGATCACATCATGTTTTTCCTTTGCAGCAGCAATACCACCTGCTTCCCCGCGCCAGCTCATCACGGTTGCATTAGGTGCCAGGCCACCTTCCAGGATCTCATCCCAGCCAATGATGCTGCGGCCTTTGCTGTTCACAAACTTTTCCACACGCTGTATGAAATAACTCTGCAAAGCATGTTCATCTTTCAGCCCCAGTTGCTGCATCAGTGCCTGTACCTGTGGTGATTCTTTCCAGCGATCTTTCGGGCACTCGTCGCCGCCTATGTGGATATACCTGCCCGGGAAGAGTTCCATTACTTCAGTAAGTACATCCTGGAGAAAAGTAAATACAGAATCATTGGCAGGATTCAGTACTTCTTTTGAGATCCCAAAGGTGGTCATTGTTTCGTATTGTTTGCCATAACCAAAGCTGGGAAATGCCGCCAGTACTGCCTGTGAGTGACCTGGCATTTCTATTTCAGGAATGATGGTGATATGTCTTTCAGCAGCGTATTTTACGATATCCCTGATTTCATTTTGTGTATAATATCCTCCGTATGGTTTACCATCATAAGTATTGCTGCGGGCAGCATGGCCTACTACGGTTTCTTTACGCTGGGAGGAGATCTTTGTGAGCTGCGGATATTTTTTGATTTCTATACGCCAGCCCTGATCTTCTGTGAGGTGCCAGTGGAAGCGGTTAAATTTATACTGCGCCATCACATCGATGAACTTTTTTACATAATCAGGAGGATAGAAATGGCGGGCTACATCCAGCATTAACCCGCGATAAGCAAAGCGGGGGGCGTCGGATATTTCCACACCAGGTATATGGATGGCGGCATTTTTTTCTGCCGGCAGTAATTGCTGCAAAGTTTGTAAGCCGTAGAAGAGGCCTGCTGCATCACCTTTCAGCGCAATGGTACCATTGTTTACAAACAATGTATATGCCTCTGGTGCACCGCCCGTTTCCCTGATATCTATCACGGCGGTGGATTTTACCTTAGGCACAGGCTTGTCTGAAGTTTCTACCCTGAACCCATATACGCTTTGCAGAAATGCATTGAGTAAACCGGCCGTGGTTTTAGCTGCAGCACCTTCATAATGAATGAGGGCATTTTCATTCAGCACAAAACTACCCGGCACACTTTGCAGTGACTTTGGTTCCGGGATGATCATGATGTCAGCTGTTTTCTTCTGAGCGGTGCCATAGAGGCACAGCAGGGCTGATAGAGTTGACAGGATTAGTTTTTTCATACAATGTTATGTTTACATTCCGGATCTCTTTTAAAGCAAGAAGGACTTGTATTGAGCTTCTCTTTTTAAAAGAAATGCAGAAAGGGTGATGGCCGGATAATTTAATCAATATTAGTCAGAAACCCATCTTTGCCCCTGGATACCTTTACGGGCTTGTTCAGTTGCAGGGCTCATATGGTCTTATATGATCATGGATATTTCCAGGTACGTTAATATACACAAGACCGGGCATACTACTCCAGGAAATCCATATTTAATACCTTCTTTGTGCAGGGTGGTATCGCAGGTCATGAGTACATTTCCTTTGGCAGGTGTACTGTTCACCGCATCCGGCATGCTTATTTTGCTGTTACCCCATCATGATGTTAGGTGCTGGTTAAGGCCTAAGGAGCACCTGGTTCTCCTGGATCATAGGCGATGGCAGTAAAGCCTTTCAGCTGTGCATATCATCCTGGTATGCTATTACTTTATTAAGGAATAGACCTGGATTCGTCAATCCCCATTTAAGGAATATATACCCTGGTAAATAAGGATCCCGGGCTTCGCATCGACGAGCCATTGCATCTTTTGAGAGACGTTTGTGGGTGGAAATGTTGTAGTGCAAAGGCATAGACACACGGCGCAAATGCAATAGCAGCCTGCATGAAGAGTCGTTCCGCCGGCGAATTAAAATTGATAATAAAAATGTAATAGCCCGGGTTGGTATAAAGTTTGCTGTTCCTTTATCACCTACGGGCTTATATTACAGGTAACTCTAATGGCTAGAGCTACGAAAGTTAAGACACATACTTTATTGAAAAAGAAAACGTGAAAATAGTTTTAATCAGTAAATTTAGTCCCTGGAATTTCGCCAATACACATAAAAAATTATTAAAAACAATCTAGTAAAGATGAAACCCACTTTGTTGATTCTGGCAGCCGGTATGGCGAGCCGTTATGGTAGTTTAAAACAAATACAGCAGTTTGGCCCTAGCGGTGAGACTATTATCGACTACTCTATCTACGACGCGATCAGAGCAGGTTTCGGTAAGATTGTGTTTATTATCCGCAAGGATTTTGAAGCGGAATTCAGGGAGATTTTTGAACCGAAACTGAAAGGACGCGTAGAAACTGATTATGTATATCAGGAGATGGACGCTTTCCTGGGTGGGTATCCTGTACCAGCGGATCGTACTAAGCCGTGGGGTACTGCACATGCAGTGTTGTGTGCTAAAAATGCAATCAGCGAACCATTTGCAGTGATCAACGCGGATGACTTTTATGGCAAAGATTCGTTCGCGAAAATGGCGAAGTTCCTGGAAAATTCCTGCAAACCCGATGTATACAGTGTAGTGGGTTATCAGCTGAGCAAGACCATTTCTGAGCATGGTTCCGTATCCCGTGGGGTATGCGCTGCCGATGGTAATGGTAACCTGGCTGAGATCAACGAGCGTACCAAGGTATATAAAGATGGTGACAGGATCGTGTATGAGAATGCTGATGGCAGCAAGCACGAACTGGCGCCTGAAACACCGGTATCCATGAACTTCTGGGGTTTCCACCAGAATGTATTCGATATGAGCCAGGAACTGTTTAAGGAATTCCTGGAGAAAGACGGGGATAAGCCTAAGTCTGAGTTCTTCATTCCAATTGTGGTGGACAACTTTATCCGGAAGAAACTGGGTGTCGTAAATGTACTGCCTACCGCTGCACAGTGGTTCGGTGTTACTTACAAGGAAGATGCTCCAGGCGTTCAGGCAAGTTTGTCAGCACTCGTGGAGTCAGGAGAATATCCTACCAGCTTATGGAAATAAACAACCAGGGGTGTGTATTAACGTAAGTCGTTATACAATAATTCTGCTGGTTTTATAAAAAAAGTATAAAGAAAAGGGCTTAAATTTCAATATTTTCAAAAAGGGAAGATTTGTTTGCGAAATCACTAAATTTTTTGATTGTATTGTTTTTTATTTCAATCACCGATATTTTTGTACAGTTAAACAACAAAGCAATCCTCCCATGTGGGTAAATAAAGACAATAACAAGATCAATCACATCGTAGCTCAGCTCAACTGGGCTATTACGCTCATCGTGATCGTCGTTGTCATTATTAGCCACCAATATGGAGGATAGGTAATTGTGTACAACCAAATCAAAATATACAGCCTTCCTCCACCCGAGGGAGGCTTTTTTTTGCGCCTGTTATTCACTAGATTTCTAATATCTGAATTATATGTATAGCTATTACAACGAGAACACCATCATTTACGTTGACGGGGAGTATGTTAAAGCCAGTGAGGCCAAAATCGACCTGTATGGTCAGTCATTACATTATGGATACGCCGTATTCGAAGGTATCAGAGCTTATAAAACTGCTGCAGGAGAAGTAAAGATCTTCAAGGCAGAGGAGCACTTCGATCGTTTCCGTCGCTCGTGTGAGTTAATTCACATGCCTTACAACTATTCCAACGAGGAGTTGATCGCCGCTTGTTACAAGGTGCTGGAGCTGAACAACATGGAGGAAGCTTACATTCGTCCGCTCGCTTATTGCCCGCCAAACATGACCCTGAAAGCTGCATCCGAAATGAACGTGATGATCTGCGCATGGGAATGGGGTGCTTACCTGGGTGAAAAGCTGCTGAAGGTGATGACCTCTTCTTATCAGCGTCCAAATCCGAAGGCATTTAAGATCGAATCCAAATCAGCTGGTTTGTACATCAACTCCATCCTGGCTTCTCAGGAAGCTAAGTCACTGGGCTATGACGAGGCGCTGCTGCTGGATCTGGAAGGCTATGTAGCTGAAGGTCCGGGCGCTAATATCTTCTTCGAAAAAGATGGTAAGATCGTAACCCCACCTCCGGGTGCTATTCTGCCTGGTATTACCCGTGCTACAGTGATTGAACTGTGCCAGGAGCTGAATATTCCATTAGAACAAAGACTGTTCACTACTGAGGAGCTGAAAACTGCTGATTGCGCATTCTTCTGCGGTACAGCTGCTGAGGTGATCGGTATTGAGTCTCTGGATGGCCAGACCTTTGCTAAACCATGGGCTACATCTCTGGGTAAATTGCTGCAACAGGCTTATAAGGCAAGAGTACTGGAGAAGGAATTTGATCGTTCTTCAGTGAAGGTAGCGTAAGGGATAAAGGTGTTCAGAAATATATAACTGTATCATTTTCAGGATCTTTCTGGAGATAAGGTTGTATTTGTATATAATTTAGAAATAAGAACGTACCGGGATTGCACTATTGCCTGGTATACCAATGGACACTGCTTCGCTTTGATATTCAATAGGTGAGTGGTCCGACGGCGGCCAGCCGTCAGACCACTCCCATTTTAAAGGGATACCGCACTCGTATTAAAAGAATTTTTTAATCTTGGATTTTGGATTTTTGAGTTCACGTTATTCAATACCATAGCGGGTTTGAAACGAAATAGGACCTTCTTGAAATCCGGCTGGACCCCAAAATGTCGGTTTGGAACTTGGCGTTTATAGCCGCTTCTTTGTAACCTGCTTAATATGATATTCAACATTTGGGAACCGGTGGAATGAACAGCTCCGGAACCCAGGCAAACTTTTACTGAAAGATGGAATTGAACAAGTACAGCAAAACGCTCACTCAGGACCCTACACAGCCTGCCACCCAGGCACAGTTGTATGGTATTGGCTTAACAGATGAGGACCTGAAGAAAGCGCAGGTGGGCATTGCCAGCATGGGATATGATGGCAACACCTGTAATATGCACCTGAATGAACTGGCACAAGAGGTCAAGAAAGGGGTCTGGGCGAATGATCTGGTCGGATTAACCTTCCATACCATAGGCGTCAGCGATGGTATGACCAATGGTACTCCAGGTATGCGCTATTCGCTTGTCAGCCGTGACGTGATTGCTGATTCCATCGAAACTGTTGTGGGTGGCCAATATTATGATGGCCTCATCACTGTACCTGGCTGTGATAAAAATATGCCAGGCTCCCTGATGGCAATGGGTCGCTTAAACCGCCCTGCTATCATGGTTTATGGTGGTTCTACCTCTCCTGGTCATTATAAAGGAAAGGACCTGAACATCATCTCCGCTTTTGAGGCACTTGGCCAGAAAATGGCGGGTAACCTGGACGATGTGGATTATAAAGGTATCATTATGAATTCCTGCCCTGGCGCTGGTGCCTGCGGTGGTATGTATACCGCTAATACGATGAGCTCCGCTATCGAAGCCATGGGTATGAGCCTTCCATATAGTTCTTCTACTCCTGCCCAGAGCGAAGCAAAAAGAGAAGAATGTAGAACAGCAGGTAAATATATCCGCCTGTTGCTCGAAAAAGATATTAAGCCAAGAGACATTATGACCCTCCAGGCTTTTGAAAATGCTGCTGTCGTAATTATGGCCATGGGTGGTAGCACCAATGCTGTGCTGCACATGATCGCCATTGCAAAATCAGTAGGCGTGAAGTTTACCATTGATGATTTTCAGCGTATCAGCGACAGCACGCCGCTGATTGCCGACCTGAAACCAAGTGGTAAATACCTGATGGAAGACCTGCACAAGATTGGGGGTGTTCCATTGGTAATGAAATACCTGCTGAAAGCGGGCTTGCTCCATGGTGATTGTATGACCGTGACCGGCAAAACGATTGCAGAAAACCTGGAAAGTGTGCCGGATCTGGATTTCGAAAGCCAGGACATCATCGTTCCGGTAGAGAAGCCACTGAAAGCATCAGGTCACATCCAGATCCTGTATGGTAACCTGGCCGAACTGGGTTCTGTGGCAAAGATCACTGGTAAGGAAGGTGAATTCTTCCGTGGTCCTGCAAGGACCTTTGACGGAGAATATGAACTGATTGCTGGCATCACCAGTGGCCGTGTAAAGAGCGGTGATGTAGTGGTGATCCGCAACGTAGGTCCGAAAGGTGCACCGGGTATGCCTGAGATGCTGAAACCAACCTCCGCCATCATGGGTGTGGGTCTGGGTAAGAGCGTGGCACTGATCACTGATGGCCGTTTCTCTGGTGGTACCCACGGTTTCGTGGTAGGTCACATCACCCCTGAAGCGGTAGAAGGTGGTTTGATCGGCCTGGTTGAAGACAATGATATTATAGAAATTGACGCAAAACATAACACCATTAAGCTGGAAGTAAGCGAGGAAGAAATCGCTGCACGCCGCGCCAAATGGGTAAAACCTGCCCTGAAGGTAAATAGTGGAGTATTATATAAATACGCAAAACTCGTTTCAAATGCAACAGAAGGATGTGTTACCGATGAAGCCTGAGCCGGCTAAACAGCCAGCAGTGGCTACTGCGGAAAAACTACATATTACAGGTTCCGAAGCCGTAATCCGCTCACTGATTGCAGAAGATGTGAAAACCATTTTCGGCTATCCAGGTGGGGCCATTATGCCAATTTATGATGCCCTTTACGATTTTCAGGATGAGGTTCATCACATATTAGTACGCCACGAACAGGGCGCTACCCATGCTGCGCAGGGCTATGCCCGTACCTCCGGTAAAACAGGGGTGGTATTTGCCACTTCAGGTCCGGGTGCTACCAACCTGGTAACCGGCCTGGCAGATGCTTATATGGATTCTACTCCAATGGTATGTATCACTGGCCAGGTGGCTGCTCACCTGTTGGGTACCGATGCTTTCCAGGAAACTGACGTGATCGGGATTACCATTCCTATTACTAAATGGAATATCCAGGTAACCCGTGCGGAAGATATTCCGGGGGCTATTGCAAAAGCATTTTACATTGCAGCCAGCGGTCGTCCGGGCCCGGTACTGGTAGATATTACCAAGAATGCACAGGTAGCTAAGTTCGATTTTGAATATAGCAAATGTGAATATATCCGCAGTTATCACCCTGTTCCAAAGCTGAACAACGAAGCGGTGAAATATGCAGCTGCCCTGGTCAACGAAGCTAAGAGACCTTATATCCTTTGTGGACATGGGGTACTGCTGGCTGGCGCTGAAAAAGAGCTGATAGCCCTGGCAGAAAAAGCAGGTATTCCTATCGCTTCTACACTTTTAGGTCTTTCTGCTGTTCCGGTAGATCATCCTAATTATGTAGGCTTCCTGGGTATGCATGGCAACTATGCACCTAACATCAAGACCGATGAATGTGATGTTGTCATTGCTGTAGGTATGCGCTTTGACGACCGTGTAACCGGTGATGTGACTAAATATGTAAAACAAGCGAAGGTTATCCACATCGAAATCGATGCTGCTGAGATCAACAAGATCATCACTGCAGAAGTAGGTATACATGCGGATGCTAAAACTGCGCTGCAGGCCCTGTTGCCACTGGTGAAAGAAGCAAAACACGACGAGTGGATTGCTGGTTTCAGAGAGGCTGATAAGCAGGAAGAAGTGAAAGTAAACCGCGGTGAACTGTATCCAACCGAAGGCCAGTTGAAAATGGCGGAAGTAGTACGCCTCATTTCTGAGCGTACCGAAGGTAAAGCAGTACTGGTTACAGACGTAGGTCAGCACCAGATGATTGCTTCCCGTTACTATCGCTTCAAGGATCCGAATACCAATATCACCAGTGGTGGTATGGGTACCATGGGCTTTGCACTGCCAGCAGCAATGGGTGCCAAGATGGGTACGCCGGAGAAAGAGGTGGTAGCTGTGATCGGGGATGGTTGTTTCCAGATGACCTTACAGGAATTAGGTACGATTTACCAGTCACAGATTGGTGTGAAGATCGTGATCCTGAACAATAACTTCCTGGGTATGGTGCGTCAGTGGCAGCAATTGTTCCATGACAAGCGTTATTCTTCTACCGAAATGACGAACCCTGACTTCGTGCAGATCGCTAAAGGGTTTTACATTCCGGGCAAGAAGGTAACTGACCGTGCGGATATTGTGGCAGCGATTGATGAAATGATCAGCCATGATGGCGCTTACCTGTTGGAGGTAATCGTAGAGAAGGAAGACAACGTATTCCCGATGATACCAGCCGGTGCGCCAATTGCAAATATCAGGCTCGAGTAGTAAACCTTTTTAACAACGAAGAATTAATATGCAAAAAGAATATACAATAACGGTATATACAGAAGACAGGATCGGTATCACGAACCGTATCACTGTTATCTTTACACGCCGTCGTATCAATATCACCAGCCTCACTACCGCACCGACGGAGATTGAAGGTGTTTATAAGTTTATCATCACTGTACTGGCGGAAAGATCACTGCTGGATAAGGTAATAGGTCAGATTGAGCGCCTGGTGGAAATTCATCGTGCGTTTGTACACGAAGAGGACGAAGTGGTGTACCAGGAACTGGCACTGTACAAGATATCGACAAAAGCATTGAAGAACGGCAGTATTGAAAAGCTGATCCGTGAAAATGCAGCAAGAATTCTGACAATTACAGACGAATACTTTGTATTGGAGAAAACTGGTCACCAGGAGGAGCTGATAGCGCTGCAGGCGGAATTGGCACCTTATGGATTGATAGAGTATACCAAAAGCGGTCGCGTAGCGATCGTGAAATGGAGTCGTCGCTTCCACGACCATCTGAAAGATTTGTCCGAACAGGAGGCAGATGATCTGGCGGAAGTGGATTATACTCACGGGCAGCCAGGTTCCCATCAGGAAGAGAGTATCTAATAAACTATAATCAATTCATTAGGGCTGACCATACAGGTCAGCCCTAATTCTTATCTCAATCACATGTCTCAGGTATTAACAAGTGTTAATCCGCTCAATATTCTCGATGCAGCGGTGAAGTTGAAACCAGTGGTGAACAGAACACCCCTGACCTATAGTCAAACATTGTCACGCAGGTACAATGCTGATATTTACTTGAAAAGAGAAGACATGCAGATTGTACGCTCGTATAAACTACGCGGGGCTTACAACAAGATCAGTAGCCTGGATAAAGAGCTGCTGGGCAAAGGTGTAACCTGTGCGAGTGCCGGCAATCATGCCCAGGGCGTTGCATATGCATGTCGTCAGCTGGATATTAAAGGTGTAATTTTCATGCCGATTATTACCCCCAAGCAGAAGGTGAACCAGGTAAATATGTTTGGCGGAGATAATATTGAGATCAGGCTGGTGGGAGATACATTTGATGATTGTGCCACCGAGGCACAGGCTTATACAAAGGCGCATGGCATGACGTTCGTCGCTCCTTTTGACGATCCAAAGATCATAGAAGGCCAGGGAACAGTTGCCGTAGAGGTGCTGGAAGATCTGTCTCAGGTTGATTACATCTTTGTGCCTATCGGTGGTGGTGGCTTAGCTGCCGGTACCGGTACCTATTTTAAAACATACAGCCCACATACCAAGGTGATTGGGGTAGAACCATCGGGTGCTGCGTCTATGACTGCTGCACTGAAAAAAGGGGAACCTGTAACACTGGATGAAATTGAGCGCTTTGTAGATGGTGCGGCTGTGAAAAGAGTAGGGGCACTGAATTTCGAGATCTGTAAGGATGTGCTGGACAAAATGCATACCGTAGCAGAAGGTAAGGTCTGTACGACCATCCTGAAATTGTACAATGAAGATGCGATTGTAGTGGAGCCTGCGGGAGCACTGTCTATTGCAGCACTGGATGATTTTGCGAAAGAGATCGAAGGTAAGAAAGTAGTGTGTGTGGTGAGTGGTGGTAACAATGATATTGACCGTATGCAGGAGATCAAGGAAAGGTCTTTACTGTTCGAAGGTCTCAAGCATTATTTCATCATCCGTTTTGTACAGCGCCCTGGTGCACTGAAAGAATTTGTGAACCATGTGCTGGGTCCTGATGATGATATTACCAGGTTTGAATTTATCCAGAAGCATAATAAGGAAACAGGTCCTGCATTGATTGGTGTGGAACTGAAAAGGAAAGAGGATTATGATATCCTGGTGGCTAACTTTAAGAAGTATGGGATCCATTATACTGCACTGAATGAAGATGATAACTTGTTTGGGTATTTGGTGTAGTCAAACTTAATTGAATGCTAAGCCGGCCGCCGGCCATTCTCCCGCCGCCAAATGTTGATGCTCCAGGTATCAACATTTGGCGGCGGATGTTTTTTGTAAAATGATGTAGGTGCGCTCACTGGTAACAAGAAATTAACCTCCTGCATAACGCAGGAGGCTTTATTTTGCCCCTTTTAATTACATTTAGATAAATAATTCCGGAAGATGAGCAATCTCATGCGCGCAGCCCTTCTGCGGGAATTTGGACCCGCCAG
The DNA here is from genome assembly GCF_034424315.1 of Chitinophaga sancti. Taxonomy (GTDB): domain Bacteria; phylum Bacteroidota; class Bacteroidia; order Chitinophagales; family Chitinophagaceae; genus Chitinophaga; species Chitinophaga sancti. Next base: position 6,960,733 of record NZ_CP139972.1, read on the forward strand.
TAACCTGACTATCGAAAAAATACCGGTACCTCTGCCGGCTACAGGTCAATTACTCATAAAAGTACGTGCTGCAGGTATTAACCCTGTTGATTATAAAACCCGTACAGGAAAAGGTCTCCCTGCCAGGGAACTGGAACTCCCTGCTATCCTGGGATGGGATATAGCCGGCGAAGTAGTAAGTCTTGGAGAAGGCGTAAGCCGTTTTAACAGGAATGAACGAGTGTTTGGCATGAGCAATTTTCCACATGCCGGGAATGCGTATGCAGAATATGCAATTGTACGGGAGGATGAATTTGCCCTGATACCAGCTGCGGTGAGCGATGAGGTAGCTGCTGCTACACCCCTGGCAGCATTAACTGCCTGGGAGGCCTTGTTTGACCAGGGAGAACTGGGTGCAGGTCAGAAAATACTGATCCATGCAGCTGCGGGTGGCGTAGGTCATATTGCGGTGCAACTGGCTAAGTGGAAAGGGGCTTATGTAGTGGGCACTGCTTCGCAGCAGAACCACGCTTTGCTGCATGAACTGGGGGTGGACCAGGCACTGGACTATCGTACACAGGATTTTACTACTGCTGTAAATGATATAGATGTGGTCCTGGATGGAATAGGTGGTGACAACACCCTTCGTTCTATCGATGTGTTGAAACCCGGCGGGGTGGTAATATGTCTGCCTTCTATGTATAAAGATGATCCGGCAATCCTGGCAAAAGCCGCTGCTAAGAATGTGCGGGTGAAATGGATGGTGGTAAGTCCATCAGGAGAAAGAATGGGGCAGGTGGCCGCGCTGCTGGCATCAGGTGATCTGAAAATAAAGGTGGATCAGACATTCCCGCTGGAAGATGTGGCGAAAGCACATGAGGCGGTAGAAACGGGTCACGTAAGTGGCAAGGTAGTGCTGGTGATCTAACAAATAATTATATGCTTAGCTACTGGGAAAAACAGGCTCTTCTTCAATACGATTACATCATAGCCGGCAGTGGTATCGTGGGTTTATCCACAGCTATCAGTTTGCGCGAGGCGCAACCGGATGCCCGTGTACTGGTGTTGGAGAAGGGCGTGTTGCCTACGGGGGCGAGTACGAAGAATGCAGGTTTTGCCTGTATAGGAAGTTTGACGGAATTGCTGGCGGATCTAAAAGTGATGTCGGCAGAAGAGGTGCTGGCGTTGGTGGCTTTACGTTGGAAAGGGTTGCAGGCCTTGCGGCATAGGTTGGGAGATCAGCATATTGATTACAGGGAGAATGGGAGTTATGAGCTGATAGGGGAGCAGGAGTTGTATGCCTTGTCAGAAATCGATGGTATGAATGAGTTGATGAGGGGATTGCTGGGAGGGAAAGCGTTCTCACTTGCGAAAAACGAGTTTGGTTTTAATGACAGGTATGTAAAAGCACTGATCAGGAATAATTTTGAGGGGGAATTGCATACCGGGAAGATGATGAGGCGATTAATAGATCTTGCATTGTATTATGGAGTGGAAATTAAGACCGGGTGTGAGATCGGCCATTTTATAGAGAATGATAACTCAATCCGCGTAAGTGTAGGTGAGTATGCATTTGAAGCCCGGCAACTGGGCATCTGTACCAATGCATTTACAAAAAAACTGATTCCTGACCTTGATTTACAACCTGGCAGAGGCCAGGTACTGATAACCGACCCTATACCTGAGCTGCCATTTAAAGGTATCTACCATATGGATGAAGGTTACTATTATTTCCGTGAACTGGAGGGGCGTGTACTCTTTGGTGGAGGGCGTAATATGGACTTTAAGGGAGAGGCCACCACAAATTTCGAATTGAATCCAAATATTCACAAGGAACTTGAAAACCGGCTACGTCATATTATTTTGCCGGGTTTTTCGTTTAATATTGCTGACCGCTGGACGGGCATCATGGCTTTTGGCCAGAACCGGCAGCCGGTTATCCGCCGTCATTCAGCCCGAATCGCGCTGGGCGTAAGAATGGGCGGCATGGGTGTCGCCATTGGAACGGCTATTGGGGCACAACTGGCCGATATTCTATTAAAGAATGATCACGATTAATCCCCTCCACTGGAATAATTTTTAAATGTAAATTTTACGTTTATTAAAAATGTTACTATATTGACCAAACAATAAATTTTACCACGTTGATTTTATGCAAAAGAGTTTACAATTCCTCGATTATGTCGTCTTTTTGGTGTATTTCGCGATCGTCGCGGGTTACGGTATTTACATCTACCAGAAAAAGAAACGAAAAACTACAGACTCCAAAGACTTTTTCCTGGCAGAAGGTTCCCTTACATGGTGGGCCATTGGTGCATCTCTGATAGCATCCAACATTTCCGCGGAGCAGTTTATTGGCATGGCCGGTTCCGGTTTTAATATAGGTCTGGCAATTTCCACTTATGAATGGATGGCTGCTGCGACCCTCATTATCGTCGCCGTATTTTTCCTTCCTATTTATCTGAAGAACAAGATTTATACGATGCCGCAGTTCCTGCTGCGCAGGTATAATCAAACGGTGAGTACCATTATGGCGGTATTCTGGTTGCTGCTCTATGTAGTGGTGAACCTGACTTCCATCCTTTACCTGGGGGCTTTGGCTATCAACACCATTTCAGGGATTGATTTTAATGTTTGTATGATATTGCTGGCCGTATTTGCGGTGTTTATCACCCTGGGTGGTATGAAGGTGATAGGATATACAGACGTTATCCAGGTATTCTTCCTGATCCTGGGAGGCCTGGCTACTACTTACCTGGCCCTGAACCTGGTATCAGAGCATTTTGGTACAAGTGGTGTATTGAATGGTTTCCATTTGATGACAGAACATGCCGGTGATCATTTCCATATGATCCTGGACAAAAAGGATCCTCATTACCTGGATCTGCCTGGATTGTCTATCCTGGTGGGAGGTATGTGGATTGTAAACTTAAATTATTGGGGTTGTAACCAATATATTACACAGCGTGCGCTGGGTGCTGATCTGAAAACAGCGCGTTCCGGCTTGTTGTTCGCGGGTTTCCTTAAACTCCTGATGCCGCTGATCGTGGTGATTCCTGGTATTGCTGCCTATGTATTACATAGCCGCGGTTTGTTCCAGGCAGAAATGGTGAAGGGTGGTGAACTTAATCCTGACAATGCTTACCCGGTGTTAATGAACCTGTTGCCAATTGGTATGAAGGGGCTGGCTTTTGCTGCGCTGACTGCTGCAGTAGTTGCTTCCCTGGCTGGAAAGGCAAACAGTATTTCAACAATTTTTACACTGGACATCTATAAAGAACACTTTGCTAGAAAAGCAGATGAAAAGCACATAGTACGCACAGGTAAAATCGCGGTAGTCGTTGCGATGATCCTGGCTATTATCATCTCTCCGTTCCTGGGTATTGATAAGAAAGGTGGCTTCCAGTTTATACAGGAGTACACTGGTTTCGTATCTCCAGGTATTTTTGCGATGTTCCTGCTTGGATTCTTCTGGAAACGTACAACTTCAGGTGCAGCGCTGTTTGCGATGATTGGAGGTTTTACGTTATCTCTCATCCTGAAGTTCCTGCCGGGTTGGGCGGATCTTTCCGGTTTGAACAGCATTGGATTCTCCGTACCTGCAGCTAACGGTATCTATGAAATTCCGTTCCTGGATCGTATGGGTATTGTATTCGTGGTATGTGTGATTGGTATGATCCTGATTTCAATGGTAGCTCCTGCCAAATTGAAAGTGGCTGGTGCAGAGATGGTCGATGAGTCTAAGGGCCTGGAAGTGGATGCTTCTATGTTCAAAACCTCCATGCCATTCGCTATCACTGCGATTTTGATCTGCGGTATACTGGTTGCATTATATACCATATTCTGGTAGAGATTTTTGAAAAGCTGGCTAAACGGCCAGCTTTTTATTTTTATAAACCTGCAAGCGTTATGAGGTATACGATTGGTTATGATATCGGATCGTCTTCAGTGAAGGCGGCCCTGCTGGACACTAATACAGGAAAATGTGTGGCTACGGCGATCAGCCCGGCCCAGGAAATGCCTATGCACGCGCCGGTGGCGGGATGGGCAGAACAGGATCCTGAGATGTGGTGGCGGGAAGTTCAGAATGCAACAAAGAAGTTACAACAAATCCACCCCTTTGAAGGATCGGCCGTGGCAGGAATAGGTATTGCCTATCAGATGCATGGCCTGGTATGTGTGGATAAGGATCAGCAGGTATTGCGTCCTGCAATTATCTGGTGTGACAGCAGGGCTGTCGAAATAGGAAATGCAGCTTTTGAAAAGCTAAGTCCTAACTGGTGCCTGCAATATCTCCTGAACTCTCCCGGAAATTTTACCGCTTCTAAACTACGTTGGGTACAGGAGCATGAACCTGCCCTCTATGAGCGCATTGACAAAGTGATGCTCCCTGGCGATTTCATTGCGATGCGCCTGACGGGTGATGCGGCGACGACTATCTCCGGTTTGTCTGAAGGGATCTTCTGGGATTTCAGTATGCACCAGGTGTCGCCAGTGTTGCTGAAACATTATGGTATCAGTGAAAAGCTGCTATCCAACGTCGTACCTACGTTTGGGTTACAGGGTAAGGTGACTGCGCAGGCAGCGGCTTTGCTGGGCTTAGCAGCGGGAACACCGGTTACTTACCGTGCGGGTGACCAGCCTAACAATGCTTTTTCGCTGAATGTATTACAGCCTGGTGAAGCGGCAACTACCGCCGGCACTTCGGGTGTGGTATATGCGGTGCATGATCATATCGCATTTGATGAACAAAGCCGGGTCAATACTTTCGTACATGTGAATGATACAGCAGCAGCACATCGTAATGGAGTTTTGATGTGTTTGAACGGTACAGGTATTCTGAACAGCTGGATGCGCAACCTGGTAGGCAAGCCATCTTACGAAGAGATGAATGCACTGGCAGCTGTAGCTCCTGTTGGATCCCGCGGATTGAAGATCTATCCGTTTGGAAACGGTGCGGAGCGTATACTGGCGAATAAAGAAGTGGGCGCATCCATGAAGGGGCTCAATTTCAATATTCATGGCAGAGAGCATATGCTGCGTGCTGCACAGGAAGGGATTGTATTTGCGCTGAAATACGGGATGGATATTATGCAGGATATGGGATTGAATATTAAACGCGTGAGAGCCGGGCATGCGAATATGTTCCTGAGTCCATTATTCAGGGAGGTATTTGCAAATACGGCAGATGTGGTGATTGAGTTGTACAATACGGATGGTGCGCAGGGGGCTGCGAGAGCGGCGGGTGTAGGAGCCGGTTTGTACGCGGTGGAGGATGCGTTTAAGGGGATGGAGAGCCTGGCAACGATAGAGCCGGAAAATGGTTCGGCTTATAAAGAGATTTATGAAGAGTGGGTAGAAGGATTGCATAAAATGATATGATGCATTTTGGGTGCATTAAAGAGAAAACACACACACATTTAAATAACACGTTAGGATCAAAAAAAAACACTGACAATGAGCATTACAATCGGAAACAAAGAGTACTTCAAAGGTATTGGCAAAATCGCCTATGAAGGTCCTCAGTCAAACAATCCATTTGCTTACAAATGGTACGATGAGAACAGAAAGATCGGTGGTAAAACCATGAAGGAATTATTCAAGTTCGCAGTGTCTTACTGGCACACCTTCTGCGGAACTGGTGGAGACCCATTCGGTCCGGGCACCAAACAATTCCCATGGCTCACAGCTCCGGATGCTGTACAGAGTGCAAAAGAGAAGATGGATGCAGCGTTTGAATTCATCACCAAACTGGGTCTTCCTTACTACTGCTTCCACGATGTGGACCTGGTAGATGAAGGTGCGAACATCGCAGAATACGAAAGCCGTATGCAGGCAATCGTTGAGTATGCAAAAGAAAAACAAAAAGCCAGTGGCGTAAAACTGCTCTGGGGTACTGCGAATGTATTCAGCAATCCCCGTTATATGAACGGTGCCAGTACCAACCCTGACTTTGCTGCTGTTGCATACGCTGGTACACAGGTAAAGAACTCCCTGGATGCAACTATTGCACTGGGTGGTGAAAATTATGTATTCTGGGGTGGCCGTGAAGGTTATATGACCCTGCTGAATACTGACATGAAACGTGAGCAGGAGCACCTGGCAAAATTCCTGAGTATAGCGCGTGATTACGCACGTAAACAAGGTTTTAAGGGTACCTTCTTCATTGAGCCTAAACCATGTGAGCCTACCAAGCACCAGTACGATTACGATTCTGCAACCGTGATTGGTTTTCTCCGTCATTATGGCCTGGACAAGGATTTCAAACTGAACATCGAAGTGAACCATGCTACACTGGCGGGTCATACCTTCCAGCATGAACTGCAGGTAGCGGTAGATGGTGGTTTCCTGGGTAGCATCGATGCAAACCGTGGAGATACTCAGAATGGCTGGGATACTGACCAGTTCCCAATGAACCTGAATGACCTGATCGAAGCGATGCTGGTAATTTTGCCAGCAGGTGGATTTGCAGGTGGTGGTGTGAACTTCGATGCGAAAGCACGTCGTAACTCTACTGACCTGGAAGATATCTTCCATGCACACATTGGCGGCATCGATTCATTTGCCCGTGCTGCGATCGTGGCAGAAAAGATCCTGGAACAGTCTCCTTACAATCAATTCCGTAAAGACCGTTATGCATCATTTGACAGCGGTAAAGGAAAGGAATTCGAAGATGGAAGACTGAGCCTGGAAGATCTGCGCAGCTTTGCAATCGCTAACGGCGAACCAAAGATGACCAGTGGCAGACAGGAATGGCTGGAGAATATCATCAATCAGTATATCTAGTAAGTAGTTATTTTATACTTTTATAGCTCCTGCCAAACCCGCAGGAGCTATTTTTTTAATAATACCCTACTATGAAAAAGTTAATGTTACCCATTTTTGCATTGTTGTTTTCATTGCAAATGAATGCCCAGGACAGCACTAAAATCCCCATTAAGACAAATGCGAGTTCAGTGAAGTATCTAAGCCTGTATGATGCCTTGACTGTTTTGAATACAGGCAGGGTGGGTATTGGTACGAATGTACCTGCTACATTCCTGGATGTAAGAACATTTTCCGGAAGCAGTATTCGCTGGAGCACATCAGACAACCAGTATATAGGTTTGGTTGGCTACGATTCAGTTGCAAAATCCATTACCCTGAGTGCTGCCGGTTATGGATCTGCTGCTTTAGGATTGAGCACCGCTGGTGTTGAAAGAATGAGGATCGACAATAGTGGCAATGTCGGTATTGGTACCACCAATCCATCTTCCAAACTGGCTGTGAACGGGTTGATCACCGCGCAGAAGATAAAGGTGACGGCTACCGGCTGGGCTGATTTTGTATTTGAACCACAGTACCGGTTACCCTCACTGGCTTCAGTAGAACAGTATATCCAGGAGAATAAACATTTGCCTTCAGTTCCTTCTGCCAAAGAGGTAGCAGCGGATGGCCAGGACCTGGGTGAAATGAATAAGATACTGCTACAGAAAGTGGAAGAACTAACCCTCTACCTGATTGAACAGCAAAAGAAGACCCAGGCACAGGAAGAAGCGATCAGACTTTTGAAAGAAGAAGTTAAATCTTTGAAGGAAAACAAATGAGCTATGCCGGCTGCCGGATGATAAAGCAAAGTTTGTGTAACTTGGTAGTTATACACAATTAAGCGTTATGTTTTCTATTCAATCTATCCACCAGGCAGGTTTTGACATCATCGTTCTCATCGACGGTGATAGCGGCACGCGGGCAGAAATTATTCCGGCACACAGCGCACTGCTGCACGCCTTTAAAATACCGTATGGAGAAGGCTTTCTGAATATCATTGATAGTTATGAGAGCCTGGAAGACTACCAGGTAAATCTTCCTGAATATTATAAAAGTGCAAAGCTAAGCCCTTTTGCCTGTCGTATTCCGGCTGGTACCTACCGGTGGGAGGAGCAGGAATATACGATTGGAAAAACACTTTCCAAATCTGGTAGTGCTATTCATGGTTTGCTCTACGATGTGCCGTTTGAGATAGTAGGCCAGGAGGCGAATGAAAAGGGTGCTGTGCTGACATTGCGCCATACCTATACAGGGAATGATGCGGGTTACCCGTTCCCATATGACTGTGAGGTGAAGTATCACCTGGAACCTGGTCAGCAGCTGCGCATCTCTACTTTTATCCTGAATAATGCGGAAGTGGCCATTCCTGTCATGGATGGCTGGCACCCTTATTTTAGTACCGGTACCCCGGTCGATGAGCTTGAACTGCAGTTTGCTTCGGAACAAATAGTAGAATTTAATGCGCAACTGATACCAACCGGTAATGTGCTGCCTTATGACCGCTTCCTGGAAGCGCGCAGCCTGGCAGGTATTCCGCTGGATAACAGTTTCCTGCTGGATTTTAGCAGGCATAGTGCCCTGGCTACACTGCGGGATCCGCAGAAGCGGGTATTGATCCATTTTTTCCCGGAACCCTGTTATCCGATCTTACAGGTTTATATCCCTGCTCACCGCAACAGTATTGCGATTGAGCACCTTACAGGGGCGCCCAATGCCTTTAATAACGGCATGGGCCTGGTGACCCTGGAACCCGGTGAAGAAAGGGTATTCAGCACAGCCATCACAGCCGTAGCATATTAATAACCAATTCCCCTCTGGCATAGTCTTTGGATTTTGTAAAGCATTGTTTCACCCAAAAAAGTTAATGTTATGGATACTTTACAAATTAAAGGTGCCTGGAACGAGATTAAGGGCAAGATCAAGCAGCAATACGCAGACCTGACAGACGATGATCTGCTGTACGAAGAAGGACAGGAAGACCGTCTGATCGGTAAGATCCAGCAGAAGCTGGGCAAGAGCAGGGAGGAAGTTATTAAAATGCTTAAATCTGTGTAAAATGGGAAGTCTGTTATATATTATTGCAGTAATACTTATTATCGGTTGGTTGTTAGGCTTCTTTGTGTATTCCGCAGGTGGTTTAATTCACATCCTGTTGGTAATAGCCATAATAGCCATTCTATTACAGGTGATAAGAGGGGCCAGTTGAGTTTTCCTGCTTTACTGTGGCTAAATAATCATGCAAAATCCTCCTGGCAACAGGGGGATTTTTTATTTTTTTTAGAAACTTTTTAAGGAACTTGCTGGAATAAACAGAACAGATATATGAAACAATTGCCCTTATTGCTCCTGCTGGTATTTTGCAGTTTATTGGCAGAAAAGAGCCAGGCACAGGTTACGCTGACCGGTACGATCGTAGACAAGGAGAATGGATTGGTATTACCATATGCAAGTATTACCAACAAGACTACGGGGCGAAGAGCCTACTCTGATAAGGGCGGTTTTTATAAGATATCAGCGAAGAAGGGGGATATGGTGGTATTTGGGTTCCTGGGATATAACCCGGATAGCCTGGTTGTGAAAGCTGAGAGTGGAGTAGAGACAAGGGAAGTTCACCTGGTAGTAGAGAGCCGTCAATTGCATGGGGTAGAGGTAAGTACGAAGTTTACGCCTTATCAGCTGGATTCTATTAACAGAAGGGATCAGTTTGGGTACATCCTGGATAATCCTGACAAGCCATTGGCAGGTGGTAGTACACCTGTAGGCGCAGGGATTGTGTTTAGTCCGTTTACCCGGTATTCAAGGAAGGAGAAGCAGAAGCGTGAGTTTAAGAAGATTTATGCGAAGGCAGAGAAAGATAAATACATTGATTCCAGGTTTACGCCACTATTTGTGAGCAGGGTAACTAGTTTGAAAGGAGATAGTCTGAGGTTGTTTATGGGGCAGAATTACCCGGATTATGATACGCTGAGGATGATGCCGACGGAGGATCTGATGTACTGGATCACAGATAAGTATAAGGCCTGGAAGAAGAAGTAGTGATTCAGATTCATAGGTAAGACGGCCGCGGGCTGTTACGAATTTAGATACAAAAGAGTTAAAATAAAGAACGGCCACACTGAATCCAGCGTGGCCGTTTTGGTTGCAGAGGCCAATAGAAAAAATATATTTATCAGTTATAGACTTTCACCATATATACGAAGTCTTCCAACTTTTTGATCTGTTCTACGCGGGTCAGGTTCTCCAAACGATTTTTGTGATTCCATTTACCCATCTTTTCTTTAGGCATTTCTTCCAGCAGGCGTTTCAGCTGTGCTGATTTCACTGCAAAAGCAATTCCATCGGCAGTAGTTTGTTTGCCCGTTACGATACCTACTACATCACCTTTTGCATCCATGAGCGGCGCGCCACTGTTACCCGGATTTACAGGAATGGATACCTGGTAAGCGGCGGAGTCACCGTTGAAACCGGTTTGTGCGCTGATATAACCTTCTCCATAAACGATTTCATCACGGGGATAGCCGAGGGTAAAGACTTTTTCGCCGCGCAGGGCTTTCTGGAACTTTACGGCGTAAGGAATTGGCTGGCTTCTGAAAGTGCTGTCTGTGATCTTTAAGATTGCCAGATCGCTTGAGATGTCTTCGAATACGCTGGTTGCTTTGTACGCTTCACCTTTTGTATTCTGGATATAGATAGAGTCTGCACCTGCTACCACATGGTAGTTAGTCACTACGTAGCCATTGTCAGTAATGGCAAAACCTGTGCCTCCGTAAGTGCCGGGGTTGGCAGGTACTCTCTTTTTGCTATTGATGTCGTTGATGAGGGCGTTTTGAGAGCGCTGAATATTATTAAGCACTCTTCTTACATCTTCGTATTGAGCGGTGGTCTTTTGCCTGTTTGCTTTCTGGATGAGGGCGATGGTGGAAAGCGAAGTAACGAGTGCGATGCAGGCAGCAGCTGCAACGTTTGTCAGCAGCCTTCTGCGGAAGGTGATTACCCTGGCTGGTGCCGGGGCAGCTGCATCCCGCAGCATATCCATATCGATGGAGGCATGGATATGATCCATTTTCTCCTGTAGCGCCAATCTGCGGCCGTAGCTTTCCAGCTGTGCCGTAATATGCCGATGGGCTTTCAACTGCTCATTTACTACCGGGTCGGACTGGCACAACTTTTCGAATGCAGTTTTTTCCTGCATATTCATGTCGCCTTCCAGATAGCGTTCAATGTCACGTATTAAATTAATATCATTCATCGCCTGTAAACCACTTTGTGGGTCCTTTGATGGGCCCTATAATTTATATTTATCAAAAAAGAGTTTCTTCAATCGCATCAGGCACTTGTACTTCTGATTCTTCGCATTTTCCGCGTTGGTGTACCCGAATTTCTCTGCTATATCTGCCATAGAGAGTTTCCTGATATAATAATCTTCCAGGATGGTTTTGCAGGGTTCTCCCATGCTACCCATAGATTGCTCCATGATGCGGAACTGTTCGTCCTTTTTATCATGGTCTTCCATGTGGTTGTCTGCCGGCAGTACTTCTTCCAGTTCTTCCGGCAGGGAGAGCTGCCAGCTGCCTGACTGGAGCTTTTTGAGCCAGAGGTGACGACAGATGGCGTATAAGTAGGTTTTGAGCTTACTGTATAGATCAAATTCACTGGTCTGTGCTTTTTCATACAGTATGATCATGGCCTCCTGGAAAAGATCTTTCGCATCATCCTCAGAACCTTTGTGCTGTAATACCATCCTTAATACGGCCGGAAAGTTTTCCACGTAGATGGTAGACAGTGCTTTATCGTCATTCCGGGTCAGGCCCAGTAATAATTCCCGATCCCTTTCTATGTTCAGATTATGCTTCACTTATTAATACTATTATATCGCTTTGGTAACCCAAAGTAGGGGAAAAAAAATAAGTTTTCAGCCAGAGGGTAGATGCAGGCTGCAATCTTTTTTCATATAAACTTATAAATTATATAATTAAAAACCTTATCCACAGGGCTTTTTGTGAAAAAAAGAGATTTTTTGAAAAATATTTCTGAAAAGCTGGGTTACCTTTCTTTCAACCGGGTATAAAGAAGAAACAATATTTCAAAAAACCTAAAAAATAAAAAAATGAAGAACGCACTGAAAATTGGTTTCTTAGCTCTGGCACTGGGTGTATTTGCAACTGCTTGTGGTGGTAACTCTGGCGAAAACGCTACTGATTCTACTGCTGCTGCAACTACTCAGAACATTGATTCAGTTGCTAACGCTGCTCAGGATTCAATCGCTGCTAAAGCTGATACCGCTAAGGCTGCTGTTGATTCAGTTGCTGCTGCTGCAAAAGATACTGCTGCTAAGCACTAATCTTCCCCTGATTAAGCAAATAATAGCTTTTTATATGCCGCTCTGCAACCGCAGGGCGGTTTTTTTTTAGCTATAGGGGTAGTCAGGCCTTCATTTTTGAATAAATTATTGATTTTTTGCCTCTTTATTGAATAGAATATAATTTTTGACAAAAGTGCTTGGACAATTCAAATCCTGATGTATTTTTGTCGGGCAATTCAAGCAAATTATGATACAGCAAACAACCTTTGGTTACTTTTATGGTTTCTACTTTTTCTGGTACCAGAATTAGGGAGGTCGTTTGTAGTACTTAAACATAAAAAGAAACTAACAAAAAGGCCTCCCGATAAGGGGGGCCTTCTCTTTTTCTAATAACTTGATCTATGTTACGTCGTTTCAGTCTTTACTTCTTTTACTTTTTTTACTTTTTCTTTTACGTCGTAAAGGCCGGGACTCTTTTGTAAAAAATGCACTAAACATATTAAATGCACTTTAAAGGGTCCCGGCTCCACCGGGGCCCTTTTTCATTTTATCTGGTAGTTGTTGTAGCAACTATCAAACACAAACAAACCACATAAGATGCACATCGCAATTCAGGGATTCGAAGGGTGTTTTCACCAAATAGCGGCACAAGGATACTATGGAAAGGATATAACGATCGAATGTTGTGCTTCATTCGCAGAATTGATTAAGAAAGTAAAGACGCAGGTAGCTGATGCTGGCGTGATGGCCATCGAAAACTCGATAGCCGGAAGTATTCTTCCGAACTACACGCTGCTGAAAAACTCTAATCTGCATGTGATAGGGGAGGTATACCTCCATATCAAACAGCACCTGATGGCTTTGCCTGGTACACCGGTGGAAGACATCCGCGAGGTACGCAGTCATCATATGGCACTGTTGCAGTGTACTGACTTCCTGGATAAGTATCCTGCTATGAAGCTGGTAGAGACTGAAGATACTGCCCTGAGTGCAAAGCATGTGGCCACCAAGAAACTGAAAGCGACAGCTGCCATTGCGGGTAAACTGGCCGCTGAAATTTATGGTCTGGAAATTATTGCGCCAAACATCCATACCATTAAGAACAACTATACCCGCTTTTTGGTTATCTCTCCAAATGGTGTGGAACCTGCGGAAGATTCCAACAAAGCATCCGTATACTTCCAGACTTCCCACGAATCCGGAACACTGGCAAAGGTGCTGACACAGGTGGCAAATGCAGGTATTAACCTGAGCAAACTGCAGTCATTCCCAATGCCTACCAAGGAATGGAATTATTATTTCCATGCCGATTTCGAATTCGAAGATCTGGCCACTTTCCAGAAAGGCATCAGCAAAATCACTCCGCTGACAGAACATCTGAAAGTGCTCGGGATCTACAAGAAAGGCAAAACATTATAATCCTATTTTTCAATCATACGATATGAACTTACAGGTAGCAAAAAGGCTGCAACAAACAGAAGAATACTACTTCTCTAAAAAGCTGAGAGAAATAGATGAAATGAACAGGGCTGGTGCCAAAGTGATTAACCTTGGTATTGGTAGTCCTGATCTGCCCCCACATCCTTCTGTGATCGAGGCGCTGACTGAAAATGCTCATCGTCCTGATACGCACGCCTATCAAGGGTACAAAGGAATTCCTGCTTTACGCCAGGCAATGGCCGGCTGGTATCAGCGCTACTACAGCGTAAGCCTGGATCCTGAAAAAGAAGTGCTGCCACTGATCGGTTCCAAAGAAGGGATCATGCATATCTGCATGACCTACCTGCAGGAAGGAGACGAGGCTCTGGTTCCAAATCCGGGTTATCCTACCTACCGCTCTGCCGTGAACCTGAGTGGTGCTACCGTAAGAGACTATGACCTGGAGGAAAAAAACGGATGGTTGCCTGATCTCGACGCGCTGGCTAAAACTGATCTGAGCAAGGTAAAGCTGATGTGGGTGAACTATCCGCACATGCCTACCGGGGCGCGGTTCAATACTGCCTTTGCTGAAAAGCTGATCAGGTTTGCCAACGACCACAACATCCTGATCTGCCACGACAATCCTTACAGCTTTATCCTGAATGCGCAACCACAAAGTTTACTGCAGACACCAGGTGCAAAGGATGTGGTACTGGAACTGAACTCACTTAGCAAATCATCTAACATGGCCGGATGGCGCGTAGGGATGCTGGTGGGCAAACAGGAATGGATTAATGAAGTACTGCGCTTCAAGAGCAATATGGATTCCGGCATGTTCCAGCCATTGCAAATGGCCGCTGTAAAAGCACTGGAATTAGGACCTGAGTGGTATGCTGAACTGAATCAGATCTATACCGGCCGTCGGAAGAAAGTATTTGAACTGCTGGAATTGCTGAACTGTACTTTCGATCGTGACCAGGTAGGTTTGTTCGTATGGGCTAAGATCCCTGCCGGTGCAAAAGACGGATTTACTGTAACAGATGAAATTCTTCAAAAAGCGCAGGTATTTATCACACCAGGTGGTATCTTCGGTAGTAACGGGAATGGATATATAAGAGTGAGCCTTTGTAAAGATGAGAAAGTATTTGACGAAGTGCTGCAAAGGATCAGGGCAATTAAATAAACAGACAAACGTATGATCGTAACGATAGTAGGTACTGGTTTAATCGGTGGATCTCTGGCCATCAGCCTGAGAGCGAAGGGTGTTGCCACCCACATCATCGGTGTGGATCAGAACCAGGACAACCTTAAAAAAGCGCAGGAGCTCGGCATCATCGATGAGGGAGCTAGCCTGGAAGCAGCGATGCAGCGATCCACTGTAGTTATACTGGCGATACCTGTAGATGGTTTGCTGAAGGTGCTGCCTTCAATTCTTGATAACGCGGGTCCACAACAGGTGATCATGGATGTGGGTTCTACAAAAGAAAAGATTCTAGCACTCGTTGCCGGTCATCCCCACAGAGGTCGCTTTGTAGCTGCCCACCCGATGGCCGGCACGGAGTATTCCGGCCCCGAAGCTGCTATACCGAACCTGTTCACCAACAAAACCATGGTGCTGTGCGATGTGAAAAACAGTGAAGAAGATGCTGTGGAAATTGTTGAGGAGATGGTAGACAAATTGCAGATGCGGCTCGTGTATATGAATGCGGAAGAGCATGATCTGCATACTGCCTATGTATCGCACATCTCTCATATCACCTCCTTTGCCCTTGCTCTGACCGTACTGCAAAAGGAAAAGGAGCACGGGCGTATTTTTGAACTGGCAAGCGGTGGTTTCGAATCTACTGTACGTCTGGCTAAGAGCTCGCCTGATATGTGGGTACCGATCTTTAAGCATAACCGTCATAATGTGCTGGATGTACTGGATGAACATATTCACCAGCTGCAACAGATGAAGGACCTGCTGGAAAATGAAGATTATGACGCTTTCTATAAACTGATCCAGAAATCAAACAAGATCAGGAAGATCTTAAAATAAGTAAACAATCGTTCGTGGGCTATAGTCGATGGCTCATAGCAACAAACCAATAATCAAATCAAACACTATGGACTATCGACTATAGTCTGTGGACTAAAAAAACTACAACGATGGTATTAGCAGACATCCTCTCCAACACTAAATTCTCCGATCCGGGCTCAGATAAGAAGCCGTTGATCATCTCCGGCCCTTGCAGTGCAGAAACTGAAGAGCAGGTACTTGAAACCGCACAGCGCCTGGCTAAGACAGGTAAAGTAGATGTACTGCGTGCAGGTATCTGGAAACCACGTACCCGTCCGGGATCTTTCGAAGGTATCGGTGTACAGGGTCTGCCATGGCTGCAGAAAGCGAAAGCCCTGACTGGTTTACCAGTAGCAGTGGAAGTAGCTACCAGACAGCAGGTAGAGGAAGCGCTGGCACATGATGTAGACATCCTGTGGATTGGTGCCCGTACTACTGTAAACCCATTCTCTGTACAGGAAGTAGCGGATGCGCTGAAGGGTGTGGATACAACTGTATTGATCAAGAACCCGATCAACCCTGACCTGGAACTGTGGGTAGGTGCGGTAGAACGTGTTCGTAACTCAGGTATTACCAAGATCGGTCTGATCCACCGTGGTTTCTCCAGCTATGGTAATACTGAATACCGTAATGCGCCGATGTGGCACCTGCCAATCGAAATGAAGCGTCGTATGCCTGAACTGCCTATCGTTTGTGATCCAAGCCACATTGGCGGTCGTCGTGATATTCTGCAGGAAATTGGTCAGGAAGCGATCGATTTGGATTACGATGGTCTGATGCTGGAATCTCACATTGATCCGGACAAAGCATGGAGCGATGCAAAACAGCAGGTAACTCCTGAAAGACTGGCAGAAATTTTGGATGGTATCAAGTGGCGCCATGAACGTACTGATGTAAAAGAATTCAACTCTGCACTGGATAAACTGCGTGGCCAGATCAACCAGATCGATGATGAAATCCTGCTGCTGCTGGGTAACCGTATGAAGATTGCTGAGAAGATTGGTCTTTACAAGAAAGAAAACAACGTTACCATCCTGCAGACCAACCGCTGGAATGAGATCCTGGAGCGTGGTATCGCTAAAGGTGATAAACTGGGTCTGACCAAAGATTTCATCCTGAAATACTTTGATGCAGTTCACCTGGAGTCTATCAACAGGCAGAACAGAGTAATGAACGAAGGAAAATAAGTGGCGTCCTGAGTATTCAGGCACAACCATAAATTATATATGAGAACATTATCTTACCAGTTCCAGCATAGTGCTACCAAATATTACCTGGGAGAAAGCCTCTACCAGCTGGGCAATTACGCCGATCCATCCCGTACTGTACTGGTAGTGGATGAGAATGTGGATAAACACCACGGAATGAAATTGCAGGGTTGGAGAAAGCTGGTGATTCCGGATGGAGAAGAGCA
Organism: Chitinophaga sancti; assembly: GCF_034424315.1. Taxonomy (GTDB): domain Bacteria; phylum Bacteroidota; class Bacteroidia; order Chitinophagales; family Chitinophagaceae; genus Chitinophaga; species Chitinophaga sancti. Next base: position 6,977,713 of record NZ_CP139972.1, read on the forward strand.
TAAAAGTGAGGAAGTACTCGAACAGATCATTGATGGACTCATTGAGCTGGAAGCTGACCGCAAGACTATGCTCGTTGGTATAGGCGGTGGCATGACCACAGATTTAACTGGTTATGCCGCCAGCATATACATGCGCGGGATGCCGGTAGGTTTTGTGCCTACCACATTGCTCGCACAGGTAGATGCATCTATTGGTGGCAAGAATGGGATCAATCATGGTAAACATAAGAACATGCTGGGCACAACCCGTCAACCTCAGTTTATCCTGTTTGACTACACATTGCCACTGACCATGCCTGACGAAGAATGGCATAATGGTTTTGCTGAGATCATTAAGTATGCCTGCATCCTGGATGCAGGTTTGTTCACTTACCTGGAAGAAAACCGGGATAAGGCCATGCAGAAGGATACTGCTGTTCTGGAATACCTGGTAGAACGCTCTGTAGAGCTGAAAACCAAGGTAGTACTGGAAGATGAATTTGAGCAGGCATCGCGCCGCTGGCTTAATTTCGGGCACACCCTTGGGCATGCAGTAGAAAAAATTGAGAACATTGCCCACGGTAAAGCTGTAGCTATCGGGATGGTGGCGGCTGCCAAGATCTCTGAGAAGCTCTCTACTTTGCCTGTGGAACAAACCAACCGGTTGATCAGGCTGATCAATGATTACCAGTTGCCGGTAACCCTTACTTCTAACAAGGAAGAGATGTACGACATCTTCAAACTGGATAAGAAGCGGGAAAAGGATGCGATCAATTTTGTGCTGCTGGAACAATTAGGTAGCGCGCATACAAAGGCTGTACCGCTGGCAGAGCTGAAGCAACTGCTGGAGGAGCTATAAACAACCAAACACACACATGCAAGTAACAATATTACCCGGCAGCATTAATGGCACCGTAACCGCCAATCCTTCCAAAAGCGCTATGCAAAGGGCAGTAGCCGCAGCGTTGCTGAGCAATGGTAAAAGCATTATCCGGAATCCGGGTTTGAGCAATGACTGTCTCGCAGCACTGGATGTAGCCAGCAAACTGGGTGCTACTATCAACCGCCAGCAAGATTATATAGAGATTACCAGCAATGGTATTCACCCTGTTGGGAATGAAATCAATTGTGGAGAATCCGGTTTAGGGATCCGCATGTTTACCCCGATCGCTTCACTGTCTGCACACCCTATCACCATCAATGGTCATGGTAGTCTGACCACCCGTCCGATGAACTTCTTCGAAGAAGTTTTACCACAGGTGGGTGTTAAGATCAGCACCCTTGATGGTAAGCTGCCTTTGCATATTCAGGGCCCGTTACAGGCGAAGCATATTACGATCGATGGCTCACTCAGCTCACAGTTCTTAACAGGCTTATTGATGGCCTTTGGTGCTGTTGCAGCGGATGTAACCATCACCGTGAAGGACCTGAAAAGCAAACCATATATCGCACTTACCCTCCAGCTCATGGAGCAGTTTGGTGTAAAAGTGAGCGAGGAAAACTTTGAACGTTTTTCATTTGGAAAGAGACAGGCATACAAAGCCGGGGAATATACTGTAGAAGGAGATTGGAGCGGTGCTGCATTCCTGCTGGTAGCTGCTGCGGTAGCTGGTAAAGCGGAAGTACACCACCTCAATACACAATCTGCGCAATCTGATAAAGCGATCCTGGAAGCACTGGAAAAAGCAGGCGCCGGGCTGATGCCAGGGGTATTTACCGTGAATGTGGAAAAACAGCAGTTGAAAGCGTTTGATTTCGACGCGACGGATTGCCCTGATCTGTTCCCGCCACTCGTAGCTTTGGCAGCTAACTGCGAAGGCACTACGAAAATTCTGGGTGTGAGCAGACTGGCACACAAGGAAAGTGACCGTGGTAAAACCTTACAGGAAGAATTTGGTAAACTGGGGATCCGCATTGAACTGCATGGCGATGAAATGCTGGTGCATGGTGGTACAGGCATCAAAGGTGGTACTGTAAGTTCTCACAACGATCACAGGATTGCGATGGCATGTGCAGTAGCTGCGCTGACAGCGGGTGGTCCGGTAGTGATTGAAGATGCGGAAGCGATTAACAAATCTTATCCTGAATTTTACGAACATTTGCAGAAGTTAGGCGGTGTAGTAAAACAGGAAGGAGCCACCAGTCAGGTACATTAATACGACATTGAATAAAACGGTAGTGTTTTAGTTTGCTTTATATCGGAAATAATACGGCGAATAAGCTTCGCTTATATGCCTGGAGATGAAAGGTTTTATACCAGCACCGGAAAATTAATTCAAACTGGAACACCACCAATAAATCAGCATACTAATGAACAGTTTCGGTAGATTATTCCGGGTGAATGTTTTCGGCGAGTCGCATGGCGCTAGTGTAGGCGTGAATATTGACGGTGTACCGGCAGGTATTCCGCTGAAGCAGGAAGATTTTCTGCCAGACCTGGACAGGCGCAAGGCAGGCGCCAAAGGCACCACACCGCGTAAGGAAGATGATCTGCCTTACATTAAATCCGGCGTTTTCAATGACCATACTACTGGTGCGCCGATTACGATTTTGTTTGAAAATAACAATACACGCAGTACTGATTATGAGAAGCTGCGCGAGTTTCCACGCCCCGGCCATGCGGATTTTGTAGCTACCCATAAGTATGGTGGCTTTGAAGATTATCGTGGTGGTGGTCACTTTAGCGGCAGGCTTACACTGAACCTGGTAGCGGCTGGCGTGATTGCCAAGAAGATATTGGGTGACAGCATTACTGTAACAGCAACCCTGAAAGAAGTAGCGGGATTACCTGATGCTGAGCAGGGGCTGGAAGCAGCCATTGCTGCGAAAGACTCTGTAGGTGGGATTGTGGAATGCGTGGTAGAAGGGCTGCCAATTGGATTGGGAGAGCCTTTCTTTGATTCAGTGGAATCTACTATTGCACATGCGGTGTTTGCGATTCCTGCAATTAAAGGCATTGAATTCGGTGCAGGTTTTGCAGCGGCAAAGATGAAAGGGATAGAACACAATGATGCGATACTGGATGCCAGTGGAAAGACAGCTACGAATCATGCAGGTGGTGTAGTAGGGGGGATTACGAACGGGAATCCATTAGTATTCCGTGTTGCGGTGAAGCCTACTTCAAGCACACCTAAGGAGCAGCATACATTGAATATTAAGAGTGGACAGGTGGAGGCGTTTAGTGTGAAGGGAAGACATGATCTGTGTATTGCGCTGAGGGTACCCGTGGTGTTGGAGGCAGTGGCAGCGATGGCGCTGGCGGATCTGATGATGATAGAGCAAAGGAGCCCGAGAATCTGGAAATAAGTTTAAGTTTTAATAAAAAAGCCTTCTTAATTAAGAAGGCTTTTTTATTAAAACTTATTTCTCGATGCCTAACAATTCAACATCAAAAATCAGTGCACTATTCGGTCCGATCTTCGGTCCTGCCTGACGCTCGCCATAAGCCAGTTCAGAAGGTATAAATAACCTCCATTTTGAACCCACCGGCATCAGCTGCAGCGCTTCTGTCCAGCCTTTGATCACTCCACCCACAGGGAAGGAGATGGGCTGACCTCTTTCTACAGAACTATCAAACACAGTACCGTCAATCAATGTACCATGATAATGTGTCTTTACCTTATCTGCAGCGGTAGGTTTTGGACCATCACCTTCTTTCAGAATCTGGTATTGTAAACCGCTAGGCAGTGCAACCACCCCTGGTTTAGTCTTATTCTCTGCCAGGAATTTTTCACCTGCTTCTTTGTTCTTTTGCATCTTTTCCGCTTTTATCTGTTGAAGATAATTACTGATACTCATATTTGCTGTTTCTTTTGCTAGTAAGGTCGTATCCTTCAGTGCATCTTCGATAGCATGTTTGAGTACGTTCAGGTTCAGGCTGTCTAATCCCTGGGTCTTCAGAGTATTTCCGATATCCTGACCGAGGCCGTAGCTTACAGTATCGATTTTGGTCTGCAATAAAGGTGCTGCAGGAACAACAGTTTGCTCCTTGTCTTTGTTCTTTTTAGATTTTTTTTGCGCAAATCCATTCAGGGAAATGACGCCTAGTGCTCCCAGTAGAAGGGCTTTTCTAATCATAAAATAGTAGTTATCAATATTAATGGACTTACAAAATTTACATATTTGAACGCCCGCAAGTTATATTTTATTTCAACACCGGCAATTCTATCACGGAAGGATGACCTGCATCATGATAAATGCGGATGGTCGCCTTCTTGAAATCCTTGTCTGTAGCGTGGTAGATATCTGTAAACACCTGTGGATTACGATCTGCCAGCGGGAACCAGCTGCTTTGTACCTGTACCATGATCTTATGTCCTTTCTTAAATGTATGTGCTACATCTGGCAGGGTGAAGTCTACCTTAGCCGGTGCATCTGGTGTGAATGGAACTGGTTTTTCAAAGCTTTCCCTGTATTTACCTCTCATGATTTCACCTCTTACCATCATTTCGTAACCACCCATCGGGTAAGTGGAAGAAGGTACCCGGTAGTGTTCGCTCTGTGCCTTGCTTTCATATTTAAAATCATAAGGGAACACATCGATCAGTTTTACGATAAAATCAGCATCTGTTCCGCTGGTGCTGACTACCAGTTTGGCTGTCAGCGGCCCTGCGAGTGTAATATCTTCGTTCAGTATGGCTGTTGAGAAGGTGGCTACATCCGGACGGCGTTCCGCAAAACGCTGATCATCGGTCATATAGTTGATGGTGCGATAGAAATGTACATCCTGTGTATACGGAACTGGTTTTGCAGGATCGCTGACATATTCTGAAAAGCTGTCAGCACCCAGTGGTTTGGAGAAATCCAGTTTGCCATCGGCCTGCAGGTAGATGGATTGTTCCTGTACATTGGCAGGAGGCCATTGCTGGAATTTGCGCCATTGATTTTCCCCGGTAAAGAATACGGTTGCTTCTGCAATATCAGCTGCTGTTCCCTTTCCTTTGAGATAGTAGTTGAAGAAAGGTACTTCGATATTTTCCTGATAGTATTCTGAGGTGTTGCTACCGAAATGAACATTTCCTAAATGAGTGCCGTCGGTGCTGCTCCACTGGCCATGATACCATGGACCCATTACGATACGGTTGCTGGCACCAGGGCTCAGTTTTTCAATGGCTTTGTAGGTGTTCCATGCGCCGAAGCAATCTTCTGCATCGAATACACCTCCTACTTCCAGCATCGCTGGCTGAACGCTTTTCAGGTATTGTCTTACATCTCTTGCTTTCCACCATGCATCGTAGTCACCATGATTCATCAGGTCATTCCAGAAGGCGATACTGTCACCCATTAATCCGGAGAAATTGGTTAGTGGCCCTGTTTTAAGATAGAACTCATAGTTATCTTCAGTGGTAAAGAAATTGAAACCAGCAGGTCCTGCGGTGGTGGGTTTAGGTCTTGGCTGACCAAAGCTTGAATAAAAAGAAAATGCATCAGCGAGGAAGAATGCACCATTGTGGTGGAAATCATCACCATGATACCAGTCAGTTACCGGTGCCTGAGGGCTTACTGCTTTCAGTGCGGGATGACTACTTAAAGCAGCCATGGTGCTATAGAAACCAGGGTAAGAGGTGCCGAATACGCCGACCTTACCATTGTTGTTAGCAATGTTTTTCACCAGCCAGTCGATCGTGTCATAAGTGTCACTTGCTTCGTCGATCTCGTTTTTGCCCTTTTTTGCTGGATTATAAGGGCGTATGTCCATAAAGGTACCTTCGCTCATCCAGCGTCCACGTACGTCCTGGATGACCATTATATAGCCTTCGTGGAGGTATGTATTGGTATACCTGGCGTAGTAAGGTCTGAATTCCTTTTCACCGTATGGTGAACAGGAGTAGGGGGTACGTGTCATCAGAAAAGGGTGTTTTTCTGCATTGTCTTTGGGTATATAAATGGCTGTAAACAGTTTTGCGCCATCCCGCATGGGGATATATACTTCTTTTTTGGTGTAGTGTTCGTACATCCAGAGTGAATCTGCATTTATGGCTTTCACCTTTGTGCCAAAGGCGATGACAGCCATAAATAGCCATAAGATCCGTTTCATAAGCATTATTTGTTTTTCAGTAGTTCTTTTGTTTTCTTAGGCAGTGAATCTGCTACCAGGTCATATGAATCCCGGATCCACTGATAGATCAGTTTATCGGAAATACCTGCATGAACATCGACTGTATTCCAGTGTTTTTTGTTCATGTGGTAACCCGGCGAGACGCCGTCATAGCGTTCTCTCAGCTCAACTGCAATTTCCGGATCGCATTTGAGGTTAATGCTTTCGAAGCTATCAAGGCTGGTGAGGGTAAACATTTTTCCCATTACCTTGTACACAAGTGTCTCTTCACCAAAGGGAAACTCTTCGGTTACACCCGGCAGGGCGAGGCAAAAATCGCGAAACTGTTCAATATTCATAAGGCATTGAATCTAAGTGCGTCCAAAGGTATAAAAAAACCGGGGCAGACAGTATACCTGTTGCCCCGGTTATATAGTGTAAAAATGAATAGCTACATGCAGTTGATATGGTTGGTGTTTTAGGGAACGGATCAGGCTTTGCTGATGTTGAGAATGATGCGGGAATAACGGCCGTATACTATTTCGACTTCCTGTCCTGACTTATAATCGTCGAGCCGGCCGCGCATCCAGTAGAAGAGGCGTTTTCTCTTTCTTACTCCTTCCTGTTTTACGATAAAGCTGGTCTGCATATCATTGTTTCCCTGATATACATGTTCCAGTGGTACTTTGATCTGTCCTTTCTGGAGAAGGGTCAGGTCTTTTTTGATAGTAAAGTACCGCACGTCAGTCACCTTAATCAGCGCGAAGACAAGTACGAGAACGAAGGAAAGTAACCATACCCAGAACCATGTATTTCTGTAACTGAACATGGTGGCATCGATTTCTTCTTCGGAATACCTTCTTTTAAGAAAGAATTGAGGTACATAGGCTGCGATGAGCACGAGAGAAAGGCCGATCAAAATGAACTTAAGGATTTGCCTCTTGTTCTTTTTCAACGCATCCTGAAGGAGAAAGATCTCCTCGATGGTCATAAAAGAGTAGTCCTGCATAGATAAGGGTTTTTCGTATTTCTAATATATGTAAATTTTTTCTAAATATAAGTAAGTCTTAATACGGCAGAAAAGCACTTTTAGTATGCGTGTGAATAAAAAAATATAGGTTTTCAGGGGGCTATAAATAAAGAAACGGCTAAAAGCATTCGCTTTTAGCCGTTTGCGTATACGCTAATTTTTTTCTCTTAAGCTTCTGCTTCTGCGTAAGCACTTACGGGCTCGCAGGTACAGATCAGGTTTCTGTCGCCATGTGTATTGTTTACACGGCTTACAGAAGGCCAGAACTTATTGAGTTTCACATATTCCAGCGGATAAGCTGCCTGTTGGCGGCCGTAAGGACGGTTCCATTCATCGGTAGTGATAATGAACTGGGTATGAGGCGCATGCTTCAATATGTTGTTCGCTTTATCAGCTTTTCCAGTTTCAACAGCACTGATTTCTGCACGGATGGCCAGCAGTGCATCGCAGAAGCGGTCCAGTTCTGCTTTATCCTCACTTTCGGTAGGTTCGATCATGATCGTACCTGGTACAGGGAAGCTCAGGGTTGGTGCGTGGAAACCGTAGTCCATCAGGCGTTTTGCCACATCTTCTGCTTCCACACCTGCAGTTGCTTTGAATGGACGGAGGTCTACAATGAACTCGTGTGCACAGGTGCCGTTGCTGCCACTATAAAGGATTTCGTATGATTTTTCCAGGCGTGCTTTCATGTAGTTAGCGTTGAGGATCGCATTTTCAGATGCTTTCTTCAGGCCTTCTGCACCCAGCAGGCGAATGTACGCGTAAGAGATGAGCAGGATACTGGCAGAGCCATAAGGAGCTGCAGATACTGCATTTGCAACTTTACCATCATTCAGGCTTACGTGACCAGGCAGGTAAGGTGCGAGGTGTTTAGCCACGCAGATCGGACCCATACCAGGACCACCACCACCGTGAGGGATTGCAAATGTCTTGTGCAGGTTCAGGTGGCAAACGTCAGCGCCGATGAGACCCGGAGCGGTTAAACCTACCTGGGCGTTCATGTTGGCACCATCCATATATACCTGACCACCAAATTCATGTACGGTAGCGCAGATGTCTTTTACGCTTTCTTCATAGATACCGTAGGTAGAAGGGTAGGTGATCATGATACCGGCCAGCTTGTCTGCATACTGTGCAGCTTTAGCTTTCAGGTCAGTTACATCAATATACCCGTTTTCCAGTGCTTTTACTACTACCACTTTAAAACCAGCCATTACTGCGGATGCAGGGTTGGTACCATGAGCGGAGATAGGGATCAGCATTACATTGCGGTGACCTTCGTTCCTGCTTGCAAAATATTTGCGGATCACGAGCAGACCAGTGTATTCACCCTGTGCACCACTGTTTGGCTGCAGGCTGCAGGCATCAAAAGCGGTGATTTTGCAGAGGTATTCGCCCAGTTCATCTACAATCTGCTGGTAGCCACCGGTCTGCGCTTTAGGCGCAAATGGGTGCATCCTGCTCCAATGAGACCAGCTCAGCGGAATCATCTCTGTAGCAGCGTTCAGCTTCATGGTACAGCTACCCAGAGAGATCATGGATGTATTGAGAGAAAGGTCTTTATTTTCCAGCATCTTGATATAACGCATCATCTGAGACTCGCTGTGATGACTGTTAAATACAGGATGTGTAAGGTATTCAGAGGTACGTACCAGTTCTGTAGGAACAGCTGTGGTATTGAGACTGTTGCTGTCTGCAGGAAGTTTGCCTGCATCGAAGATGGAGAGGATATCGTTCACATCCTGGATGGTAGTGGTTTCATCGAGAGAGATGATCACCTTCTCTGTTCCCGGATAGTAGAAGTTGATACCTGCGCCTTCTGCTTTTGCCTTGATATCAGCTACTGTTTTTACAGTTATTTCGATGGTATCGAAATAGCTGTCAGCAGCGAGGGCATATCCTTTTGCTTTCAGGGCCTTGCCCAGCGCATTGGAGAGGATAGCTACACGGGTGGCGATATTTTTCAGACCGGCAGGACCGTGGTATACTGCGTACATAGCTGCCATATTAGCGAGCAATGCCTGAGCTGTACAGATATTGGAAGTTGCTTTTTCACGTTTGATGTGCTGTTCGCGGGTTTGCAGCGCCATACGCAGTGCGCGGTTGCCCTGTGCATCTACGCTTACACCGATGATACGGCCTGGGATGGCGCGTTTGAAATCATCTTTTACTGCAAAGAAAGCAGCGTGCGGACCACCAAAACCTAATGGTACACCAAAGCGTTGTGCAGAACCCAGTGCTGCATCAGCACCCAGTTCACCGGGGGAGGTGAGGATGGTGAGAGCCAGCAGGTCGGTAGCCATGGCTACGTAAGCGCCGGCTGCGTGTACTTGTTGAATGAAGTGCTGATAGTCTTCTACAGCACCTAGGCTGTTAGGATACTGTACCAATGCCCCAAAATAGGTTTCATCGATCGCAGCAGTTTTATAGTCGCCGCTTACTACTTCGATGTTTAGCGGAGTAGCACGGGTGAGGATCACATCTTTGGTTTGTGGGAACACATTTGCGTCCACAAAGAATTTAGGACGGGTCAGGTTGTCGTGGTCTTTGTTCAGTGCGCTGAAGAACATGCTCATGGCTTCGGCAGCAGCTGTCGCCTCATCCAGCAGGGATGCGTTGGCGATTGGGAGACCAGTCAGGTCGCTGACCATTGTCTGGTAGTTCAGTAAACTTTCCAGACGGCCCTGGGAAATCTCGGCCTGGTAGGGAGTATACTGGGTATACCATCCTGGATTCTCGAAGATGTTGCGCAGGATCACACTTGGTGTGATGGTATCGTAATATCCCTGACCGATGTAGTTACGGAATACTTCGTTCCTGAGTGATACTTCTTTGAGATGACGGAGATAATCACTTTCACTCATTGCCGCGGGCACTGCCAGCGGGTGATTCATGCGGATTGCACCTGGTACTGTCTTGCTGATTAATGTTTCCAGCGAAGATACCCCGATGGTCTCCAGCATGTGGTTGGTCTCTGTTTCGTTAGGTCCAATGTGCCGACCTACAAACTCATTTTGTTGTATATCAAAAAGATTCATGATGTGAAAGCAGGTATGATAATAAGAATGTGCAAAGGTATTTTGTTTTTTAGCAATGGCCAAACCTGCCAAGGGCTTGTGGAAATTGTGGTGATAATTGTGCCCTGAATATTTCGGGGAATTGTCACATGATTGTCGTATAAAGGCGGAAATGCATTGAATTTTCAAAATAGCTTACTGTGAATTCGATCTTTGGGGGATAAAGACGGAGAATATTACCTTTGCAGCAAATGGATGCATCACTAAATAACTGGAAGCAGCGGGCGACTGAGCAGCAAAAAGCCAATAAGCAGTTTCTGCAGAAGCTACAGACCAAGAAGGGGAGGGGTGTGGATAAACTACTACCGGATCTGCATGAGGAGGCTTTCAGTCATATTGATTGCCTGCAATGTGCAGGGTGTTGTAAATCGATCAGCCCGCGGTTTAAAACGCCGGACCTCAAGCGTATTTCAAAATACCTGGGTATGCGGGAATCGGTATTTATTGAAACCTACCTGCGGCTGGACGAAGATGGGGATTATGTAGTGAAAAGCAGCCCCTGCCCGTTTTTAGGAGCTGACAACTATTGCAGCATTTACGATGTAAGGCCGGGTGATTGTGAAAATTATCCATATACCGATAGCATTGAGTTTGTGAAACGACCGAATACCACTTATTTGAACAGTACTATTTGCCCTGCGGTGTTCTATGTGTTAGAGAAGCTGCGGGATATTGTAAAATAAAAAGAAACGGCCATCTCCGCGAGATGGCCGTTTCTTTTTATGCTTTCAGGTCCAGCTTTCGCATGGCCGGCGAAATAATATAAGTTGTAATCACAACCCCCAGTGTTATACATCCACCAAACACAACTGATGGCACCAGCCCCATCATCCTGGCCATAAACCCACTTTCAAAAGCTCCCAGCTCATTAGAAGAACCGACAAACATAGAGCTGACAGCAGCTACGCGGCCTCTCATTTCATCTGGTGTTTTCAATTGCAGGATGGTCTGACGAATGATCACGCTGATGGCATCCAGGGTTCCACTCAGCAGCAATGCAAGGAAGGAAAGATAGAAGTTCTTCGACAAACCGAAGATGATGATACAGATTCCAAAACCGAATACCGCTGCCAGCAGCTTGATACCCGGCTTATGTACCAGTGGCTTGTAAGCGAGGATGAACATGGTAATCAGCGAACCCACTGCCACTGCCGAACGGAGTAAACCAAATTCCAGCGCACCTGCATGCAGTACATTGGTTGCAAATACCGGCAGCATGGCTACCGCGCCACCAAACAGTACTGCAAACATATCCAGTGCCATGGCATTCAATACCACTTTGGTATTCCATACGAAGCGCATCCCTTTAGTCAATCCTTCAAGGAAGCTTTCTCCTTTAGCCGCATAATGTACCGGCTTGGGTTTAATCATGATCAGACTGAACAGGGGCAGCAAAAAGATGGCAACTACCAGCATCATAGACCAATGTACACCTATTGCGTATACCAGCAAGCCACCTAGTGCAGGGCCGGCCATACTGCCTATTTGCCAGGCGCTGCTGGCCCAGGTAGATGCATTGGCGTATAATGGACGCGGTACGATCAGTGCCTGTAATGAGAAGTTGGCCGGGCTGACAAAGGCACGGATAATACCTCCGCAGAAAACCAGTCCGTAGATGGCCATCAGGATATGGTGCGTATCGTAACCTTCCACTGCTTTATCCCAGGTGAGAAAGAACAAGCCGGAACCTATAATGACATAAGCAATCACGCACTTGAGCAGGATGCCTCTTTTCTCTCTTTTATCAACAATGTGCCCTGCAAATGGAGCCAGTAGCACTGCCGGGATGACCTCGGCAAGGCCGATGAGACCCAGGGCAAAAGGATCATGGTTGGACAGGAGGTTTACTTTCCACTCTATGACAATAAACTGCATTGTAAGAGCAAAGACAAGCGCAAATCGAATAATGAGATAGTAGTTAAATTCAGGAAGACGAAGCGAAGCGTAAGGGTCGTTCTTACTGTTTGTGTTAGCCGGATTATCCACGTAATCAGTTTTTAAACCACCGCAAAAATATATAATTTGAATAAATGCCTGGATTTAAAACTGATAAACGGTATCGTTAAATTCAATCAGGAACCTTAATTTTATAAGACATTGGTCTGGTTTTAGTAGCAAATAACCGAAGTGAATGTGGTCGCCAGCGCCTTTAAAATAGCGCCTGTGCTACGTTACCTGTTTCTCAATCTTTTGTTAAAAGAAAACTGCCATTCTAGCACAATGGGCAATTTTGTGTTATATTTGATGATGTTCAATTAGGATTTTCTATGAGAAGAATGAAAGTGATTATACCAGTTATGCTGATTACCATCTCGATGGGCGTATTGGCTTTCAGCAAACTGCGTAAAGAAGACCCCCCTGGCAAAAATGAAGTAATCATTGGTCTGGTTGGGCAAATATTAAAAGATGGGCACTATCAGCCGAAGGCTATAGACGATAAATTTTCAAAGGAAGTCTTTGAAAAGTTCCTCAAGAACCTTGACAGTGAAAAGAAATTCTTCCTGAAGAGTGATATCGAGAACCTCAAACCATTATCTACTCATATTGATAATGAACTGATGGGTGAACCCCTGGATTGTTTCAATGCGATCAATGATCTGATTAAGAAACGTGTCGCTGAGGCAGCAGCGCTGTATCCTGAAATCCTGGCGAAGCCTTTTGACTTCTCCAGGGAAGAAAAGGTTACCCTGGATCCTGATAAGGTAGACTATCCTGCGGACGAAGCAGCCCGCAAAGAAGCGTGGCGCAAGGTGCTGAAATATCGTACCCTTGAAAAATATTCTGAACTGATAGAAGCCCGCGACAAGCAGGATAAGAAAGATACAGCAAAGGCTAAAACTGATGTACAGCTGGAAGCTGATGCACGTGCGAAGGTGAAGCAGGTATACGATCGTTACTTCGACCGTTTGAAAAACAGACAGGATGACAATGAGCGCTTCAGCACTTATGTAAACAGCATTACTGCTACGATGGATCCACATACTGACTTCTTCCCTCCTGATGAAAAGCGAGCGTTTGAAGAACAGATGGCTGGAAAATTCTTCGGTATTGGTGCACAACTGCGTGAAGAAGATGGTAAGATCAGGATCGTTAGCATCGTAACAGGTAGCCCAAGCTGGAAAGAAGGTAACCTGAAAGCAAACGATGTGATCCTGAAAGTTGCGCAGGGAGACAAGGAGCCGCTGGACATCACCGGTTATGCGGTGGAAGATGCGGTAAAAGTGATCAGAGGTGAAAAAGGTACCGTGGTAAAACTGACTGTAAAGAGTGTAGATGGTACTATTAAGGACGTTTCTATTGTACGTGACGAGATCGTACTGGATGAAACCTTTGCTAAATCTGCAATTATCGGTGGTCAACATAAAATTGGTTACATCTACCTGCCTGAGTTCTATGCAGACTTCCAGGACAGAAACGGTGCACGTTGCGCTGAAGATGTGGCTAAGGAAATTACAAAGCTGAAAGCTGAAAATGTAGAAGGGATCATCCTCGACCTCCGCTTCAATGGTGGTGGTTCCCTGCAGGATGTAGTGCAGATGGCTGGCCTGTTCATTCCGGATGGTCCGGTTGTACAGGTTAAATCACGCAGTGGAGAACCAATGGTACTTCGTGACCGTGACAAAAGTGTACAGTATGGTGGTCCGCTGGCAATCATGGTAAATGAATACAGTGCTTCTGCTTCTGAAATCATGGCAGCAGCTATGCAGGATTACAAGCGTGCGGTGATCATCGGTAGTAATTCTACCTATGGTAAAGGTACGGTGCAGCGGATGTTCAGCCTGGATGAGTTCTACTCCAATAAGGAGTTAGGTCCGCTGGGTGCTATCAAACTGACTCAGCAGAAATTCTATCGTGCAAATGGTGGTTCTACTCAGCTGAAAGGTGTTAATTCTGATATCGTATTGCCAGATCCATATTATGAAGTAGCTGAGCGTAAGGATAAAGATGCCATGAACTGGGACGAGATTCCAAAGGCTAATTTCACTCCATGGGTGGATCCGGTGCCGGTGGCTGCGCTGAAAGCGAATAGCGATAAACGCCTGGCTAATAACGAAGCCTTTAAGACGATGAATGAAAACATCGCTACGCTGAAAAAAATGGACGCTCAGGAAAGCTATTCTCTGAACTATCAGACTTATAAGACTGAGCAGAAGAATAATGCAAATGCCCTGAAACGTTATGATTCAGTAAATGATAAGGTGAAGGAACTGGAGATCTCCAGCCTGAAGGTTGACCTGGATAAGATTGGTAATGATACTTCTAAACTGGCCCGTAATAAGGATTGGCTGAAGTTCAGACAGAAGGATATTTATTTGGATGAAGCGGTGAATGTGATGAATGATCTGATTGGAATGACTGCTTCTAAGGTAAATGGAAGGTTAGCGAATAAGTAAGGATAAAAATATTCGACATAAAAAAGCATCTGTCTCTGGCAGATGCTTTTTTTATTGCCGGAAGGCGAGGGTGCTTTGTAAATTTATTTTATTCGCCGCTTAGTAATCTTATCAGGTTCTTTAATTCCTCCTGTTTATACATATCCTTGTCATCCTGAAAGCACTTGGACAATTCTTCCAGCAGGAATTGGATAATCCTGGTATTTGACTGTGGCGTATAATAAGAGGGAGTCGGTGGGAGAGACATCCGTTTCAGGTAGTTTTCCACATCCTGGTGGGAATAGATCTGGCCCTGGATGGGATCTATAAAGAACAGGATCCGGTAGTCGTCCGGGCTGGCGGGTTCTGAAAAATCGTAGAAGCTGTCAAAATAGGCGAGGATAAACTGCCTGGGGATATTCACCGCATACACCGGCAGGTCCAGCATGGCGCAGAGGCTTTGGTAGACGATACCATTGGTCAGTGGGTTCCCTTTCTTGGATTCCAGCACCTGGTTGATGAAGAACTGGTTTTTGCGCACATAGGCCACCTCTTCTGCTTTGAGCCCGAAGTAGTTGTAGATCATGCTATTCAGCACGTTGATCTGCTCCAGGGGAGTGAGGTAGTTATTGAGCTCCAGCCATATATTACGCTTGATTTTTTCGATTTCGTTGTGAACAGAATTTGCCTGCATATCAGGAAACTGATACCTGGCTATAAGGATGGCTCCCTGTAAAAGATCGGGCGCTTCTGCTTTATTCCATTGCGCCAGCGCCATCTGCAGGTCCATGTAATGGACTCTGTGAATCAGCTGTTCGATCCTTTCCTGAATAGATTCATCTACAGTATTTTCCCACAGATTCTCCAGGTTGGGAATGATCTCTTTCCCAAACAATAATATCTTGCTGGCAACGGTATCATATACCTCCTGATCCGGATCGTCCAGAAGATGGAACAAAGCATTTATTTCTTTGGTCTCGTGCATAACAAATCTAAATGTGCCGATGTGCAAATATGCTAATCCCTGAATCATCCAAATGGTATAGGGTGGTCTTTTCATCAAAAAGACAACCCTATATACACACCGGCACATTCGTGTAATAGCACTTTACTCGGCTTTTTTCTTTCTAGGAGGTGCTTTCTTTTTGGGAGGGTTTGCCTTCACGTCTTCGATGATGGCTTTTGCTTCCTCCACCGTAATATCTGCAGCAGTATCGATCTTCTCCTTTGGTATCTTGTAGTTTCTTAAGCCTTGTTTAATATAAGGACCATAGGGGCCTTTGAGTATCTGGATTTTTTCTTTTTCAAATACTTTGATGGTGCGTTCATCTTTTGCAGTACGTTTTTCCACGATCAGCGGGGCAATTTCGTCGAGTTCCACTGTGTAGGGGTCCATTTCCTTTTTCAGGGAATAGAATTTCTTGTCGTGTGCTGCATATGGACCGAACCGGCCTATGTTCACGGTTACATCTTCATCTTCAAATTTACCCAGGTTGCGTGGAAGCTTAAACAGCTCCATTGCTTCCTCTAAAGTAATAGTTTCGATGCTTTGTGTTGCTTTTAATTTTGCAAAACGGGGCTTTTCTTCATCTTCTGCTTTCCCGATCTGCACCATTGGGCCATAACGTCCCATCCGCGCTACGATAGGTTTGCCGGTAGATTCTTCGGTACCCAGTTGTCTTTCACCTTTTACTCTTTCAGCGTTTTCAAGGGTGTTTTCCACATCTTTATGGAAGGGGGTATAGAACTCATTCAGCATTTTGTTCCAGATCTTTTTACCATGTGCGACCTCGTCAAACTCCTCTTCGATCTTGGCAGTGAAGCCGTAGTCCATTACATTTCCGAAGTATTGGCTCAGGAAGTCGGTTACGATCATACCCAGGTCTGTTGGGAACAGTTTGGATTTTTCGGCACCGGTATTTTCAGATTCTGTTACTTTGGTGAGTTTGTCTGATTTCAGGGTCAGTATGCGGAAGTCTCTTTTGATACCTTCTTTATCACGTTTTTCCACATAGTTACGCTTCTGAACAGTGGTAATGGTTGGTGCGTAGGTAGATGGACGACCTATGCCCAGTTCTTCCAGTTTCTTTACCAGGCTCGCTTCCGTATAGCGGGGGGCTGGGCGGGTAAAGCGTTCTGTCGCTTTCATTTCCTTCAGGTCCAGTACCTGTTTCAGTGCGAGTGGTGGCAGGGAACCATCCTGTTCGTCTTCTTCATCTTCATCATCCCGACCTTCCATATATACTTTCAGGAAGCCATCGAACTTCAATACTTCACCACTGGCGGTCAGCTCTTCGTGGTTGGTAGAGATATCGATTTTGGCGATTGTCTTTTCCAGTTCCGCGTCACTCATCTGGCTGGCGATGGTACGTTTCCAGATCAGCTCATATAATTTACGGGTATCACTGTCATCTACTGAAGCATTCTCCATGTAGGTAGGACGGATGGCTTCGTGCGCTTCCTGGGCAGACTCGTTCTTGTTTTTGAACTTGCGGTGCTGGTGGTAACGTTCTCCGTAGTTGGTTGTAATCGCTTTCTGGATATCACCCAATGCGGTATCAGACAGGTTGACTGAGTCAGTACGCATGTAGGTGATATTACCACTTTCATACAGTTTTTGTGCCAGCAACATGGTTTTAGATACACTATAACCAAGTTTCCGGCTGGCTTCCTGCTGAAGGGTAGAGGTGGTAAAAGGGGCGGCAGGAGATTTCTTGCCCGGTTTTACCTGAATATCTTTTACAGCGTACGCTGCACCGACACATTGCTGCAGGAATTTCTCCGCGTCTTCCGCGGTTTTGAAACGGGTAGGGCCTTCGGCTTTGAAAGTAATATTCTTACCATTCAGGTCTTTGGCGATGAAGAAAGCTTCCACTTTAAAGCTGCTCACAGCGGTAAAGCCGTTGATTTCTCTTTCCCTTTCCACGATCAGTCTCACTGCTACTGATTGAACACGACCAGCAGAGAGGTGATTACGCATACTCATTTTACGCCAGAGCACCGGAGACAGCTCAAAACCTACGATCCTATCCAGGATACGTCTGGCTTGCTGAGCATTTACCAGGTTCATATTGAGCAGGCGGGGTTGTTGCACGGCTTTTTCAATGGCAGGTTTTGTAATCTCGTGGAATACAATACGTTTTGTAATCTCGGGGTCTAATCCCAGTACCTCGCACAAATGCCAGCTGATGGCCTCACCCTCACGGTCCTCATCCGTTGCTAACCAAACCTCGTCGGTAGACTTGGCTAACTTCTTCAGATCCTTGACAACCTTTTCCTTGTCATCGGGGATTATATACTTAGGCTTGAAGTTATTGTTGATATCAATGCCCATATCATCCTTCTCCAGATCACGGATGTGACCGAAGCAGGAAATGACCTCGAAGTCCTTGCCCAGTATCTTTTCAATCGTCTTGGCTTTGGCCGGAGACTCAACAATTACTAGATTTTTTGCCATGAATGCCGTCTTTATGTGCTACTAGATACGTAAAATTCCGTATTAAATTGTATAACCCGCTTTAAGTAAGTGCCTCAAAATTAGGTGCTCGCTGTGGGCGGGAGGATAGCCAACTGATCAAAACGGGGCTATCCGATTTTTGCAAGTATATAAAAGAAGTGGTAGAATAAAAAATCAGTCTCTTTTAAAACATTGAATATAAATGTAATATTTTTGGGAAATCCATTAAAAATGAATGATTAACAGTTTAATGGTTAAATTGCTGGATAACAACGCTGAACGGAAGGAAAACGTGCTGTACCATATAACTGTATGAGCCCGGTTACCAAAATTTTGCTTTTTCTTACCGGTACACCATAATATATTAATAACCACTTTTACCCGATGAACATAGTAATTATAGGCGCGGGAAATATTGCGCATTGTTTCGGAACATTATTAAAAATACACGGACACCAGATTTTACAGGTTATTAGCCGGAAGAAGGAAAATGCCCAGGTACTGGCAGAAAATTTACATGCCTCTGCTACTGACGATCTCCTGGATATTAACATGGAAGCAGACATTTATTTACTGGCAGTGAGCGATGCAGCCCTTCCGGAACTGAATGAGGAGCTGCGCCTGGGTAAAAGGATTGTTTTGCATACATCCGGCGCCGTATCCCTGGATGCGATCAAACGGATCTCCACCCATACCGGGGTGATGTATCCTTTACAGTCAATCCGTAAGGAAGTGAAAAATTACCCTGCTATTCCGCTGCTGCTGGAAGCCAGCAATGACGAGGTGATGCGAAGGCTGCAATCTATAGCACAGAGTATTTCATCCCGGATAGAGGTAGTAAGTTCTGAACAAAGGTTGCAATTGCACCTGGGTGCAGTGCTATGTAATAATTTTACCAATCACCTGATTACCAGGGCTAAGCAGTTCTGTGAGCAAAAAGGGCTGGATTTTAATTTGCTTCAGCCCATTATCAGAGAAACTTTTGAAAGACTGGAGAAATTTGCTCCGGAAACTGTGCAGACAGGCCCGGCTATGAGGAAGGATGAAGAAACGATGTCTAAACACAGGGCACTGATTCAGGATCAGCAACATCTGCAGGAAATATATAGGGTGATGTCAGATAGTATTTATGATTTCTATAATGCCTGACATCAAAAATCTATACTACTTTTGCGCAATACGATATTTTAATAAACGCAATGAACGTTTTATCTCTTTTTAAGCCCATCACCACTTTTGTGTTTGATGTAGATGGCGTGCTCACAGATGGTACAGTACAATTATTGCCTAATGGTGAGCAATCACGCAGAATGAACATTAAGGATGGGTATGCTTTGCAGCTGGCTGTGAAGAAAGGTTACCGTATCGCCATCATTTCGGGTGGCAGATCGGAAAGTGTGGTAAGCCGCTTACAGGGATTAGGAATTAAAGATATTTATACCGGTATAACTGATAAACAGGAAAAGCTGCAGGATTACGTATTTGAGAATGAACTGCAATGGGAGCAGGTCATTTTTATGGGAGATGATATCCCCGATTACCGTGCAATGCAGCTGGTAGGTCTGCCGGTATGTCCGGCTGATGCTGTACCTGAGATCAAAAGTATATCCCGTTATATCTCACCGGTAAATGGCGGAAATGGCTGCGTAAGGGAAGTAATCGAGAAAGTGCTGAAACTCAATGGGCACTGGACGGTTGACGAAGAAATAGCCAGCCGCTAATTTATTTTCAATTAATTGACTATGAAGTTACTGACAGCATTTTTTAAACTGGTACGGTATCCAAACCTTATATACATAGCCCTCACGCAATATTTACTGCAATACTGTGTAGTAGCTCCTATACTCCGTTATAATGGTGTAGAACCTTCCCTGTCAGTGGCATCTTTCTGCCTGTTGAGTTTTTCGACAGTGTTGATTGCGGCTGCTGGATATATTATTAATGACTACTTTGACATTAATATTGATATAATCAATAAGCCAGATAAAATGGTGCTGGATAAGGTAATCAACCGTCGCTGGGCAATGGCCTGGCACACCATTTTCAATCTCGCGGGGGTAAGTATCGGCTTTATTGCTGCCTGGAAGATAGGCCAGATCTACCTTGGTTTTACACAGGTATTGTGTTCGCTGCTGCTGTGGTTCTATTCCACTTCATTTAAGCGCCAGGCACTGATCGGGAATGTACTGATCTCTTTGCTGACAGCGCTGGCAGTAGTTGTGGTTGGCTTTTATGAAAAACAGATCTACGAGAGCTTTGAAGCGATCATGTCTCCTGAAGGCAGAAAGCTGATCCAGATTATCGGGATCTATGCTGTGTTTGCTTTTGTGATTTCCCTGGTAAGGGAGATTGTAAAGGATCTGGAAGATGTGATAGGCGACAGCAAGGATGGTTGCCGTACTATACCTATTGTGTGGGGCGTGGAGCCGGCAAAGAAGATCTGCTATGGCTTGCTGCTGGGATTGCAAATATTGATTGTGGTAGTAGAAATAAGAGTAGCACTGATAGGTTGGTATATTGCTATCGCTTACCTGTTAATTTTTGTACAGGTGCCATGTTATTATATTTACTCTTTATTGAAAAAGGCACACCTGCCGGAGCATTATCATAAAGTGAGTTCACTTGTAAAACTGGTAATGTTATCAGGTATCCTGTCGATGGTCTTCTTTAAATTATTCCTCTGATGTATACAGGCAAACGTGTAATACTGGGTAGCCAGTCGCCCCGGCGTAAACAGCTGCTGGAGCAGGCTGGCATTCCCTTTGAAGTGAAAGTGGTAGATACGGCGGAAACATTTCCTGCTGATATGCACATTCCGGATATTCCCGTGCATATAGCCCGTCAAAAGGCCATAGCCGTAGCGCCACTGTGTAAGGTAGACGACATTATTATTACTGCTGATACGGTAGTTGTATTGGATGATACAATTATTGGAAAGCCCAGAGACAGGGAAGATGCGATTCGTATTCTGAGTGCCCTCAGTGGAAGGGAACATCGTGTAATCACCGGGGTGATTATTCTTCGTGACGGACAGGAAGAAGCTTTTTCAAAAGAAACAGCGGTACACTTTAAGCCCCTGACGACAGCGCAGATCACTTATTATGTGGACAACTTTAAACCTTATGATAAAGCGGGTGCTTATGCGATCCAGGAATGGATTGGTGCGGTAGGTATTGACCGGATTGATGGTTGTTTTTATAACGTGATGGGATTGCCTGTGAGCAATGTCGTAGAAAAATTATAAAATAATAAACGGTGTCCTGATCAGAGCAGGAACACCGTTTGATTTTGGTTGGTTAATATCTTTATACTTCCTATTAACGCAAGATTTATTCCAATACCAGCAGGTTTACATCCGGATTCTTCAGCCATTTCGCTTCTTTCAGTTTTTCCAGATTGATCACCCCAACGATATAACGCCAGGTAGAGGATTCATATTTTTCAGAGATATTGTAGAAGTCTGGCAGATGTACCTGATCGGCAGTACGATAACGCAGATAGATTTTTAACTGCACATCGTTTGTAAATGCAGGTGAATTTGACTGTTTGATCTTCTTATACTCGTATCTGTAATTGTAAGTGAGTGCAGAGATATCGGATAATACTGCGCTACCTGTAGCGGTACCACCAGCGCCTTTTCCTACAAAGAATTGTTTGTCGGTAAATGCACTTTCTAGCAGGATACCATTATACTCGTTATATACATCATACAGCAGGTTGTGTTCTTTAACGAGGTGTGGCAATACAGATGCATTCACACTTCCGTTTTGTCTTCTGCAACCAGCGATGAGTTTTACTGTTGAATTTCTTTGTTTCGCAAACTGAATATCGAAATCATTCAGGCGATGTATACCGAAGTTGAATACTTCTTCTGGCTTTACGAATGTACCGAAGGCGTGTAACAGCAGGATCACGATCTTGAATTTAGGATCGTAGCCTTCGATATCCAGGGTTGGATCAGTCTCTGCAAAGCCAAGCTCCTGCGCTTTTTGAAGGGCTTCATTAAAGCCTTGATTTTCTTCAAAGATCTTGGTCAGGATATAATTCGTAGACCCGTTACAGATACCTTCTACTGCATTGAGCAGATCATTGTCATAATACTCTTCCAGGTTGCGCACGATAGGAATACTAGCACAGCTGGATGCCTCATAGAGGAATGGTACTTTGTTCTCAACCTGCAGTTGATAGAGGGCAGGCAGGTTTTCGGCGATCATGCGTTTGCTGGCGCTTACTACTGCTTTCCCATTGCGTAGGGCGGTGCTTACGATTTCGAAGGCTGCTTCTGTTTCGTTAATCAGTTCCACTACTACATCGATGGTAGGGTCCTGTAAGATCTCGTTCTTGTCTGTTGTGAAATAGCTGGCATCGATAGGACGCGGCTTATTGGGGTCTTTGATACATATTTTCTTAATACGCGCATTGATACCTTTAGTTCTGTTCAATACTTCGTAAAGTCCTTGTCCCACACAACCAAATCCGAAAATACCCAGATTGATAATTTTGTTTTCCATGTTCAATACTTAGTGCTGCATTCAGTGTCCGTTGCAAAACGGTTTTGCGTTTATTGTAAAACTGTAATTTGTTTACCAGCAGGCAGGTTCAGTTTATCCAGTGCCTGTTTGAGGTCATTGATCAGGTCTTCTGCATCTTCAATACCTACGGAGAGGCGGATACATGAGTCCTGTAAACCTGTTTTTTTGCGGTGGTCTTCCGGAATATTCCGGTGTGTCATAGTCGCCGGATGATCCAGCATACTCTTTACGCCACCAAAGCTTTCGGCGAGTTTGAACAGCCGGGTGGCGTTCACTACTCTGATTGCATTTTTGATGTTGTCATTTTTGAGAGAGAAGCTCACGAGTGCACCGTATTGCTTTTGTTGCTTACGGGCGATGTGGTGGTTTTTGTGTGATGCCAGTCCTGGATAAAATACTTTATCTACAGCTGGATGCGTGGAGAGCCAGGTGGCGATAGCCATGGCATTGCTGCATTGTTTGTCCAGGCGCAGGCACAGGGTTTCAATGCCCCTGATGGTGAGCCATGCTTCGAACGGACTGAGTATACTTCCTGAAATATTCTGATTGAAGCGTAACTGATCGGCGAGTGTTTTGTTATTGACTACTACCAGTCCTGCGATTACATCTGTATGGCCAGCGAGGTACTTGGTGGCACTGTGGATAACGATGTCTGCACCCAATGGAATGGGCTGTTGCAGCAGTGGTGTACAAAGGGTATTGTCTACCACCAGCAATACGTTGTGCTGTTTGGCAATCTTGCTGATTGATTTGATGTCAGAAACGCGTAATGTAGGATTGGTGGGCGATTCCAGCCAGATCATCTTTGTGTTGGGTGTGATGGCAGCCAGTACTTTATCGGTATTGCTGGTGTCTACAAAGTTTGCTTTGATGCCAAAGCGTTCGAACATATGCTGGAACATCTGGAAGATACCGCCATAAGTATCTTCGACCGCCATGATTTCGTCACCTGTTTTCAACAGTTTCATCACTGCGTCGATAGCAGCCATACCACTGGCAAAGGCAAAACCTGCGTGGCCTTCTTCGAGGCTGCAGATGATGTTTTCCAGCACCTTGCGCGTAGGGTTGTTCGCCCTTGAGAATTCGAACCCTTTGTTGATGCCGGGGGATTCCTGTACGAAGGTTGATGTCTGATAGATGGGAACGGAGATGGCGCCCGTCAATTCATCTACAGGGATACTATGTAATAACTGTGTGGCTATTTTCAACGCAAAGCAATTATACGGTTATGAAACTTATAGTTCAGAACAGATAACTACCCAAAACAAAAAAGGCTCTCCCGGAGTTGGAAGAGCCTTTTCAGTATATAAGTACGATGAAAATGTCAATCTCTGCCAACTTATCTATCTCTGGTTATGTGTATAACCGGAGCCGGAATTAGCACCTTTCCCTTGTTTTTAAACAAGGTTGGTTGCTAAGGCATCGCAGGGCCAAGTCCCTCCGCCTTTCTGGATAAGTCATGTGTTAAAGAACTGGGTGCAAAGTTAATGGTAACTACATCAGATTTCCAAAAAAAGAAAAATTTGGAAGTCTGGTATAGGAAATGCTAAATTTATTAGCAAAGAAAGGATTATGACCATTGTTCAAATTGCCCCGCTTCTCACAGAGGAGCTGTTCCAATATATTTGGAAGCATCGTTTGTTTACCATTTCCCATTTACATACGATAGAAGGAGAGGCTGTGCAGGTACTACAACCGGGAGTGCTGAACAGCAATGATGGTCCGGATTTCAGCAATGCAAGGTTAAGGATTGGTGATACAATCTGGGCAGGAAATGTAGAATTGCATTTAAAAACGTCTGACTGGTTCAGGCACAATCATCAGCGTGACCTTCGCTATCGGAATGTCATACTGCATGTCGTGTTTGAACATGATCTGGAGGAAGTGAACACACAGGGTATTCCTATTTTGGAATTGCAGTCGGCTATTCCTAAAATGGTGCTGCACAGGTATGCAAAGCTGAAGCATTCAGCAGATTTTGTGCCTTGTGCAGGGAATGTGGCTTCAGTGGAGCGGTTGACGTGGAGAAGCTGGAAAGACCGGCTGCTGGTGGAGCGAATGGAGAAGAGGGCGGATATGATGAAGGAATGGTTAAAGAAGAGTCATAATAACTGGGAGGAATGCTGCTACTGGGCCATTGCCTATGGTTATGGTATGCCGGTGAATGGGGAGGCTTTTCTGAGGCTGGCTCAGAGTCTGCCTTATACAATGCTGATGCGGAATAAGCATGATCTTGCGCAGCTGGAAGCATTGTTATTTGGGCAGGCGGGTATGCTGGAAGGGCCTTTTGCAGATGAATATCCATTAGACCTGCAGGCAGAATATGCGTTTCTGAAGCGGAAATACCATTTGCTGGCTTTGTTGCCTCATCAATGGCGATGGTTGCGGATGCGGCCTGCGTCATTTCCTTCAGTGAGGCTGGCAAGTCTGGCGGTGTTGTTACAGCAGGGGAGGGAGCTCTTTGCCCGGCTGCTGGAGATGAAGGATCTGCAGCATTTTCAGCAGGTATTATTTGTACAGCCCGAGGGCTACTGGAAAGATCATTACCGCTTTGATACGCCAGCCGTGGTAATGCGAAGGCCGGGAATTATGGTAACGAGGAATGTGATCATTAATAGTATCCTGCCTTTGCTGTATTTATATGGCAGGGAGAAAAAGTTGCCGGAATACCAGGAAAGGGCATTGGGCATGATGGAAACCCTGCCCGCAGAGGAAAACAATGTAATGGAAGGATGGAAAAAGGTCGGTATCCTGGCTGGAGACGCTGCCGATTCCCAGGCTTTACTGCACCTGAAACAGCATTACTGCGAGGAGAAGCGGTGTTTGCAATGTGCAATAGGGTGTAAATTGCTGAAGACAGGCATCAGCCTGTAACCATTTTACTCCGAGTGCGTTATACCTGGAAGGAGGCACGGCCCGGGGATAAAAACAAATTTACACATGAAAGAAAAAACGTGTAGGTTTGTAAGGATAAGTATACCAATATTACGCCCCTTACGTTTATTAGTAATAGTGGGCGATGCAGTTAGACTCAGGATACTTTTGTTTGTAATTCGTGATGAGGCTGATCAATCATATTTAAATTTACTCCCTTAACAAAACAAATCTATACAGGTGAAAAAATTACACTTATTCTTGCTTTTATTGGTAGTGGCGGGTGGATTGAAGGCACAGGACAATACTTCATCGGTAAAGTCAGGATTACAGCCTAGGGAGCAGAAGAAGTCTAAACCCGTAACGACACTGAAAGCTCAGGAAGAACTGGAGAATGTGTATGAACGTGAGTTCTCAGTAGGAGCCCGTTTGAATTCCGACGGCTGGAGTGGATTCCTTGAAAAGGGATATCGCAGCAGCAGGACCAAAGTAACTTTCTTCCAGTTCGAATTTGCAGAAAAGAAAGATCCTAAAGAAGATAAGAAATCAGGTGCGATCAAGGGGGTAGATCAATATGGCTTTGTATATTCTGAGAAGCCTTATATCTATGGCAAGCAGAATAACTTTTACCAGGTGAAGATCGGCATCGGTCAGCAAAGATTGATAGGTGGTAAGGCCAATAAGAATGGTGTATTGGTAAATGCTTTCTATTATGGAGGCCTTTCTATCGGATTACTGAAACCTTATTATGTGAATGTGCTTGATCCAAATGATGGCGTTACTGTAAAAACCATTAAGTATGGTGAAAGCACAATATATAACCAGGCATTTCTAAACAGAGATAAGATTATTGGTGGTGGTGGATTTGGAAAAGGTTGGGGAGAGGTGTCAGTAGCGCCTGGTGTACATGCAAAGACCGGGCTCCGTTTTGACTGGGCCAGATTCAATGAAGTGGTGAGTGCGCTGGAGGTAGGTGTCAATGCAGAATATTATACTAAGGACGTAGCTATAATGGTAAATAATGATCCTAAAAAATTCTTTTTCAATGCTTATATAGCTTTACAGTTTGGTAAGCGCTGGAATAAGAAGAAGTAAAAATGAGAAATAATATGAAAAACGCTTTTGCTACCAGGCAAAGGCGTTTTTTATTTTTATTGGAATGAGGAAGGCTCTAAAATGGAGTAAACAGGAGAAAGTTTCTGCAAGGCAGAGAATGGAAGAAAGAAGACGATACTGAGAAATCGTTTCATAATAAAGAGTGGCTAACAGGCGGATCTTAGTAACCCCCTCTTAATAAGCCGGCTTAAAATCCCCGAGAAGTACTATTTTTGTAATCTTAAAGAAAGGATCAGAGATGCAAGAACCAACACTCACGACCGCAACACCTTGCAGTACAGCACCTGATGCTGCACCTGCCCCCAGGACTAAAAAACCTGACTGGCTGCGTGTCAAATTACCAATAGGAGATAACTACAAACAGGTTCGTAGCCTTGTAGATACCCATAAATTACATACCATCTGCGAAAGCGGAAACTGTCCTAATATGGGTGAGTGCTGGGGAGCCGGTACTTCTACCTTTATGATATTAGGAAATATCTGTACCCGTAGTTGCGGATTCTGTGCAGTAGCCACCGGCAGACCTGAAGCAGTAGATTGGGATGAGCCACAGCGTGTAGCAGAAGCCATTTTCCTGATGAAGGTGAAACATGCGGTAATCACCTCTGTAGACAGAGATGAGCTGAAAGATGGTGGTTCCATTATCTGGGCCAATACCATCAAGGCTATAAGGGCGCTGAACGCAGAAACGACTATGGAAACCCTGATCCCTGACTTCAGAGGACAATGGGAAAACCTGCAACGTATTATTGACGTTGCACCGGAAATCGTATCTCACAACCTGGAAACAGTAGAACGCCTTACCAAACAGGTGCGTATCCAGGCTAAATACCACAGAAGCCTCGAAGTAATTCGCCGTCTGAAAGATGGAGGTATGCGTACCAAAAGCGGTGTTATGCTGGGTTTGGGCGAAACCAAAGAAGAAGTGATCCAGGCAATGCAGGATCTGTACGATAACGGTTGTGATGTGGTGACCCTGGGTCAGTATCTGCAGCCTACACCAAAGCATCTTCCTGTAGTACGATTTGTACACCCGGATGAGTTTGCAGAGTATAGGGAAATCGGTTATGCAATGGGTCTTGATTATGTAGAATCAGGACCATTGGTAAGATCCTCCTACCATGCAGAGAAGCATATCCATAGTGGGCGGCCTAATCAATAACTAATCTTGTTTATTAAAATCCATCAGCGGTGATGGATTTTTTTATTTCCATCATATCTTCGCATTTCAATTGCGAGTAGAAGTATTTATAAAATAAAGGTAAAGTTGCAGTTTAAGTTATACCAGAGTCATATGGCCAATGCGCTTTGCACAAAGGCTTACAGGTAATGATTTTTTACCAAAGGGAAACAAATCAAACTGCAACAGGACCAGAATAGGGGTGCATTTTTATAACCAGCAGACCTTTAGTTACTATCCAACTGATTCGCCAGTTAGCAAAATATTGACTACCTGATGATTAATAGAGATAGAAAAATTTAATTGAATAATTATCTTCGCAGCGCATTTTTTCGAATAGTTTCAGGGGAATATGCGGACATTTCCCCCGGTATATGCCCATATATACGACCAGAACCGCAGCTTACACCTACATTACCTGCAACCTACCTGTTTGATTGTTAGTACATATTGATTTGTGCTGATACCCGGTATTGTGTGTTCTATTTAAATCTTAATTAATTACAGCGCAAGCAAAGAACATATAGCATTACTGCTTTGTTCTACGATTGGTCTAAAGAAGAAACTGATTGTCAAAACCTTTTATGAAAAGAGTAATTTATCTGACCGCCATGTTGGGAGCAGGGCTTATAAGCACCTCATCCTTTGCACAGCAGGTATCTGATTCCGTCATTCCAAAAGCGTCTTTGCAGGATTGCATCCAATACGCTTTGACCCACCAGCCGGCGGTGAAACAATCGCTGGTGGACCAGGAAATTGCGGAACATACCATCAAAAGCAAACTGGCTGACTGGTATCCCCAGCTGAATCTGGCCGCCGGCCTGAACCACTATCTTAAGTTGCAGACCTCTTATTTTAATGGCGCGGCCATCACCACCGGTGTGGCTAACACCTCTTCTGCAGCTTTTACGTTAACGCAAAACATCTTTAACAGAGATGTATTGCTGGCCAGTAGAACTGCTAAGGTCGTACGCCAGCAAGCCGCACAAAATACTACCAGCAATCAGATTGATGTGGTATCCAACGTATCCAAAGCTTACTATGACATGTTGCTGACCAAAGCACAGGTAGCAGTGCTGGATGAAGATATTGTGCGCCTGGAACGTAGCCTGAAGGATGCCTTCAATCAATATCAGAGCGGTATTGTAGATAAGACTGACTACAAGAGAGCTACCATTTCCCTGAACAATGCCAAAGCGCAAAAGAAAACAGGAGAAGAATCTCTGAAAGCTAAGAATGCGCTACTGAAGCAATACATGGGCTTTCCGCCGGATTCTGCGCTGGATGTGAAATATGACACCATCCAGATGGCACAGAACGTACAGCTGGATACCAATACTACCGTGACGTACCAGAACAGGATTGAGTACCAGTTGCTGCAAACCCAGCGTTCACTACTGGAAGCAGAACTCCGTTATAATAAGTGGAGCTATCTGCCTACTGTATCAGCATCCGGTAGTTATACCTTCGCTTATTTCAACAAAGATTTCGGGAAGTTGTACAACAACAACTATCCTAATTCGCTGGTTGGCCTGACGGTTTCCCTGCCTATCTTCCAGGGCTTTAAACGTACTCATAATATCAAGATCGCAGAGCTGAACCTCAGGCGTACTGACTGGGATGTAGAATCACTGAAGCAACAGATCAATACTCAATATACCCAGGCAATGGCTGCTTACAAGAGTAATCTGAACGAATACTTTGTTATGCAGGAAAACGTGCAACTGGCTAAGGAGGTATTCAACCTGATTGATCTGCAATACCGGGAAGGGATAAAGACCTACCTGGAGGTGATCACGGCCCAGACAGATCTTCGTTCCGCAGAACTGAACTACTATAATGCTATGTACACGGTATTATCCAGCAAGATAGACCTGGAAGTGGCATTGGGTACATTAACACCATCAATTCAATAAATGATAAAACTGGCTGATTAAAACTGATCAGTCATTGAAAGGACAAATATTTTCAGATGAAAACAAAGCAACACATTCTCCTCATTGGCGCTACAGGTATGTTTTTTCTGGCTTCCTGTAAAGGTCCGGAACAAAAAGGTGCTATGGCGATGCCGGCTACTAAGGTAAATGTAACGGCTGCGACTATGGGACAGGCTATTTATTACGATAAATACCCGGCTTCAGTGGTGGCCCTGAACCAGGTGGAACTGCGTGCACAGGTAAGCGGTTATATCACCGGTATCTTTTTTAAAGAAGGGGAGGTCGTGCAGAAAGGAAAAGCACTGTATGAAATAGACCGTCGTAAATATGAAGCCGCTGTACGTCAGGCCGAAGCAAATCTGGCGAGCGCAAAAGCTACGTTGGTGCGTGCTCAGAAGGATGCTAACCGTTATCACGAATTGGCCAAGCAGGATGCGATCGCACGTCAAACACTCGACAATGCCGATGCTACCCTCGAAACCAGCCGTGCCAGCGTAGCAGCTGCAGAAGCAGCCTTGCTCTCTACCCGCACAGACCTGGATTATTCTGTTATTAAAGCGCCATTCACAGGCCGTATTGGTATCTCTCAGGTAAAACTGGGTGCACAGATCAGCCAGGGATCTACATTACTGAATACCATGTCCAGCGAGAACCCAATCGCTGTGGATATTGTGGTGAGCGAAACTGATATTCCCCGCTTCTCAGCTATGCAGGGTAAGACTATTACGCCGAATGACTCTACTTTCCGCCTTACACTGCCAGGAGGTATTCCTTATTCTGAAAAAGGTAAGATACTCGCCGTTGACCGTGGAGTAGACAACCAGACCGCTACGATCAAAGTACGTATCGAGTTCGCCAATCCTAAAGATGAGCTGAAAGATGGTATGAGTGCTGTACTGCAGGTGCTGAACGAGCAGAGTGGTGAAAATGTAATCATCCCTTACAGGGCTGTAGTAGAGCAGATGGGTGAATTCTTCGTATTCGTAGCAAAAGATACGATTGCAGAACAACGTAAGATCCACCTGGGGCCAAAACTCAGAGATCGCGTTGTAATAAGTGATGGTCTGAAAGCCGGTGAAGTAATTATCACTGATGGCTTCAATCGTCTGCGTGATGGCGGCGCGATAGACACTTCAGGTGTGCCAAAACAACCGCAGCAGGGCCCAGGCCAGGCTCCTAAAAAATAATAGTAAACAGTTTGAGTTTGAATCAATAGAAGAAGAACATGATTGCAAATACTTTTATACGCAGACCGGTCACCGCGATAGTAATCTCTATCGTACTGGTGTTGGTAGGGATATTGGCGATGCTCAACCTGCCTATCGGTCAGTATCCTGAAATCTCACCTCCAACGGTGCAGGTGACAGGTACATATACAGGTGCGGATGCCCAGACCATTGAGCAGACCGTAGCCACGCCTGTAGAAGTACAGGTAAACGGTACGCCTGGTATGACATACATGACCAGTAACAGTACAAACAGTGGTTCCATGAGCCTTACTGTAAACTTTGAAGTAGGTACAGATATCAATATCGCGGCGCTGGATGTACAGAACCGTGTGGGTATCGCTCAGCCAACCCTGCCCCAGGAAGTACAACGTTTAGGTCTTACCGTAAGGAAGCGTAACCCCAGTATCCTGATGCTGGTGGCATTATATTCTCCCAAGGGAACACATGATGTGACCTTCCTGGACAACTATACTAACATCTTCATTAAAGATGCCCTGCTGCGTGCGAAAGGTGTGGGTGATATCTTTACCCGTGCAGATGATTTCAGTATGCGTGTATGGCTGAAGCCTGATAAGCTGGCAGAAATGAATGTTTCGGCCGATGAAGTGAAAGCTGCTATTACAGAGCAGAATGCTCAGATTGCAGCTGGTTCCATAGGTGCACCTCCTCAAAAAACCGGTCAGACCTATGAGTACAATATTTTCGTAAAAGGTCGTCTGGCAAATGCTGAAGAGTTCGGAAATATCGTTGTAAAGACCCAGCCTAACAATGGTGGCCTCGTTTACCTGAAAGATGTAGCCCGCGTAGAACTGGGTAAATTCAACTATACCGGTAACTCCTTCGTAGATGGTAAAAGAGCTTCTTACCTGCTGGTATACCAGGCGCCTGGTAGTAACGCGATCGAAACTGCAGAGAATGTGACTGTCGCAATGGAACAACTGAAGAAAGCATTTCCTGCGGATGTAGATTACGTAGTACCATTCGAGTCAGTATCTGTTGTGAAAGTGTCTATTCACGAGGTGGTTGAAACTCTGCTGGAAGCCCTGTTCCTGGTGGTGATCGTAGTGTTCCTGTTCCTGCAGAGCTGGAGAGCGACCATCATTCCGGTGCTGGCGATTCCGGTGTCTATCATTGCAACGTTTATCTTCTTTATACCACTGGGTTTTACCATCAATACCCTGACCCTGTTCGGTTTCGTACTGGCTATCGGTATCGTGGTGGATGATGCCATTGTGGTGGTGGAGGCGGTCCAGCATAATATGGATCATGAGCAGATGTCGCCGAAGGAAGCCACCATACAGGCTATGAAAGAAATCTCCGGACCGGTTATCGCAATTGCGCTGATCCTGGCAGCGGTATTCGTACCGGTAGGATTTATCCCCGGTATCGTAGGTCGATTGTATCAGCAGTTTGCGATTACGATCGCGATCTCTGTACTGATCTCTGCTTTCGTCGCCCTGTCTCTGACGCCTGCATTGTGTACGCTGATTCTGCGTCCTATGCACCTGGATAAGGATTCAAAAGGTCTGAACAAATTATTCTATCGTTTCAATAACTGGTTTGGTCATGTAACCAGCCGTTATTCACTGGGGGTTAAGAAAAGTATCCGTTGGGCAAGGTATGTAATGATCCTGCTGCTATGTATTTGTGTGGGTGTGTTTATGCTGTTCAGAACCAAGCCTACAGGGTTCCTACCTATAGAAGATGATGGCCGTTTATACGTTACCTTCGACTTACCGGAATCTGCTTCTACAGAGCGTACTGTGGATGCGCTGCATGGTATGATGAAGGCTTTGGACAGTGTACCTGGTATTGGTCACTATGCAGCATTGGGGGGTCTGAACGTAATTAGTTTTGCGACCAAGTCAAACAGTGGAACCATCTTCGTACAGCTGAAACCGTGGGATGACAGAAAGACCAAAGAAACGCAGATCCAGGCAATTGCCGCTAATATACAAGCAAAGCTCTCCCGCTGGAAACAGGCATCTGTAGTCGTAATCCAGCCACCAGCTATTCCAGGTTTGGGTAGTACTGCTGGTTTCTCCTTTATCCTGGAGCAGCGTAGTGGAGATCCTGATATCAAAGCATTTGAAGCCGTATTACAGAAATTTACAGCTGCGATTAACCAGCGTCGTGAAATAGCAAGGAGCTTCTCCTTCTTCACGGCACGCACACCCGGTTACCAGTTGGATATAGACCGTGAAAGAGCGAAGAAGATGGGGGTATCTATTTCTTCTGTGGCAACCGCCTTATCTACTTATATGGGTAGCTCCTATGTGAATGACTTCACTATCTATGGTCGTAACTTCCGCGTACTCACACAGGCTGATTCCAGCTATCGTGGTGATATCAAGGATCTGAGCCAGATGTTTGTGAAGAATTCAAGCGGCAACATGGTGCCATTGAGTGCGGTAACTAATTACAGAGTGATAGAAACTGCGCCGGTAATTTCTCACTATAACCTGTTCCGTTCTGCGGAAATTAACGGTAGCCCGGCACCTGGGTATAGTAGTGGTGATGCGATCAATGCGCTGAAAGAAGTTGCTGCAGAGGTACTGCCTGAAGGCTATGGATATGAGTTCTCTGGCCTGAGCCGTGAAGAGTTGCTATCCGGTAGTAAGACGGTATACATTTTCGCGCTCTCTATCATATTCGTATTCCTTTTCCTGGCAGCATTGTATGAAAGCTGGTCTGTACCATTCTCCGTATTGCTGGCAGTGCCGATTGGTGCATTTGGTGCGATCCTGACGCTAACCTTTCTGCCAAAGATCAGTAATAACGTATATGCACAGATTGGTTTGATAACGTTGATTGGTTTGTCGGCAAAGAACGCGATCCTGATCGTGGAATTTGCGAAGGAACGTGTGGATAGGGGTATGGAGCTGGTAACAGCGACTGTAGAAGCTGCGAAGCTGCGTTTGCGTCCTATCATCATGACTTCCCTGGCGTTCCTGTTAGGTATTCTGCCACTGGTACTGGCTTCCGGTGCAGGTGCAGAATCCCGTAAGACGATGGGTTGGACAGTGTTGGGGGGTATGTTTACCGCTACCTTCCTGGCCATCTTTATTGTACCGGTGTTGTTTGTAACAATTACAAGGCTGGCTTATGGTAAGGAGAAACTGAAGGCGATACAGGACAATTATAAAGTGATGCAGGATCATATGGATGTATAAATAAATAAGGTGGCCATTGGCCACCTTATTTCAAAAGGATAAAAAAAGCCCGCTCAATTGAGCGGGCTTTAACATTTTACTTACCAACCACTTGTCTGTAGTATAGCAAAATGGCTAACAGGGACAGGGCAATCGAGGATAGAAAGAATATAAGAAATATTTTCCATCCTATATGAACAGTAATTTTATCTTCTGGTGGCGCAACATCTCTATACACCTTATTTTGCATACGGGATGACACATTTGCTTGTCTGGTAGCCTCTTCCCGTGCAATTCGCTGCATCAAAGCAACTTTAATATGTGCGGGAGGCATCGGCGCATCCTTAAATGCTGCCCGTTCTATACGACGTTCTACATCTTCCATTTCTGTATGTAATTCAGGAAAAATATTCAAATGGATTCGCAGGTCTTCTTCCTCTTCAAGAGAAGTAAACCCGAGAAAGTGTTTTTCGATTAGGCCATCTGATATGTAACGCTCGTATTCCATATACTTATTAAGGTTTTCTCTCAAGTTAACATGTCATCCACTCAAAGGATGGAGAATAAGCAATTTTCCACGGCTTTGCTAAGGTGATAAAAATGTCAGACAAAAAGTTGTCCAATTTAGTGAATTAAGAAAATCCTCAAAAAAAATTCGGATTAAGGGTGCATTATGCCCGTTATTGGTGTATATAAATGTTTATAATGTGTTCCCTAGTTGTTTTTCTTCTTGAAAATGTTTCCGATTCCTTTTACCGCCTCTTTTCCAGCATTTTTCAATTCTTCCGCCTTGTTGGAAGGCGTAGTCGTATTCGTTGTATCCTTCTTTCCTCCCAATAACTGCTTTTTCAGCTCTTCTTTTGCTGCTTCTTTAACGGTGGCGACAGCCTGGTTTTTAACTGATTGCAAAGTGTCTTTAATCGCCGTCTTCACAGTGTCTACTTTATTTTTAACTAAAGTAGCCGCCTGATCTTTCAGGTTATTCATTGTATTTCCAGCGGTTTCCTGCAAGTTAGTTTTATATGTTGGTTTTAAGATATTTCCGCCCAATAAAACATTTAAATGAATACTATCACTTACGTTTACGGGTATACCTTTATTACTAGCCTGAGTGGCCAGGCTCGTAATCAGGGCATCTCCCTGCTTGCCGATCACGCTTCTTGGCAGTGTCATCAGCATGGTATAATCCAATGACTGGTCAAAGCCGTGGGAGCCTCCGATTACCATATGCATACCATTGAAGTTTACCGTGAAGGGGCTGATCTTCACTCTTCCATTTTCAAAAGAGAAGTAGGTTTTCAGATCTTTCAGTGACAGGTTTTTAAGGGCGGTTACATTCAGTGTATTGGCCAGTTGATCTACCACGCCAAATTTCTGTAATGCACCTTCCAGCACGAGCAAATTACCATCCCCATTCAGGCTGCTCAATACCGGCATCATATCTTTTCCCAGCTGGCCTTTCAAACTTAACTGAGATGTTACCTTTCCACCAATGAACTGGGCAATCGGCATCAGTTTCTGTACAGTATTGAAAGACTTAAATGCCTGCTGTATATCAATTTGCTGTACGTTGTACGCCATGCTGATATCAGGTGTATTAGGATTGGTCTTTGTGCTGTAGCTCCCATTTACCTCCATTGTACCCTGCATGGCATTCGCTTTTACCTGCTGCATCGTAACGGTTTGGTCCTTTACAAGCAGGGCTCCGGTTACATTAGTCAGATCCAGTTTGTCATAGTGAACTTTATCTGCTGCTGCATTCAGGCTCAGATTCAGGTTGGCAGGTACTGCAAATGGTGCAGCTGGTGTATCCGTTGCTGTGGTAGTGCTGGTCTC
The DNA here is from genome assembly GCF_034424315.1 of Chitinophaga sancti. GTDB lineage: Bacteria > Bacteroidota > Bacteroidia > Chitinophagales > Chitinophagaceae > Chitinophaga > Chitinophaga sancti. The sequence continues at coordinate 7,013,522 of NZ_CP139972.1, forward strand.
TGTTCCCATCCATTTATCCAGATCTATCTGATCTGCTTTCACGGTCAGGTTACCATCCAGCGGTTCATTTTTAAATGCATAAGCCAGCATATTATTTACAGCACCATTGGCTTTGAAATTAGTACCCATGTACTGCCCATCGAATGATTCAACTGTTACATTTTTAGGGTTGAATTTCATGGAAAGGGTATTCACCTTTACGCCGTCAGGATAGTCTTTGCTACGATAGAGGAGATTGGTCACCAGGATGGTGCCTGCTGCATAAAAGCGATCATACTGCTGCTTTTCAATAGCGCTCATGTTACCTTTTGCGCTTACGTCGGCATCTACAATACCGCTGATGGCAGTTCCCTGGTCCAATTTTACAAATTCGGTTACTTTAGACAGGTCCAGGCTACCTTTTGCAGCACCATCTACATACATATCAGATACAGGGGTTTTTACCAGCAGACGCAGGTCCAGCGGCGTATTGTCCATATCCAGGTGAGCTGATGGCATGTCTACGATCGTGTGATCAGGAACGCCATCAGGATTGTTGACCTTCAGGGCGATCTGGATATTCTTAACTGGTTTAGGCAGGTCAGGATATTGGAAATAACCATCTTTTACATTCAGGTTCAGGCCAAATGCTGGCATCTGTGAAGCGCTGTATGTACCTTTTACATAGGCATCAAAGGATGCTGTACCAGAAGTTTTGATCTTGTCAAAGTCTTTCATGAAGATAGCCGGTACCAGGGAAAGGATGTCTTTGAACTGGATAGAAGGCGCCTTCATACTCAGATCCATGCCATAAGTACTGTCATTCACTAATGTGAAAGAACCCTGCGCGGTGAGCTGCAGGTTATTCAGGCTGGCTTTGGCCTGTTGAATGGTGTAAGTACTTGTTTTGTTATCCACCTTGATATCTGCATCCATTTTAGTGTGGGTGCGCAGCAGGTAGGGGATAAGGCCATAACGGAAGGTAACTGCTGCTGCTTCGGTCGTGGTGTTGAGGGTAAACAGGTCCTGTGTGAAATCACCCTTACCGGAATGGTTCAGGTTCTCGATGACCAGGCCCATATCTCCTTCGCGATCAGTATACTCGATATAAGCATCTTCGATTTTATATTGTTGCAGTCTCATTGCGAACTTAGTCGCAGCGGTATCTGCCGGATTGGCCTGGGCTGTATCCGGTTTGGTAATATCCCAGTTAGCCTTACCATCTTTGTTGATAATGGCGTGAATGCGGGGTGCCTCAATATTGATGTTGTAAATATCGTAGGTTTCACCCTTAATTACGCTCATCAGGTTCAATGCCACATCGATTTTTTTCACGGAGATCAGGGTATCTCCTTGAAAAGGTGCGCGGTTTACCACCTGCAGATCTTCCAGTGCTACGGCAAGGCGCGGGAAGTGTCTGATCAGACTGATATCTACGTCTTTAAAGTCAACGTCCGCCTCTAACTGCTTGTTCAGTTCAGTTTTTACGATGGACATAATCTTTCCCTTGAACAGGAAAGGAATGGCAATAGCTGCAACTAATAATACGAGCAGCAGTATACCGGTTACTTTCAGGATCTTCTTTAACATGTGGCAGATATAGGTTTATATATTCCGATTGAAGATAACAAGTAAATACCGTATTCTTCAAATTAGCTTACTTTTGCCTTTGAATTTTTATATCTAATTGATTATGACGCCCGAACGTAGAGAGCGAATACTGTCCGTATTGAATAGACGCCAGGCTGGCCTCACAGTGGTGCTGGAGAATATTGAAGATCCGCATAACATTGCTGCTATCATGCGTACCTGCGATGCTGTAGGTATACAGGAGATTTTTACCGTGAGTAACAAGCCTCCAAGAGTAAAAAAATGGGGTGCCAAAAGCTCATCGAGTGCGAATAAATGGTTAACGCATCATAAGTATACGGATGTGCATGAATGTATCAGGGTATTGAAGCAGCGATATGATAAATTGATGACTACCCACCTGGCACAGGATTCGGTGAGTTTGTATGATATTGATTTTAAAGCGTCTGTTGCATTAGTGTTTGGAAATGAGCAGACAGGTGTATCGAAAGCATTCCTGGAAGCTGCTGATGGCAATTTTATTATTCCGCAAATGGGGATCATCCGTTCATTGAATGTATCTGTAGCCTGTGCGGTGAGTATTTATGAAGCGATGAGACAAAAGACATTGGCAGGGCATTATGAGAAACGGAGTTTGCCGGATGAACAGTATAATACCCTGTTGGAGCAATGGGGCTATGAAGAAGAATAAATCCAGATAAAAAAAGCTTTTGCCATAGGCAAAAGCTTTTTTTATCTATTGAGTTTTTTTTGCATTAAGCACTACAAGTCACACAGCCTTCTTCCATGGTGCACACTGCACCTTCAATTATGTCCACCTCATCCAGCTTTGGATCTACTTTCTTTTCACCTGCAGGAGCTGTTGCTGCAATCATAGGTTCCATATTCTGGCCTCCCTGTTTTTCTACAGTAAACTGTACTGCCTGTGCTGCAGCCTGTGTACGCAGATAATACATACCTGTTTTCAGACCTCTCTTCCACGCGTGGAAGTGCATAGATGTCAGCTTCGCAGCAGAAGGTGTATCAACAAAAAGGTTCAGTGACTGAGACTGACAAATGAAAGCACCACGATCAGCAGCCATATCAATAATTGTACGTTGTTTGATTTCCCAAACGGTTTTGTACAGCGCTTTGATATTAGCTGGTATTTCCTGGATGTGCTGGATAGAACCGTTTGCCGCAATGATTTTGTTCTTCATATCATTATCCCACAGGCCCAGCTCTACCAGATCTTTCAGCAGGTGTTTGTTTACTACCACAAATTCCCCACTCAGTACACGACGGGTGTAGATGTTAGATGTATATGGTTCAAAACATTCGTTGTTACCAAGGATCTGAGAAGTAGATGCAGTCGGCATTGGCGCCAGTAAAAGTGAGTTACGGATACCATGCTTCTTAATCGATGTTTTCAGTGAAGCCCAATCCCAGCGGCTGGAAGGAGATACGCCCCACATGTCAAACTGCAGGATCCCTTTTGAGGCCGGAGAGCCAGGGAAGGTTTCGTAAGCGCCTTCTTTTACAGCCAGGTCTTTGGATGCCGTGAGGCCTGCAAAGTAGATGGTTTCAAAGATATCTTTGTTCAGCTGTTTCGCTTCCTCACTTTCAAACGGATAACGCATCAGGATGAAAGCATCTGCCAGACCCTGTACACCCAGCCCGATAGGACGGTGACGCAGGTTGGAGTTACGTGCCTGCTCAACCGGGTAGAAGTTATGATCGATGATGCGGTTCAGGTTAATCGCTACCTGGTAAGTTACATCAAACAAACGCTGGTGATCAAATTTACCATCGATCACGAAGCGTGGTAATGCCAGGGAAGCAAGGTTACATACTGCTACTTCATTAGCATCTGTATACTCGATGATTTCTGTACACAGGTTCGAGCTCTTGATAGTACCCAGGTTCTGCTGATTCGACTTGCTGTTTGCAGCATCCTTATACAGCAGGTAAGGATTGCCTGTTTCAATTTGTGCATCGAGAATGGCAAACCACAGATCCTGTGCTTTCACAGTTTTACGTGCGCGGTTTTCACTTTCATATTTTGTATACAATTTCTCGAAAGCTTCACCCCAGCATTCATGCAGTCCTGGTGCTTCGTGAGGGCAGAACAGGCTCCATTCGCCATTTTCTTCCACACGTTTCATGAACAGGTCTGGTACCCACAGTGCATAGAAAAGATCTCTTGCACGCATTTCCTCTTTACCGTGGTTCTTACGCAGATCCAGGAATTCGAAAATGTCAGCATGCCATGGTTCCAGGTAGATAGCGAAAGCGCCTTTACGCTTACCTCCACCCTGGTCTACATAGCGTGCCGTATCATTGAACACACGCAGCATCGGAATGATCCCGTTACTTGTACCATTGGTACCACTGATATAAGAACCTGTAGCGCGGATATTGTGAATGCTCAGGCCTATACCTCCTGCACTCTGTGAGATCTTTGCAGTTTGCTTGAGTGTATCATAGATACCTTCAATACTATCGTCCTGCATGGTGAGCAGGAAGCAACTGGACATCTGGGGCTTTGGCGTACCTGCATTGAACAGGGTAGGCGTAGCGTGTGTGAACCAGCGTTCGCTCATCAGGTTATATGTTTTGATAGCAGCGTCAATATCGTCTTTGTGTATACCAACTGCCACACGCATCAACATATGTTGTGGACGTTCCGCCACTTTCCCGTCTATCTTTAATAAGTAAGAACGTTCCAGTGTTTTGAAACCGAAGTAATCAAATGCAAAATCGCGATCGTAAATGATATTGGAGTCAAGGATCTCTGCATTTTTGCTAATGATTTCCATTACATCGTCAGAGATCAGTGGAGCGGGTTTGCCGACTTTAGGATCGATATAATCATACAGGTTCCTCATTGTCTGAGAGAATGATTTCACTGTATTTTTATGCAGGTTGCTTACTGCAATGCGTGAAGCCAGCAGTGCGTAATCAGGATGTTTTGTAGTAAGCGAAGCGGCTGTTTCGGCAGCCAGGTTATCCAGCTCGGTAGTATTTACACCATCATATAAGCCTTGAATTACTTTCTTGGCAACGTCGATAGCATCTACATAGTCCGCATTTAATCCATAACAAAGTTTTTCAACGCGGGCAGTAATCTTGTCAAACTTTACCGCTTCTTTGCGGCCGTCGCGCTTAATTACAAACATGGTTAAATGAATTTAAAAGGTTAGTATTGTTCGAATATGTGTGGGCAAAAAAATGTCAGCTTACAGCTTGCAATTATTATGCCTTTATACCTGAATCCGGTAAATAATCAGAAATCTTCATCAAGACTGAAAGTCTGTGTATCCTTTCCAGACATTACACCCGCTTTCTGATAATCACCTACACGTTTTTCAAAGAAGTTGGTTTTTCCCTGGAGAGAAATCATCTCCATGAAATCAAACGGATTTGCAGTATTATATATTTTGCTATATCCTAATTCTGATAACCAGCGGTCTGCTACAAATTCGATGTATTCGGCCATCAGCTTACTGTTCATGCCAATCAATGCTACAGGTAGCGCATCGATAATAAATTCCTTTTCAATTTCTACTGCGTTGGAAATGATCTGGTGAACCTGTTCTTCCGATAACTTTTGTTCCAGCATACTATAAAGCAGACATGCAAATTCACAATGCAGTCCTTCGTCACGGCTGATCAATTCATTGGAGAATGTAAGACCTGGCATCAAACCCCTCTTCTTAAGCCAGAAGATAGAACAGAAGCTACCGGAGAAGAAGATACCTTCTACTGCAGCAAATGCTACCAGGCGTTCAGCAAAATTGCCGTTCTCAATCCAGCGCAATGCCCATTCTGCTTTTTTCTTAACAGCAGGTACGGTATCAATCGCATGGAACAGGCGGTCTTTCTCCACCGGGTCTTTTACATAAGTATCAATCAGTAATGCGTAGGTTTCTGAGTGGATGTTTTCCATCATGATCTGAAAACCATAAAAACAACGAGCTTCCGGTAGCTGTACTTCACTCATGAAGTTTACTGCCAGGTTCTCATTTACAATGCCATCACTGGCAGCAAAAAATGCAAGTACATGTGTAATAAAGTGACGTTCCCCATCATTCAGATTAGCCCAGTCTTTCAGGTCTCCACTCAGGTCAATTTCTTCAGCTGTCCAGAAACTGGCTTCGTGCTTCTTATATTTTTCCCATACAGCCGGATAATTGATTGGCAGCAAGACAAAGCGATCCTTATTTTCCCTTAAAAGGAGTTCATTCTCGTAGTTCATCACTCAATTTTGTTTAATTATGGTTAACGTATATAGACATGCCAGAGCATACGGAAAGGAGACGTTCCCGCCAATTTATTGCATTCGAACCCTTTTTCTGTAATACCCTTTGTTATATTAATACGTGTACGCTGGTTTGTTCAGGACAGGTGTATTGCGCTGGTTATATTTTTCTCGGGGCACAACTTCGCCATGAACTAATACAAATGTAATGATGATCTTCGCTGGCTATCTTTTAAGTTATTAACGGACTGTGGAAAACACATGTGGGTAATTAGAAAATGAAGCAGGACAGGCGAATTCACGCATGTTAAATCTATCTGCAACCGTTTTGCACATAGAAAATAATTTAGATATTATTTAGTTTTTTTTCCGAAAACCGGACTAAATTTTTATCAATATTTTGTTAATTCATTTACTACCAGTAGGATAAAAAAGAATATTTGTACAATATTAGCAGAAAGTATAATCATTCATCATGCCTGCACCCGTTCTTCGTTTAAAAAATGTGATTAAAGCCTATGAGGATCATGTAGTTCTGAATATCCCCGATCTCCAGCTGGGCTATGGAACCTATTGGCTATTAGGAGGAAACGGAGCAGGCAAGACCACCTGTATGAAAGTAATGGCAGCACTGATCCCCAGCCAGGGAGAAATCAGTGTGGACAATGTACAGGCTAAACAGCAACCTGTTCAATTTCGACGCCTTGTAAACTATGCAGAAGCAGAGCCTGTTTATCCGGGTTTTTTAACAGGAAAAGATCTGCTTCACTTATACCTGAAAACCAAAGGGAAAGGTTATAAAGACCTGGATCAGATCATACACTTATTAGGGATCCAGGAGTTTTTTCACAGACCTGTGAGTGGATACTCAAGCGGGATGTTGAAAAAACTGTCGCTGGTATTGGCATTTACAGGTACACCTAAAGTGATTTTGCTCGATGAACCATTGATTACTTTAGATGTGCAGACAGTTCCTTTGATCAATAACCTGGTGGAAGAATTTCATACACAATTCGGTATTACTTTTATTATTAGTTCACATCAGCCAGTTTCGGGCAGTTCTATCCGCTTACAGGTACAGGATAAAAATATTGTAGCAGCTCATGGCCTTATCTAAAATATTTACCGGCCGTTTTTATGCAGCAAATGCGGCTATCTTCTTCCTGGTATTCTATTTCTTTTTTGGAATAGTACCAGGCAATATGCTGCTTTCCTATCACCTTACATTGATCAGGGGTTTTACAGGCAACACAGATTTCCTGTGCCTGGTATTACTGGGATGGACTGTGTACAACGCAAAATGTGCATTATTCGTTTTAAAAACACTGAGTGCAAGAGAATCACTGTATTTGTATGCAACGCTGGGAGTGCTGGACGGTCAGCAAAAATGGCTGACATGGTTTCGTATCCATTTCTCTCTATATATGCCGGCACTGGTATATAGCAGTGCTGCCGTTTGGATTGCCCTGAGAGATAAACATATAGGCGCTGCTGTTACAATTGTTTTGTTTCAGGCACTGATGTCAGTAATACCCTTATTTGTATATGATCGAAAAATTAAAAACCCTGGAACGACATCTTTATTTATCAGGTGGCAGCAAAAGCTGAACCGCTTATTTACAAAACCATTGTGGGCATACTACTTATATGAGTTGTTGAATAATGGAAGTCGTTCACTGTTTATTACCAAAGGCGTAACAGGGCTTGTCATCATTGCTACCTATTCATTGATGGAGCAGCCTTATGAACTGCGTTTTATGCTGGTGGGATTGCTACTGGTACTCCTCGCGCACACTGTACTGGTCTTTAATCACAGGCAGTTCGACGACCTGAAGGTATCCATCGCCATACAGTTACCATTGCCTTTGTGGAAAAGATATGTACATACTACATTCGGCTACTTTGTATTGTTGTTGCCGGAATTTATTTTCCTCGCAGTGAGAACTTATCAGGTCGCAGGCCCACTAGATCAGTTATTATTTATCTGCCTGAGCGTATCTATGTTAGTGATGTGGCGGATGCTTTTGTATTTTCCACGGCTGGACCAGGATAAATATTTCCGTTGGGTGCTTATTTCCATAGTGATTTCGTTGTTCATGATATTGGGCTATTTATACTGGTATGTGGTAATAGGATGGCAGGTACTGGCTTTTACAATATTTGCTACACGCTATTATAAGTACGAGCCACCGCTGGCAGAAGTGCAGTAGTCCTTCTCATTTTCTTAGAAAGTCTCTCATTTTGAGAGACTTTTTTTTGTGCCTGTAAAATTCGATTTTATTGAAAGCTAGTACAGTATTGTGTTTGGAGTATTCGTGCCGAAACCGGAACAATTTTCGGCTATTACCAGGCATCGAATAAACTTATACAAAATGAACAACCTATTAAGCGTACTTTTACTTGCATCTGTCCAAACATTCGCACAGGCACCTGATACTACCAAAGTGCCTTTTGGCGGTATGGATATGACCTGGCAAAACGGGAATGACAGAAGGGATCAACCCAATCTGCAATCGAAGTATGTGACTGGCATCGTAATGCTGGATGTGAACTACACACATTCTTTCAACAATCCTAATGACAATACTGTAGTAGGTTCTACAGCACTGGCACGTAACAATGAAGTGCAGGTATCCAGTGCAGCCCTTGGTGGTGAATTTAATTATAATGGTGCCAGAGGCCGTATCATCACTCAGTTTGGCACACGCTCTATCGTTGTACCCCGCAACGACTATAGCGTGTACAGAGGACAATATCAATTGAATAATGCTTACAGGTACATCAGCGAAGCTTATGCCGGTTACCACTTCAACAAATGGTATGGTATCAACGTGGATGCCGGTATGTTTATGTCTTATATAGGCCTGAACTCTTATTACCAGGTGGAGAACTGGGAATACCAGGCCAGCTTTACTTCGGATAATACCCCCTGGTTTTTCAACGGTGTGCGCGTACAGATCTTCCCTTCCAAACACCTGAAAATAGAACCATGGCTGATCAATGGCTGGCAGAGCTATGGGAAGTTCAATGCTATGCCCGGAGCAGGTTTCAATATTACTTATGCACCGAATGATAACCTGAAATTGATTACTAACAACTACTTTGGTTCTGATGCTGCTATGATTCCGGACCGTAAGCGTTTTCACTCAGATAACAGCGTGTTGTACAGATATTACAATAAGCCCAATTCAAACGGGATTACAAGAATGGCCTTTTCCCTCACCGGTGATATTGGTTTCGAAAAAGGTGGTGGCGTAAATGGTTTCTCTAATGGCGACAGCACCAAAGGGCCGGCACAATATTTCTTAAGTGCCATGTTCTATAACCGGACCTGGTTCGCCCATGATCATTTGGCATGGACCATAGGTGGCGGTGCCATGAAAAACCCCGGCCGGTACCTGGTGCTGTATCCTACAGGTCAGGCTAGTCCATTGCCTAATCCGGCAGATCCTACCAAAACAGAAGGGGCTTACCCTTTCTCCGCTAATCCTGGCGATCAGTTTGCCGGATGGGATTGTAGTACAAACCTCGACTGGATGCCAAATCAGAACCTGACTTTCAGAATCGAGTATGTGCACAGACATGCAAACGTTCCTTACTTTGCCGGTAAGGGTGGGGTAACTTCTCCTACCGGTTACACCACTACTCCTTTGCCGGCAGACTGGAGACCGGATCTTGTGAAATCGGAAGACAGGATTATCTGTGCCATATTATTCAGGCTGTAAATAATCAATATACATGTAATCGAAATGCTGTAACTATCCTTTGAGAACCTTGATGAGGGTTGCCGTGAGGCGACCCTCATTGCATTTATACATGATAATTATAATTTCAAATTGACTATATTCGTAATTCGAGAATGTAAATCTGTGGCACCAATCAACCACTGCCTTTAATAGAATTTATCCATGGGCTTATTTTCCAGACTCTTTGGGAAGCGCAGCGAACTTGCTTCCAATGAACAGCTACCTGTAGTACAAATTCCTGATTCTGATGAGCGTATGAACTGGGCCATTGAAAAAGCCAGAGCTACTATGCATCACTTTCAGGATTGCTTGTCAGCTCCAACGCCTGCACAGCAATATTTCTCTGTAAAAGTACTGATCGATGACGGAAATAATCGCGAGCATCTCTGGCTGACCACACCTAGTTTTGATGATGAAGGTAACCTCTATGGTGAAGTAGGCAATAAACCTGTTTATGTCAGTTCTGTAAATATCAATCAACGTATCGGTATAGATCCCCGGTTTATTACTGACTGGATGATTATTGAAAATGGCCGCCTGATAGGTGGGTACACAATCCGTGCTATCCGTGAAGGATTACCAGATCATGAGTTGGTTGATTTTGACAGGCAGGTAGGTTTGTACATTGATGAAGGAGTCGACTATTTTGTACATGACTTTTCCACACCAGAGGGCGCAATTTTGTGCCTGGAAGATGCCTACGATGAGCATGACATTGAAAAAGCAGTGTCCTGCAAAAACTTCCATGAAGAAGCAAAGTTATTGCTCAAAAAAATGAATGACAGGTTCAATAGCCCCGAAATAGTCGAGGCTACTGCAGAGGTGCTCCGTCTCTCTTTCATTAAAAACCTGGAGGATAATGGGTTTCCTGTATTCCACAACCTGCTCAGGGCTTTTCCGGAGCGGACGAAAATTACTGATAACTTATACCTCATTACAGAATGCTGTATTTTTCCTGACGGGGGGAAAAGTCGCCAACAATTGTATACCTTCAGGGACGAAGATGGCTGGAAAGTGTTGAATGTTGTCGGTTAATAAACAAACAGTTATATGAAGCAGTTAATCCGTTACAGTCTCTTTTGTATAGGGCTGTTATCCACGTGTATGTCTACCGCCCAGCAGCTGCTCAATGTGGGCGTAGCAGGTCTCAATCATGATCATGTGCACTTGCTCATGCATCAGTTTAAAGAAGGTAAGGTGCGCATAGCCGGTATTGCCGAATCGGACACCGCGTTAATAGCCAGGTACAAAAGAAGTTACCACCTGCCTGATTCTCTCTTTTATCCAAATCTGGATGCTTTGCTGGCCAGGGTGCATCCGGATGCTGTGCTGGGGTATAACCCGGTGGCAGAACATATCCTGGTGGTAGAAGCCTGTGCTCCCAAAGGTATTCCGGTGATGGTAGAAAAACCACTTGCTACCACAGTAGCCCAGGCTACGCGTATAGCAGCACTGGCAGAAAAATACCATATACCTGTGCTCACCAATTATGAAACCACCTGGTATAGCACCAATCAGTATGTGTATGACCTGGTAAAGAAAGATGCTGTAGGCCCTGTAAGAAAAATGATCGTTCATGATGGTCATGAAGGCCCTATAGAAATTGGGTGCAGCAAAGATTTCACAAACTGGCTCACGGATCCTGTGAAAAACGGGGGAGGGGCCATCGTTGATTTTGGTTGTTATGGTGCTAACCTGATGACCTGGCTCATGGATGGCAGAGCACCTATTGCTGTAACAGCAGTAGCAAGGCATATCAAACCATCGGTATATCCTAAAGTAGATGATGACGCTACTATATTGCTGGAATACCCTGATGCAACAGGTATTATTGAAGCCAGCTGGAACTGGCCTTTCAGTATCAAAGACTGGGAGGTATTTGGTAAGAGCGGTTATCTGCATGCCCTGAATGCAAATCAATTGCAGCAAAGGAAGAAGGATAATACAGAATCGCTGACTGTACCTGCACCGGCTTATACTGATAACCTGACATACCTGGCTGCCGTATTGAATGGCACTATAAAACCAGGGAATGACCCTTCTTCCCTGAATAATAACCTGATTGTGGTGAAGATACTGGAAGCTGCCAGGAAATCAGCAAAGGAAGGAAAGAGGCAGGTCCTAAACCCGCTTTAAGGAATCTATAGACTTTCTATAAGGATTCAATAAGCTTTCTATATGCCTTCTGTAATTCTTCTATAATCACTCTATAGCGCTTCAGGTGTACGATAAATATGCCTGAAGCGCTAACTATACCCGACAGGAATCTCCACTATGAAAAACTTATGCTTACTCCTGCTACTATTCTGCCAGTTTAGCTATGCCCAACAAATAGATCCCGCTTTATTTGCACATCCTCCTGCCAGTGCCGGTATCCGCTGCTGGTGGTGGTGGCTCAATGGCAATGTAACAAAAGAAAGCATTACCCTCGACCTGGAAGCGATGAAAGCCAAAGGATTCAGTGGTGCTTGTATTGTAGATGCAGGTGGGCAGGATCAGCGGGATAATGGAAACGTACCCGAAGGCCCGATGTTTGGTTCTCCTGATTGGGTGGTCTTATTTCAGCACGCAGTTCATGAGGCACACCGCTTGGGATTGGAATTAAGTATGAATATTCAGAGTGGCTGGAACCTGGGGGCACCGGATGTAACACCACAGGAATCAACGAAGCATCTCACCTGGTCAGATACTACCCTGCCTGGAAATGAAAGGGTTGAAATACAGTTAGCTACACCGCCTGCCCGCCTGGGATTTTACAGGGATATTGCGGTGCTTGCATTTCCCTGGAAAGATACTGCCGGCATCCGTCCGCTGAAAGATCTCCAAAAAAAAGCTGCCTTTGAAGAAGCCGGTTTTTCTGCCGCTGACACCCGCTATTTATTAAAGAATGATGTGAAGGGAAATGCGAATGCTTATCATTCCGAGGTGCGTGATATTAGCAGGTATATGGATAAAACCGGCCTTTTGAAATGGAAAGCGCCAGCAGGAAAATGGGTGATCATGCGCTTTGGCTATACCAATAATGGGGCACACATTTCTACTGCCAGTGGTAAATGGCAGGGCCTTGTAATAGACTACATGAATGCAGATCATTTTGACCGTTATTGGAATACACATGTGAAACCATTGCTGGATGGTATTGGCACAGATGCCGGTACAACGCTACGCTACCTGCAAACCGATAGCTGGGAGCTGGGGGGCATTAACTGGACGGAGAATTTCCGTAAAGAATTCCAGGCCCGCAGGGGATATGATTTGTTGCCTTATCTTCCTGTAATAGCCGGGAAGATCATCGATAGCCCTGATGCCAGCAACCAGTTTCTGAATGATTTCAGGAAAACAATCGGCGACCTGGTGGCTGATTATCATTACAGGGTATTCAAAGTGCATGCTGCTAAATACGGCATGGGCATAGGCCCGGAGAGTGCCGGCCCCCATGTGGGTTTCTTCGATGGATTGAAAAACTATGGGCACAGTGATATCATGATGAGTGAGTTCTGGTCTCCTTCAGCACATCGACCAGATCCCGATAGCCGCTTTTTTGTAAAACAGGCTGCAAGTGCTGCACATATTTACAACAAGCGGCTGGTAGGCGCAGAAGCCTTTACAACGATCGGTAAACACTGGAATGATGTGATCTGGCACGATATGAAAAGCTCCTTTGACCACGAAGTGTGTGCTGGTCTGAACCTGGTATTTCTACATACATTTACATCCTCTCCGGCATCCATGGGAGAGCCGGGGCAGGAATATTTTGCGGGAACACATTTCAACAGGCACATTACCTGGTGGCCGCTTGCAGATGCTTTCTTCAACTACATGGCAAGGGTACAATACATGATGCAACAGGGTAGATTTGTAGCAGATGTAGTATACTACTATGGCGATCATGTACCAAACATTGCCCGGAATAAAGAAAGCGATCCGGCCCATGTATTACCATTCAATGATTATGATGTAATCAATGAAGAGCAGTTGATGAAAATGGAATTGAAAAATGGGATGCTTGAATTGCCCGGTGGTATGCGCTACAAAAAACTGGTGCTTCCTGCTGATTATAAATTGTCCGGCGCTGTGCAGCAAAAAGTGAAGTCCTTACAAACAAATACAACTCTCACACCCGATTTTATTGGTGAAAATATTAACTGGATCCATCATCAGCAGGAAGGCATCGATTACTATTTTGTAAGCAACCGGGCTGATACTGCTGTGCAAGTAAATGCAAGTTTCAACTTCGCCGGCAGGCAACCTGAATGCTGGGACCCTGTAACCGGAGAAACAAGGCAAATTTCGTCTTTCAGGCAAGTAGCGGGTCATACCATTATGCCACTGAGTTTTGCGCCATATGGGGCTTATTTTGTGGTTTTTCGAACGCCTATAACTGGCAATGGCAAAGCCGGCACCAATCACTTCGCTTTTATTCCCCAGGATACTTTAGACACTCCCTGGCAGGTGCAATTCAAAAACATCCCATCCAGGACATTTACCAAACTGGAAAGCTGGACGAACAACACCGATTCTGCAGTAAAATATTACGCCGGTGCCGCTACCTATCAACAGGCATTTAACTGGAACGGTACATCATCTGACTCTTTATATCTTGACCTTGGAAGAATAGAAGATGTCGGCATTGCGCAGATCAGTTTAAACGGAAAAGAGCTGGGCATTGTATGGACACCACCTTTCAGGGTTCCCGTGTCCTTAAAAAAAGGAAAGAACGAGCTGCAAATCACTGTAATTAATAGTTGGCGGAATCGCCTTATAGGCGACAGCCACCTGCCGGAAGCCAAACGTGTGACCCACACTAATATCTTTATCCGGCCCGAATGGAATTTATTACCTGCCGGATTGTTTGGTCCGGTTGTAATCGGCCGCCTGGCTGAGCAATAGCGCTTATTCATTAATTATTTTTTGAACAACACATCCCCACATTTGTTATATTTGACTTATTAAGAAAAAGCATAAGCCCCAAGACTCGGTATACCAGAACGATATTGTAAAACCACAACCCCCAAAATTGAATGTTATGTCAATCACAGACATCCTCTACACCGTAATTGCCGGTGGTCTCCTTGGTGCATTGGGCCAGGGAATCCGAATTGCAGTAGGACTAAAGAAACTAAGTGATTACAACGCACAGCAGGTAGCATCAGGAAATGCACCTGAAAAAATGGATACAGGCCGCCTCTGGGTAAGTATCTTCATCGGTTTTGTAGCCGGCGCCATCGGTATGATCATCAAAGGTGCTTCTCTCAAAACCGCAGACGGATACCAGACAGAAGCCATTGTGACCATTATTGCCATCGGTTATGCCGGCGCTGATTTCATCGAAGGTTTCTTTCAGACTTACTTTAGTAAAGTAAACGCTGCTGCACCAGTCACAATCACTGCCACGCCACCCGTGACTGTATCAGTAGAGAAAGCAACATCATCTCCTGTCTCTGTAGACGAAGAACCAGAGCTGGTTGCAGATGAATATACCCCACAACATAACAATGCTTTAGGATGAGTATCGTAACAAAATTAAGCCCCAATTTTACAGCAGGAAGAAAGAATTACACCCCATTTGCCATCGTTATTCATATAATGGATGGTACGCTTGCCGGCACTGACAGCTGGTTCAGCAATCCTGCTTCCAAAGTATCTGCTCACTATGGTGTAGGCCAGCAGGGAGAAGTACATCAATACGTGAAGGAAACAGACAGCGCCTGGCATGCAGGCCGTGTATACACTCCTTCATGGACCCTGATCAAAACATCAAATGGTCAGTACATCAATCCTAATTATTATACCATCGGTATTGAACACGAAGGTAAAGGCGATACCCCATGGACGGATGCAATGTA